>NZ_CP075185.1:3348000-3664000 GCF_020510685.1 Dechloromonas denitrificans
CACCTGACGAGCCACCGGGTGGTCATCAACAACCAGTGCCCGCTGCCCGGCCAGCGCCGGCAAGACTGGCCGGACCGCCTGACGGCTCCGGTCACAGCCGAGGCAGGCGGTAAACCAGAACACGCTGCCTTTGCCCGGCTCGCTATCGACCCCGATTTGCCCCCCCATCATGTTGGCCAGACGCCGGCTGATGGCTAGCCCGAGACCGGTTCCGCCATATTTCCGGGTGGTCGAACTATCCGCCTGCTCGAAGGCCGAAAACAGGCGGGGAATGGCTTCCGCCGGAATGCCGACCCCGGTATCGCTGACCTCGAAGCGCACCACAAGCTGATCGCCCCGGTCCTCGACGATGCGGGCACGGATGATGATCGCCCCATGCTCGGTGAATTTGATGGCATTACTGGCGAAGTTGAGCAGAATCTGCCCGAGCCGCAACTGATCGCCATGGAAGGTGCCAGCCAGTTCCGGCGCGACGTCCCGCACCAGCTCGATGCCCTTGGCACTGGTCCGCTCGGCGATCATGCCGCACACTGCGTCGAACACCTTGTCCAGCTCGAAACGGGCGTACTCCAAGTGCAGCTTGCCGGCCTCGATCTTGGAAATATCCAGCACGTCGTTAATGATCGACAGCAAGTGGCTGGCGGCACCGTCAATCTTCTCCAGCCGCTCGATGTGCCGGGTATCGGAAAGCTCCTTGCGCAGCAAGTGGGTCAGACCGACGATGGCGTTCATCGGCGTGCGGATTTCATGGCTCATATTGGCCAGGAATGAGCTCTTCGAAAGATTGGCCCGCTCCGCCACGTCGCGAGCCATGGCCAGGGCGTCGTTGGCTTCGGCCAGATCGTGCGTGCGCTGCGCCACCTTCTGATCCAGCTCGCCGGCCCATTGCCGCAGCGCCGTGGTCTGCTCGCCGATCGTATCGAGCAACTGATCGAACAAATGGCCGAGGCGGACCAGTTCATCGTCACCCGGCATCTCGCCGACCCGGGTCTGCATCCGGCCCTCGCTTACCGAGCGCATCGCCGACTCCAGGCGGGCCAGCGGATGGAGTACGCCACGAGCCAGCCACCAGGCCGCCCCGGTGGCCAGCGCAACGGCAACCGCCAACGAAAAAACAAGAATCCCGAAGGCCTGCCAGCGGAAAGCCGCAAACGGCGCTTCGGGAATACCGACATAAAGGGCACCAATGCTCCGGCCGCTGTAGTCGACGACCGGCTCGTAACCGGTCAGCGCCCAGTGATCGACGACGAAGGCGCGGCGCAACCAGGTCTCGCCCCGGTCCACCACTGCCTCCTTCACCTCCTGCGAAACGCGCGTGCCAATCGCCCGCTCGCCTCCGGGCAGCCGGACGCTGGTGGCAATCCGCACATCGTCGAGAAAGAGCGTCACCATGCCGCCCGCCCCGAGCTGCCGCAAGCCGCTGGCCGAGACGATCTCGGCGACATAGTCGATAAACTTTTCGTGGCGGTTCAGCAGAAACCCGCCAACCACCGTCGCGATGATCTTCCCCGCTTCGTCCCGCATCGGCACGGCCGTAACGACCATCAAGCCGCGCAATTCGTCGGTCCGCAAACTGGGGGTGGCGTGCGGCGTATCGACCAGACGGATATGCGCCTGGCTGGGCAATTTTCCGGACAGGCGCAGCATTTTGTCGGGCGTCAGCACCTCCAGCCCGGCCAGCGCCTTGCCGCTAAGCAAGGCGTCGCGAATGATCGGCAGATCGACATAGGGATCGCCGGCGACCTGGCTTTCGCTAGCTGCCAGCACGCCCCCCAGCGGATCGAGAATGGCGAGAAAGTCAAAACCGATGTTTTCCTGGCGGGAGGCCAGCACGTCGGGCAGCGCCACATCGTCGACATCGCCCTTGAGCAAGCCGCGAATCCGCCGCGAATTCGCCAGACTGCGGGCCGAAAGCATCGCCTCGTTCTCGATATGCTGCAGATGGGCGCGGGCCATCGCCAAATCGCCGTGTACCTTGTTCAGCAGCAGGCGGTCGGAATACGCGTTGCCGAAAAACAGCAAAATCACCCCGAGTACCGGCAGCGCCGCCAAGGGCAGCAGGACCAAGGCCCATAGTCGCAACTTCAGCGAGCCAATGGCAAAAGGCTTGGTGAATAATTTTTTCAAACCGCCGTATTGCAGGATGACGCCCCCCAGCCTGACCTCGCTGAAGGCCGGTACGCCCGGTCAGGAGGTGTAATTTTTCTATGCTGAAATGATGCGCCAAAGCTCCCGCTGAGGCAAATCAGCACAAGACCGGGTTCTCGGCAGGGCAAAAATAGAGTAAACTAATACAATCAATGCGTTGATGCATCGCCCGCAGGTCTTCTGAGCAGCCACCGTTTTTCTCGTTTGCAGGATTCACCACATTGACTCGCCCCCGGTACGGCTGCATCGGGGAACTCAGGCCGCCCGACCATCGGGCCAATCCGTCGCAAGCCATAACAAAGCCCAACAGCGACGATGAAAGGAAACAGCATGTCATCAACTGAGTCTACAACTGCTCAGAGCTTTGCCGATCTCGGCTTAAGCCCGTCACTACTCAAGACACTGGCCGATATCGGTTACGAATCGCCCTCCCCCATTCAGGCCGAATGCATCCCCGTCCTGCTGCAAGGTCGCGACCTGATCGGTCAGGCGCAAACCGGCACCGGCAAGACCGCCGCTTTCGCGCTGCCGATGATGGAACAGATCGACGTCAAGCTGACCAAGCCGCAAGCCCTGGTCCTGACGCCGACCCGCGAACTGGCCATCCAGGTTGCCGAAGCGCTGCAAAGCTACGCCAAGAACCTGCCCGGCTTCCATGTCCTGCCGATCTACGGCGGTCAGAGCTACACCATCCAGCTCAAGCAACTGTCGCGTGGCGCCCACATCATCGTCGGCACTCCGGGTCGCGTCATGGACCACCTGGAGCGCAAGACGCTCAATCTCGAGCATCTGAAGACGCTGGTTCTCGACGAAGCCGACGAAATGCTGCGCATGGGCTTCATTGACGACGTCGAATGGATTCTCGAACGCACCCCGGCGACCCACCAGACGGCGCTGTTCTCGGCCACCATGCCGGAACAGATCCGGCGTGTCGCGCAAAAGTATCTGGTCGAGCCGCGCGAAATCAAGATCAAGTCGGCCACAGCCACCGTCGCGGCGATCCGCCAGGTGTACTGGCAGGTCAGCGGCATGCACAAGCTGGATGCGCTGACCCGCATCCTCGAAGTTGAAGAAGACTTCGACGCCGCCATCATCTTCGTCCGTACCAAGAACGCCACCGTCGAACTGGCCGACAAGCTGGCCGCCCGCGGCTACGCTGCAGCAGCGCTGAACGGCGACCTCAACCAGCAGATGCGCGAACGCGTCATCGAGCAATTGAAGTCCGGCGCCCTCGACATCGTCATCGCCACTGATGTGGCCGCGCGCGGCATCGACGTGCCGCGCGTCAGCCACGTCGTGAACTACGACATTCCCTACGATACCGAAGCCTACGTGCACCGCATCGGCCGCACCGGCCGCGCCGGCCGCGCCGGCAACGCCATCCTGTTCGTCGCACCGCGTGAAATCCGCATGCTGCGTACCATCGAGCGCGCCACCCGCTCACCGATCGCCCCGCTGACGCTGCCCAGCCGGGCCGATGTCACCAACAAGCGCGTCGCCGGCTTCAAGGAAAAGGTTGCCGAGGTATTGAACGCCGAAGGCCTCGATTTCTTCTCCAATATCGTCTCGCAGATTTCCGCCGAGCAGGATGTTGGCGCCGAGGAAGTCGCTGCCGCCCTGTGCATGATGGCGCAGGAAGGCAAGCCGTTGCAGATCGGCGGCGAGGATCCGTCACCGGCCCGCGCCGCGCCGGCTTTTGACAGCCGCCGCCCGAGCGCTTTCGCCGACCGCGAACGCAAGCCGCGTACCGAGGGTGGCGAGCGGCCGCGTTTCGAGGAACGGGGTGAAAAGCCGCGCTTTGAAGAGCGTGGCGAACGGCCGCGCTTCGAGGACAAACCCCGCCGCACCGCGGCCCCGACCGGCGACATGGTGCGTTACCGCATCGACGTCGGCCGTGACCATGGCGTGCAGGTCAAGGACATCGTCGGCGCCATCGCCAACGAAGCCGGCATCGAAAGCCGTTTCATCGGCCGCATCGCCCTTTACGACGAGTCGAGCACCGTCGAACTGCCGGCCGGCATGCCGAAGGAAGCCGACAACGCCCTGAAGCGCACCCGTGTCCGTGGCGTACCGATCAATCTGCGCCCTGACGAAGGCCGTCCGGATGGCGGCAGCGGTGGCGAACGGAAATTCGACAGCGAGCGCAAGTTCGATGGCGAGCGCAAGTTCAAGAAACGCGCCGAACACTAAGCAAACCGTCAGCAGCATGCAAAAAGCCACGGCATCGACCGTGGCTTTTTTTCGTCTGGCCGATCAATTGACAGACGCTAGAATTCAATTGATAATAGTTCTCATTGCCAACCGTAGCCAGAACAATAACACCCGCGACGGTCGCGCACATCACATCGTTAGCCAGCCACCGATCGGGTCATACCTAGGCAGCTCGCCAGATATCTATCAATTCTGGGGGTTTCCATGGCGCATGCCAGCATCGCATCCGGCGTTCTCAAACGCCGTTGTCTTTCAGTTTTTGTCGGCCTGATCTGCGCCGGCTTCGCCCCGGCCGGCTTGGCCGAACCGGAAATGCTGATTGCCCGCAACGACAAGACCGGCGGTGGCCTGCTGACGGAAGTCGTTGTCTCGGCGACGCGGACCGAACAAGACGTCCACGACGTCGCCAATACCATCACCACCATTTCGGACGAGCGCATCGAAAAGGAACAGGCTGCGGACCTCAAGGATCTGCTGCGCTACGAAGCCGGCGTTTCCGTCCGGGCCGAGCCGAACCGTGCCTCCGGCGTTTTTCGCGCAACGGGGCGGAGCGGCAACGAAGGCATCAACATTCGCGGCCTCGAAGGCAATCAGGTGCTGCTGCAGGTCGACGGCGTCCGTCTGCCGGCCAGCTATTCGAGCGGCCCCTACGCGGCCGGACGCGGCGACTATATCGATATCGAAGCCTACAAACGCGTCGAAATCCTGCGCGGCCCGTCATCTACCCAGTTCGGCAGCGATGGCCTGGCCGGTGCCGTGACCTTCCTGACCAAGGACCCGAGCGACCTGCTGACGCTCGGCAAGCCGACCCAGACAGCGCTCAAACTCGGATACTCATCGGTCGACGACAGCTGGATGACCGTCCCTTCCTTCGCCTACGCCGACGACACCGTCGAAGCCATGCTGCTGGCCAGCATCCGGCGCGGCCATGAAAGCGACAACAAGGGCGACAACGACTCGAACAACGTCAACCGCACCACGCCCAATCCACAGGACACCCAGTCGCAATACGTACTCGGCAAGGTGGTGATCAAGCCGAACCGCAACCACCGCTTCAAGCTGACCGCAGAAAATCTTGATCGCAAGGTCGATACGACGGCACTCAGTTTCCTCGGCGACGCCTACGCCGCCGCCGGCCTGACCAACGTCGCCTTGCGCGAGGACATCACCCGCCGGCTGTTCAAGCTTGATTACGACTACAGCAATGCCGATAACGCCTGGTTCCAGCATGCCGTCGCCAGCCTGTACACGCAGAAATCCGAGAATCGGCAATGGGGCCTGGAAGAGAAGAGCACGGCCAGTTCCTGGGGCCGCTCGCGCTGGCGCGACACCCTCTATGGCGAAGAAGTGATCGGCGGCAGCCTGCAACTCGAAAGCAATCTCGGCGAAAAAATCACCCATCGCATCGTCTACGGCGTGGACGCGAGCACCACTGAAGTGACGTCGCTGAAGGATGGCTATAACAGTGCCGCCACCGCCTTTGTCACCAACAAGAGTTTTCCGGACACCGACTACACGCTGTTCGGGGCCTTCGTTCAGGATGAGATCGGCGTCGGGCCGTTCAGTCTGATTCCCGGGCTGCGCTTTGACAGTTTCAAGTTGAGCCCCAAGGCCGACAACCTCTATCGCCTCAGCAACGCCACGGAACCGGCCAAGCTCGACGGTCGGGAAGTGTCGCCCAAGTTCGGCGTGATCTGGAAACTCGACCCGCTGGCCAACCTGTTTGCCCAGTATTCGCACGGTTTCCGCGCCCCGACGCCGACCCAGGTTAATGGGGGCGTCACCAACCTGACGGCAGCGGACCCCTACACTTCGCTTGGCAATCCCGATCTGAAACCGGAAACCAGCGACTCGATCGAACTCGGCATCCGCGGCCGCAGCCATGCCGTGCGTTACAGCGCCAGTGCCTTCCGCGGCAAGTACAAGAACTTCATTGCCAGCAACGTGCTGGTCGAGTCGAACCCGGCGCCAACCCCCGATGTCTTCAAGACGGTCAATCTCAGCAACGTCGATATCCATGGCTATGAACTGCGCGGCGAATGGGCCTTCCATCGCGATTGGAGCGCTTCAGCCAGCTACGCGCACGTCACCGGCAATTCCGAGCAGGACGGTAGCGAAACGCCCTTGGCAACGATCGATCCGGACAAGCTGGTACTCGGTCTGCGCTACGACAATAGTCAGCGCTATGGCGGCCAGTTGCTGCTGACCGCCGTCGAACGCAAGAAGAACAATCCGGACAGCGCGCTGTATTACAACAGCGGCAGCTTCGCCATTGTCGACCTGAATGCCTACTACCAGTTCAGCAAGAACCTGACGCTGAACGCCGGGGTCTTCAACCTGTTCGACCGCAAGTATTTTCTCTGGGCCGATGTCCGCAACCAGTCGCCGGCCTACGCCCAGATCGACGCCTACAGCCAGCCCGGGCGCAACGCCTCGGTTAGCCTGAAGTACCAGTTCTGAGGACGGAACGGTGGATAAACCTGCTTCGCCGCAACGTCACCTCGTCGCCCTGCTCTGGGCCGCCCTGCTGGCCGGCCCGAGCGCAGTGGCCGGCGAGCGCATCATCGATGTCCGCACTGGCCAGACGTTGAGCCGGGAAGCCCTGATCAAGGTGATCGCCGACAGCGATTTCCTGCTCCTGGGCGAACTGCACGACAACCCGCTGCACCACCAACGGCGCGGCGAACTGCTCGCCGCATTGCCGGAAACCACCACGGTCGTTGCCGAGCATCTCCAGGTGGGCAAGCAGATGGCGCCGAGCGGCGCGCTGCTGAACAGCCTGGAGGATGCCGGCTTCGACGCCAAGGCCTGGCGCTGGCCGCTGCACGGGCCGCTCTTTGCGGCCATCCGGGAGCGCGGCCTGCCGCTGGCCGGCGGCAATATTCCGCGGGCCACCGCCCGGGCCGTCGTCCGCGATGGCGGCGGGGCGATCCCGACCGAGCTGAGCGAAGTCGTCGCCGGCAGTCCGCTGGCAGCGGCAAGCCAGGCAAGCCTCGATGCCGAACTGCTGCGCAGCCATTGCGCCCAGGTTCCGGCGGCGATGATTCCCGGCTTGCGGCTGGCCCAGCAGACCCGCGATGCGGCGATGTTCGGCGCGCTGAGTATCGCGGTCGGCCGACCCGCCGTATTGCTCGCCGGCAATGGCCACATCCGCAGCGACTACGGCGTACCGCGCCTGCTCCGCCAGCATCGCCCGAACCGCCGGCTGATCGCTGTCGCCTTTCTCGAAGAAGGTGCGGCAACCGCGCCGGACGAGCAAGCCACGCCTTACGACTACCTGTGGATCACCGAGGCAGCCAGCCGGGCCGACCCCTGCGCCGACTTCAAGCGACCGGCGGCCTGAACGGGCGCTTCGCCGGTCACCGCTGATCGATCTTTTTCTTAACGCCGACAACCAAGCCATCCGGTTGTCGGCATTTCCCCCGGAGTGCCCGCATGTCCGCCAACTTACCCGATGCCACCGCACTGCTCTGTTCGCTGCTCGCGCTGATGACCCGCTTTTCCTGCCTCGGTTGTCCGCAGCAGGCCCAGCTGATTCGCCGGGAACTCGCGTTGCTGCAACGTTATCCGGACGAGCAGATGGCCCCGCTGCTGAAGCAGCTTGGCCGGCGCCTCGAACAGGATTGGGCGCAGCTCTACTATGCCATTGCCGACGAGACCGACCCCGCCGGTCAAACCGCCGTCTTTCACTGACTCATCAATCGCTCGCCAGCCAGGTAAAGAATGCCCCAGCTACGCCTCCTTCTGCTCGCCGCCGCCCTGCTTTTCGCCGCTGCCGCACCCGCCGAATCGATCCTCATCATCGCCACCTCGCCGGTGCCGCCGGCCAAGTTCCGGCCGATTGCCGAAATCGGCGCCGCCCACGGCTTCAAGGTCGCGGCCCATTTTGCCGAGCAGCTGCCGGCCGACCAGATCGACAGCCTGTTCAAGGGTCACGACATCGTGCTCTTCGATGCCGCCCGCAGCCACATGCAGGAGGCCGTCAAGGGCAAGCTGGCCAAGGTGCTGCCCGGGCTCAAGCTGCCGAATATCTGGATGCGCGACAGCGGGCCGCTCGCCGAGGGCTTCCCCAAGGCCGTCGCCGAGCGCCTGCACGCCTATTACACCAACGGCGGCCGAGCCAATTACGAAGGCTTCTTCAAGACCCTGGCCGCCCATCGGCGCGGCCAGTCCACCACCGGCATCGCGCCGCCCTTCATCTTTCCGGATGCGGCGATCTACCACCCGAAAGCGCCGAATGCCGTGTTCGCGACGCCGGCCGACTATTTCCGCTGGAAAGGCGTCGATCTCGCCAAACGGCCGCCGACGATCGCCATCGCCTTCCATCAGATCTACATCGGCGCCGAGCAGACCGCCTTCATCGACGACATGATCGCCCGCATCGAGGCCGCCGGCGCCATTGCGCTGCCCTATTACGCCGGCGTTCTCGGCCCGCACGAGGCGATGCTGACGGTCGGCGGCAAAGTGGTGGCCGACGCGGTGATCAACACCCAGATCGTGCTCGACCCGGAAGGCCGACGCAGCGAGCTGGCCAGGCTCGGCATCCCGGTGATCCAGGCGCTGGCTTACCGCAAGGGCGACGAAGCAGTCTGGCGGGCCGACCCGCAGGGCCTGCCGCTGATCGACGTGCCCTTCTACCTGGCGCAGGGAGAATACGCCGGGATCATCGATGCCGTGGTCACCAACACGACGCGCAAGCCGGACGGTGAAACCCATGTCATCAGCGAACAGACCGCCGCGGTCACCAGCAAGGCGCTCAATCTGGTACGCCTGCAACGGCTGGCCAATGCCGACAAGAAAATCGCCGTCTTCTACTGGAACTACCCGCCGGGCGAAAAGAACCTTTCGGCCTCCTACCTCAACGTCACGCGCAGCGCCGTCGCCACCCTGAAGGCGATGCAGGCGGCCGGCTATGCGACGCCGGCCGACGAGGAAACCGTGCTGGTCAACAACCTGCAGCGCCTGCTGGCGCCCTTCTACCGCGATGGCGAACTGCCGTCGCTGTTGCGCGACGGCCTGGCCGAACGCCTGCCGGTCAAAACCTACCGCGCCTGGCTGGACGGATTGCCGCCCGCCGTGCGCAACGAACTGAACGAACGCTGGGGCGCCCCGGAAAAATCGGCCATGGTCATCGTCGACCGCGGCGAAGCGGTCTTCGTCATCCCGCGCTTTGCTGCCGGCAAGGTCATCTTCACGCCGCAGGCACCGCGCGGCGAACGCTCGGAAGAAAAGGAAAAGGCCCTCTACCATTCGACCAAGGCCGTCCCCTCCCACTTCTACATGGCCCAGTACCTGTGGGCGCGCGCCGGCTTCAAGGCCGACGCCATCGTCCATTACGGCACGCACGGTTCGCAGGAATGGCTGCCCGGCAAGGAGCGCGGCCTGGCGATGTCGGACTACCCGATGCTCGCCGTCGGCGACGTGCCGGTGGTCTATCCCTATATCGTCGACAACATCGGCGAAGCGCTGCAGACCAAACGCCGCGGCCGCGCCGTCACCGTCAGCCACCAGACCCCACCCTTCGCGCCGGCCGGCCTGCACGACACGCTGACGCAGATCCACGACCTGCTGCACGCCTGGCTGGCCCAGGACGACGGCTCGGTCAAGGAAAAGCTGGCGGCCGACCTGAAAAAACGGGTCAAAGCGGAGCGCATCGACCAGGACATGGGATGGAGCGATGCGCGGATCGGCTCGGAATTTCCCGCCTTCATCAGCCTGTTGCACGACCACCTGCACGAACTGGCTCAGACCGCCCAGCCGCTCGGCCTGCACACCTTCGGCACGCCGCCGCTGGAAAAGCATCGCCTCGGCACCGTGCTGCTGATGCTCGGCAAGCCCTACTGGGAAGCCGCCGCCCGCGCCGCCGGGGTCAAGGAAGACGATCTCGACGAAACCTTCGTCGGCGACTACGAAAAGCTGGCCGATTCGGCGCCGTGGAAACTGCTTGCCGGCTATCTGGCCGACGGCAAGGCGCCGGCGGATGCCGAGCTGGCCGAGCAACTGGCCCAGGGCCAGCGCTGGTACGCCGACCTCGGCGCTGCCGGCGAAATGGCTGGCCTGCTCTCGGCGCTGGCCGGCCAGCATCGGCCGACTTCCTATGGCGGCGACCCGATGAAGAATCCGGATGCGCTGCCGACCGGGCGCAACCTGTACGGCTTCGATCCGTCGCGGGTGCCGACCCAGCAAGCCTGGGCAGCCGGCAAGGAAGCCGCCGAAGCGCTGATCGCCGCACACCGCGCCAAGGCCGGCCAGGCACCGAAGAAGCTCGCCTTTTCGCTATGGTCGGTCGAAACCATGCGCCACCAGGGCCTGCTCGAAGCGCAGGCGCTGTGGGCGATGGGCGTCGAACCGGTGTGGGATAGCGGCGGCCGGGTCATCGACGTCAGGCTGGTGCCGCGCGACCAGTTGCAGCGGCCGCGCGTCGATGTCGTGCTGTCGGCCACCGGCCTTTATCGCGACCACTTCCCGAATGCCATGAAACAGTTGGCCAAGGCCGTCGAACTGGCCGCCCGCGCCGCCGAAGCCGATAACCCGATGTACGCCAACAGCCTTGCCATCGCCGCCCGTCTGGTCAAGCAAGGGATACCGGAAGCGGCGGCCAAGAAAGCCTCGGAAACGCGCATCTTCTCCTCCGAATCCGGCCGCTACGGCACCGGGCTGGACGACGCGGCGCTCGCTACCGACACCTGGAAGAACAAGGCTGAGGGCGACCGCAAACTGGCCAACCTCTACCTGTCGAAGATGCAGTTCGCCTATGGCACCGACGAATCGAGCTGGGGCAGCAAGGGCATCGCCGGCAGTAATGGCAAGGGCGGCAACATCAATCTCTACGCCGAACACCTGAAAGGCACCGAAGGCGCCGTGCTGTCGCGTACTTCCAACCTCTACGGCATGCTGACCACCGACGATCCCTTCCAGTACCTCGGCGGCATCGGCGCGGCGGTGCGTCAACTCGACGGCAAGGCACCGGAACTCTACATCTCCAACCTGCGCGGCAGCGGCGCCGGCAAGGTCGAAGGCGCCGCCCAGTTCCTCGCCAAGGAACTCGCCACCCGCAACTTCCACCCCGGCTACATCAAGGGGCTGATCGATGAAGGTTATTCCGGGACGCTGCAGGTGCTCGACTCGGTCAACAACTTCACCGGGTGGACTACCGTCTCGCGCGAAATCGTCCGCGACGACCAATGGCAGGAGTTCGTCGATGTCTACGTCCGCGACAAGCACAAGCTCGGCCTGAAGCAGTGGTTCGAGCAGAACAACCCGCACGCGCTCGCCCAGACCATGGAAAAAATGCTGGAAATGGCCCGCCAGGGTTACTGGCAGGCGGATGCCAAGACGGTAGCCGAACTGAAGGAGCGTTATCGCGAACTGGCCAAACGCCACGCCGTGCATAGCGACAATGCCGCTTTTGAAAAATTCGTCGCTCCCGGTTTCGGGCTGGCTGCCGTGCTGCCCGCCGCCCCCTCGCCAACCCGGCCACAAGGCGCTGCCGACCTGGTGACGCCACCGGCAGCGCCGGTGCCGCCCCCGCCGGTGCAGGGCATGGTGCTGGAAAAAGTCGAGAACGCGCCGCCGCTGCCGCCCGCTCCCCTCGCCCTGTTTGGCGGCACGCTACTGCTGCTGGCGACGCTGGGTGGAGGCCTGGCGGCGGCCCGGCGTCAGGCGCGCGGCGGTGGCCTGTGAAGCCGGCCCGCTACCCGCTGCTCGCCGCCCTGTTCGCCCCGCTGCTGGTCAACGCCGAAGCAACCCGGACGCTGCAGGAAGTGACCGTCACGGCAAGCAGCGCCATCGGCGACGAACTGAGCACCCGGCAAAAGGCGCGCACCCTGCTCAACCTCTATCTGGTCCGCCGCCTGACGCCGCAGCCGAATTTGCGTTGCGAAGCACAAAACCTGTTACGCGCCGACACCGAGCGCCTCGCCGAGGCCCGCCAGGGCGCCGACAACTGGCAGTTGGGCAGCGCGGAACGCGGCCAGCGGACCCTGATGGTCTCGCTGGAAGACAAATGGTAAGCCCCTCATCCCATCCACTTTTCAATACGGAGTCATCATGCCCAACCTAGTCGAACTGACCATGTACCAGATCTCGCAGCTCTTTCTGCTGCCGACGCTGGCCCTGATTGCCGGCCTCTTCATCTACGCCTTCTGGGTGCTCGGCGAATTTCTGCTGCTGGCGCTTTATCGCAAGCGCGGCCGGGGCCGGCCGCTGGTCGCCAATTTCCGCAACAACCCGACGCTCAGCGCCGACCAGCTTGACCTGCTCGCCCACAAGGCACTCGAGAACCCGCGCATCGCCAGCCGCGTGACGCCGATGCTCGGTCTGGTGGCGACGATGATTCCCATGGGGCCGGCCCTTAAATCGCTGTCCGACGGCAATCTGGCCAAGGTTTCCGACAACCTGACGATTGCCTTCTCGGCGGTCATCCTGGCCCTGATCGCCGCTTCGATCACCTACTGGGTGGTCAATGTCCGGCGCCGCTGGCTGGCCGAGGAAATGCTCGAAATCGAAGCGTTGCGCGGAGCCGTGGCATGAGCCTGAAACTGCTGCACGAACCGGAAACCGAAGACCCGATCCTGTCGGTGGTCAATCTGATCGACATCTTCCTGGTCATCATCGCCGCGCTGCTCATCACCGTCGCCCAGAACCCGCTGATCAACCCGTTCAACAAGCAGGACATCACGGTCATCACCGACCCCGGCAAGCCGACCATGGAAGTGATGATCAAGAAGGGCGAGAAGATCGAGAAATACAAGGCCAACGGCAACATCGGCAGCGGCGACGGCGAAAAGGCCGGCGTTGCCTACAAGATGAAGGATGGCTCGATGGTTTACGTACCCGAAGGCCAGAGCGCAGAGTAAGCCATGGAGACCGACGACATGAGCATCGAACTGCGCCTGGCGGCGATCATCAACCTGCTCTCCTCATCCGCCCTGCGCGGCACCACCGCCAACAAGCTGGCCGCCCTGCGTACCCACCTGCATGCCGCGCTCGATCAACGGGGCCTTGATCCCTATCTGAAAAGCACCTTGCAGGAAGTCGGCGCCGGCTGGGATGCCGCGCACTGCCATCCGAAGTCGATTGCCATCAATTGCTATCCGTTGACCGAAATCGGTCAGCTGACCCACTGATCACTACTACAAGGAGAACCCATGTCCCGTTACACCGGCCCCCGTCTCAAAGTCCTGCGCGCTCTCGGCGTCGACCTGCCCGGACTGTCCCGCAAATCGATGCAGGAACGCCCGCAGCCACCGGGCCAGCATGGCGCCCGCAAACTGGGCGGGCGCAAATCCGAATTCGGCCAGCAACTGATGGAAAAGCAGAAGCTGCGTTACAACTACGGCTTGACCGAACGCCAGTTGCGCCGCGTCGTCGTCGATGCCAAGAAGGATCGCGGCGCCACCGGCGACAAACTGGTCGAGTTGCTCGAACGCCGCCTCGACAACCTGGTCTTCCGCGCCGGCTTCGCACCGACCATCCCGGCCGCCCGGCAGCTGGTCAGCCATGGCCATATCGCGCTGAACGGCCGGCGCGTCACCATTCCGTCAATCCGCCTGCGGGTTGGCGACGCCTTCGGCCCAACCGACGAGGGCCGCAAACTGGCACCGATTCGCGCCTCGCTCGAAGCACCAGCCCTTGAACGCCCGGAATGGATCGCCCTCGACGGCGCAACGCAAACCGCGCACCTGAGCCATTTGCCCGACGCCGATGCCGCCCCCTTCCCGCTCGACCTGCAGCGCATCGTCGAGTACTACGCCACCCGGATGTAAGCGTCGATCAGGAGAGTTTTTCATGCATACCAGCAAACACGGCATTCGGGCACCCTTTCTCGGCCGCCAGCACAACCCGGCCGGCCAAATACCCGGCGGCCTTCCGGAGCAAGCCGTTGCCCTGAAGCACTTCAACAGCCATGAACTGTTCGGCGCGCAGAACGAAGTGACCATCCTGCACCGCGGCGAACGCTACAGTCTGCGGATCACCGGACTCGGCAAACTGATTCTGACCAAGTAAGCGGCCTTTGCTGGTCGTTCAGGAAATAAATCGAGCAAATTTGACCGGAATCAAACGCGAACAATTCTCATTAGCTAGAATTGTTCGCGTTTCCTTTGTCCCCGCCCGGACTCCGGCCAGCCGATTCCCGCCGGCCCGATCTGCGCCATTTCCCCGCCAGCCACCTGAAGTGCAGGAAGCCAGCCATTTCCCGCAATTCATGGAGGCTTCATGCAATACCCTCATTCCCGTTTCAAGCTGCGGACCACCACGCTGGCCGTCATTACCGTACTTGGCGGCTTTGCGCTACCAGGCAGCGCGGCCGAAACGACGCTCAAGGACACCGTCGTCAGCGCCACCCTGTCGGAACATGAAACGCGCACGGCACCGGCCTCGGTAACCGTGATCACCCGCGAAGAGCTGGAAACCCGCAATGCGACCGACCTGCTCGATGCAGTGCGCGGCAGCCCCGGCATCACGCTCTCGCCACGGCAGGTCGGCGGCCGCAAGACGCTGGCCCTGCGAGGGCTGGAAGGCAAGCACACGCTGACATTGATCGACGGCCGGCGGATATCGCCCTCGGACGACGTGGTCGGCCATTCCGACTACCAATACGGCTGGCTGCCGATCTCGGCCATCGAGCGGGTCGAGATCATTCGCGGCCCGATGTCGACGCTGTATGGCTCGGAGGCGCTGGGCGGCGTGATCAATCTGATCACCCGCCAGCCGAAAGACAAATGGATCGGCTCGCTGATGCTGTCCGGCTCGACCCTGTTCGACGCCGACACTGACGGCGGCCAGGGCAGCCAGGGTTCGGTCTTTGCCGCCGGGCCGCTCGGCGAACGCATCACTTTGCGGGTCAATGGCGAGGCGACCCGGCGGGCGGCGGTCGAAAACAAGGATGACCGCCGCTATTCGGAGATTGAAGGCAACAGGACACGTACCGCCGGCCTGGGCGGCACGATCAAGCTGACCGAAGCGCAAAGCCTCGACGTGCAGTGGAGCAAGGGTGACGAGGTCCGCACCTACGACGACGTCAGCTCGACCAAGACTTACGAGAACCGTTACGACATCGAAAAATCGCAGGCCAGCATCGCCTGGAAGGGCGAGTTCGGCAGCTGGCGCAGCCAGGTCCGCGCCTACCGCAGCGAGATCGACATCACCAACACGCGGACCAACGGCGTCAGCGCCACCCGGCCGCAGAACATGAGCGACGAGGTGGTCGATGCCTTTGCCGCGCTCAAGCTCGGTGGCCAGACCGTCACGGTCGGCGGCGAATACCGGACGGAAACGCTGAAGAACAGTGGTCTGATCGGCGGCAAGGACAGCGCGACGCACAAGGCGCTGTTCGTCCAGGACGAGATTGCTCTGGGCCAGAGCCTGATGCTGACGGCCGGCGTACGCGGCGATGAACACGAGATCTTCGGTTTCGAAGCCAGCCCGCGCGCCTATCTGGTCTGGGAAGCCAGCCCGGAACTGATCATCAAGGGTGGCTACGGCCACGCCTTCAAGGCACCGACGCTGAAGCAGATTTCGCCGAGCTATGTCGGCGCCGAAGGGCCGCACACCTTCCTCGGCAATGGCGATATCCAGCCGGAGAAATCCGACTCGCTGGAAATCGGTGCCGACTGGAAGCGCGGCCCGCTGAACCTGCGTGCCACGCTGTTCCACACCAGGGTTGATGATCTGATCACCTACCGCCAGATCAAGACCGTCGGCGTACGCCGTACCTATCTTTACGACAACGTGGACAAGGCGACGATCAGCGGACTGGAAACCGGCTTCAGCTGGAACATCAACAGCGCGCTGTTGTGGAACACCAATCTGACGCTGCTCAAGACCAAGGACGAAAGCACCGGCACGGAACTGAACGACCGACCCGGCGTCATGCTGGCCGCCACCGTCGACTGGAGCATCGGCCAGGGCTGGAGCAGCCGCGGCGCCGTCGAATATTACGGTCGGCAAACCAGCAGCGCTGGCGATCTGCCCGCCTACTCGCTGTGGAACGCCAGTGTCGGCAAGCGTTTCGACAAGATCTTCAGCCTGCGCGCCGGCGTCAATAACCTGACCGATGTACGGCTGGCCGACAAATCGCCGAACTTCGGCTATGCCGAGCTGGGCCGCAACCTCTACGTCACCTTGCGCGCCGACTTCTGAACCCGGCGATCGACCGATGCCCGAATACGCTCCGGCGTATCCGGGCATTTTTTTCACCGGCTTTTACCGGTTTCGGGCAATCGCCCGCAAGCAACGAGCCGCGAGAAACCTGACTTCGATCAAATTAATAATCATTCTCATTTGATATAATATAAGCGTTTTCTAATTAACATGCATCAGGCAAGCCAGCCAACGCCAGCCAGCCGTACCTACTGGAGTGATTCATGGACTTGCCTCGTCTCAGCCCTGTCGCGATTGCCCTGCTGATCGCATTTTCCGCAGCCAATGCCGAGGAAAGCTCACTTTCTGCGGTAAACGTGACCGCCAAGGGCTATTCCACCACCGATCTTGAAACACCGCTGTCGACGACGACGCTCGACCGGGAAGAAATCACCCGCCGGGGCGCCGGCAATGTCGGCGACGCATTGCGTGGCGAACCGGGCATCGCCATTTCGAACGACAGCGCCCAGGGGCAGAATCCGGTGATTCGCGGCCTCGGCAAGGAAAGCACGGTGCTGCTGGTCGATGGCATGCGTTTCAATTCGGCGCAGCCGGCCGGGGCCATCGCCTCCTTCATGACCCTCGGCCTGGCCGAACGGGTTGAAGTGGTCAAGGGCGGCGCTTCGGTACTCTACGGCACCGGCGCACTGGGCGGCGCGATCAACGTCCTGCTGCCGCAGGCGAAATTCGTTTCCGGCCTGGGCGTCGAAGCTGGCGCCAGTTACGACAGCGCCAGCCAGGGCATGCGCGGCACGGCCGTAATCAACGCCAGCACCGGCGACCACGCGCTGATGCTCGGGGCCTCGCTGGCCCGCATCGATGACTACCGATCGCCGGACGGCAAGGTTGGCCGCACCGGCTACGACTCGAACGCCTTCATCGGCCAGTACCGTTTCCGCATCGATGCCCAGCAGCAACTGCGCCTGTCGCTGCAGCAGCACAAGGACGAGGATGTCTGGTATCCCGGTTCGAGCCGGCCGCATGCCAGTCCGCTGGTCGGCAGCACCACCGTTCATTCGCCGGAGCAGGAACGGCGCTTGCTGGAACTCGGTTATAGCCGCAAAGGGACTGGCGACACGCCACTAAACCTCGATCTGCGGGTTTACCGTCAGGAGATGGAACGCAGCATTTATTCCTGGGCCAACAAACTGAACCGCGACATCGTCACCAACAGCGTCACCTTCGAGACCAATGGCCTGGATGCCAAGGCCGACTGGCTGCTCCATCCGCAGCATCTTGTCTCGTTCGGTCTCAATGCCTGGGAGATGTCCGGCAACCCGGATCGCTACATGGCCAGCGGCGCACCATTCACCACGCTGAGCGCCAACAACCCTTTCCAGAACGCCCGCATCGAGGCACTCGGTTTCTATGCCCAAGACGATATGCGCTTCGGCAAACTCAATCTGCTGGCCGGGTTGCGCTACGACACGGTGAAGAGCGACGCCGACAGCATGAACAACGGCGCCCGCAAGACCGGGCTCGACGCTTCGGACAGCGCCATTTCCGGCAGCTTCGGTGCGATCTATGAAGTGACGCCGCTGTTCCGCCCCTACGCCAACTACGCCCGCGCCTTCCGCGCGCCGGGCATGCGCGAGCGTTACGAGTCCGGCCTGCGCGGCGACGGCTATTACTACGCCGGCAGCCCGGAAGTCGAGGCCGAAAAGGCCGACCAGTTCGAACTCGGCATCAAGGGTGCGAATGCGGTGATCGACTATGGCGTGACCGCCTATCACAACCAGATCGACAACTACATCACCGGCCAGATCCTCAGCGGCAGCGCCGCCACGGCGGCCTGCGGCGCTGCCAACGCCGCCAACTGCAAGAAGACCATCAACCTCGGCAGCGCCACAATCAAGGGCCTCGAAGCGCATGCCCGGTGGCAGTTCGTCAACGGGCAGTGGTTGAGCGCCGGCTATTCGCGCGTCCGCGGCGACAACGACGACCTCAACGAGCCGTTGTTCCAGATGCCGGCCGATGAAATCTCGCTCGGCTGGCTGGGTCGCGTCATGCCCGCCGTCAAGGCCGACTTCACGCTGCGCCTGGTGGACCGTCAGGCGCGCGTCGCAACGCAATTCACGCGCGGTGCCGAAAATGCCACCGCCGGCTTCGTCACGGCCGACCTCGGCGCCACCTGGCAGATCGACAAGCGCAACAGCCTGCGTTTCGCCATCAAGAACCTGGCCGACAAGACCTATCACGAGCACCTGACCGAAGGCGTTTCCGGCGCCGAGATCAAGGCCCCGGGCCGCAGCGTTCAACTCGCCTGGCGCGGGAGCTTCTGATGCCGGGCTGCCGTCGCCTACTGGCCCGCCTGATCGGCGCCGCCGCGCTCCTGGCCGGCCTGGTCAGCCCGCCCCTGGCGGCCGTCGAGCGCCTGCCGAAACTGGTGCTGGCCGGCCCGGCTGCGGCGGTGTCGACGCCGCTCATCCACATGATCGAAAGCGGCGCCCTGCAGGATGTCGCCGAGCGCATCGAATTCCACACCTGGAAGGACCCCGACCAGTTGCGCGTGCTGGCGCTGGGCGGCAAGGCCGATTTCATTGCCATGCCGACCAACGTCGCCGCCAATCTGTACAACCGGGGCGTCAGCCTCAAGTTGCTCAACGTGTCGACCTGGGGGGTGCTGTGGATGGTGTCGCGCGACAAGGAGGCCAAGACGCTGGCCGATTTCCGCGGCAAGGAAATCGCCATGCCTTTCCGGGCCGACATGCCGGACATCGTTTTCGGTCTGCTCGCCGAGAAACAGGGGCTGGATGCGAAGAAGGATTTCAAGCTGCGCTATGTCGGATCGCCCCTCGACGCCATGCAGTTGCTGGTTACCCGCCGCGTGGACCACGCCCTGCTCGCCGAGCCGGCGGTCTCGATGGCGCTGCGGAAAACCAAGTCCTTCCCGGTCAGCATCATCGCCCCGGACCTTTACCGCAGCACCGACCTGCAGCAGGAATGGGGCCGCCTGTTCAAGCGCGAAACGCGCATCCCGCAGGCCGGCATCGCCGTCATCGGCCAGGCCTTGGCGGATGAAAAGCTGCAGGCCAGGGTAATGGCCGCCTATGAACAATCCTTGCTCTGGTGCCAGAAAAACATGCTGAAGTGCGGCGAAATGGTCGCCAAGCGCATTGACCTGCTGACTCCGGAAGCCGTCGCCGACTCGCTGGCCGTCAGCCAGACACGCCACGTCGCGGCCGCAGCGGCCAGGCCAGAACTGGAATTTTTCTTCGGCCAGCTGTATGCCAGGAATCCAGCCCTGGTCGGTGGCAAGTTGCCGGACGATGGCTTCTACGGCCTCGGCAAGGCGCCGTGAAGAACCGCAGCCTGCCTCGCCTGCAGCCGCTGGCATGGGCCGCCGCAACCGGCAGCTATCTATGGAGCGGTTGGGGTTCGCTCGCCAGTCTGGGCATTTTCCTGGCCGTCTGGGAGTTCGTTGCCCAAGGCCTCGGCGCGCTGATCCTGCCCTCCCCTCTTGAAGCGCTGGCGACCCTGGCCCGGCTGTTTGAGGATGGCTCGGCCGGGCCTGAAATTCTCGTCACCGCGCGCCGCGCCCTGCTCGGCTTCGGGCTATCGGTCATCATCGGCAGCCTGCTCGGCCTGGCCGCCGGCGTCTCGATGACGGCTTCGATGATGGCGCGACCGATCATCACCGTGCTCGTCGGCATGCCGCCGATCGCCTGGCTGATCCTCGCCCTGCTGTGGTTCGGGGCCGGCGACGGCACACCGATCTTCACCGTGTTCATCGCCTGCTTCTCGATCATCTTTGTCGGCGCCATGCAGGGCACACGCACCCTGGACGGCCAATTGAAGGAAGTGGCGCAGATCTTCGGGCTGTCGACCTGGATGAAGCTGACCGACGTCTATCTGCCGCACGTCGTTTCCTACCTCTTCCCGGCCTGGATCGCGGCACTCGGCATGTCGTGGAAGATAGTCGTGATGGCCGAGCTGCTATCGACCGAGGACGGCATCGGCGCAGCGCTCGCCGTATCGCGCAGCCATCTCGACACGGCGGCCTCGATGGCCTGGATCGTCGCCCTGGTCGGCACGCTGCTGGCCATCGAGTATCTGTTGCTGGAGCCGATCAAACGCAAGGTCGAGTCATGGCGGGAGTTGGCATCATCAAGCAACTGAGCATCACGGCGCTGAACCATCGCTTCGGCTATCAGCGCGTTCTCGAAGATATCGAACTGACCGTCCAGGCCGGCGAAGCGGTAGCCCTCGTCGGGCCGTCCGGCTGCGGCAAGACGACCCTGCTCAACCTGGCTGCCGGCCTGCTGACCCCGTGGGAAGGCCGCATTGCCAATCGCTTCGCCCGGCCGGCGATGATGTTCCAGCAGCCGCGCCTGCTGCCCTGGAAGCGAACCCTCGACAATATCGCGCTCGGCCTCAAGGCCCAGGGCATGAATTCCGTACAGCGCAAAGCCGGTGCGACGCAGCTGGCGTTGAAGATGGGACTGACCATCGACGATCTCGCCAAATTCCCCAGTGCGCTCTCCGGCGGCATGCAAAGCCGCGCCGCCCTGGCCCGCGCCTTTGCCATGCAGCCTGACCTGCTGTTGCTCGATGAGGCTTTCTCGGCACTCGACATCGGCCTGAAGAGTGAACTTTACGATCTGCTGGCCAGCGCGCGCGCCGCCCACGCCAGCGCCGTGCTGATGATCACCCATGACCTGATGGAAGCCATTCGGCTGGCCGACCGCATCCTGGTCATGGCCGGCGCGCCCGGCCGTATCGTTGCCGCGCACCGCATCGAAACGCCGGTCGCCGAGCGCGACGAACGCTGGGTATTCGCCCGTACCGCCGACTTCATCCAGTGGCCGGACATCCGCGCCGCCTTCGGGCTGCCGGACGAAAAGCGAGCATCAAAAGAGGCTCTCCTTTGCCCTTGAACGCAGCCAAGAATGGCCTTCCGTGGCGGGCCGCCATGACCAAAATGCTGAATGGAAGCATCTGGCTCTGCCCCTTCCGCCCCTTCTTCCTGCTCACTGGCGGACACGCCCTGCTCGCCATGGCCTGCTGGCTGGGCGCCCTGAGCGGCCTGTTGGCGCTACCCGACCTGCCCGGCGGCCCGATTGTCTGGCATGCCCATGAATTGATCTTCGGTTTTGCCGCCGCCTCGATTGCCGGCTTCCTGCTCACCGCCATCATCGAATTCACCGGCGCCCCGCCGGTCGCCCGAAGCACAGTCCAGATCCTGCTCACCCTCTGGTTCGGCGGGCGCATCGCCTATCTGCTGGCCGGCTGGATCGGCATCATCCCGGCCGCACTCTGCGACCTCGGTTTCCTGCTCCTGCTGATCAAGCAGATTGCCGGTCCGCTGTGGCGCGACCCAAGCCGCCGCCATCTCGCCTTCTTCCATGCCCTGGTCGCGCTCATTGCCGTCCACGCCGGTTTCTACCTCGCCCTGTTCGGTCATGGCGATGCGCTGGCCTGGCTGTTTCTGGCGGTCGGCCTGCTGATGATCCTGATCATCGTTGCCTTGTCGCGCATCTCGATGCGGCTGGTCAATGACGTGCTCGAAGCCCAGGGCGGTATCGCTGCGCCCTATCTCGCCCGGCCGCCCCGGCGCAATCTTGCCATATTCGCCATCGGCCTTTATAGCGCCGCCGAATTCCTCCTTCCCGGCAACCGCGTCAGCGGCTGGCTGGCACTGGCCGCTGCCGCCGGCATCTTCAATCTGCTCAACGACTGGCACGTTGGACGGGCGCTGTTCCAGCGCTGGGTGATCATCCCCTATCTGGTCTATTGGTGCATGGCTCTCGGCTACGCCACCATCGGCCTCGGCCTGCTGGCCGGCGGCAACCTGAGCAGCGCCGGCCACCACCTGCTGCTGGTCGGTGCAGTCGGCCTGTCGATCCTGATCGTCATGGCCGTCGCCGGGCGCATGCACAGCGGCTACAGGCTGGATCACCGGCGCTGGCTACCCGCCGCCAGCGCGCTGCTGCTCGGCGCCGCCCTGACGCGGGTCGCGGCCGGCCTGGCGGCTTTCGCATCGGCCTCCACCCCACTGCTCCACACCGCAGCGACACTCTGGATGGCGGGTTGGGGCATTTACCTGGCCTACTCCTGGCGGGTTCTCTGCGGACCGCGCCCGGATGGCGGACAAGGCTGCGACGAGCCTGTCGATCTGCGCTGAACGGCAAGACCTGGCCAATCGCTACAGCAAGCTCGCCGAACGCGGTATCCGACGCGCCAGCGACCTGCTGAACGCGCGCCGTCCAAATAGCAATTATTCCTATTTACAAAACCAAAAATACCCGTAAGATAGGAATTGTTCTCATCTATCCGGATATCCTATGCGCAGCCTGATCGCCCATGTCTCGTTCGCCGGCATCCTGCTCTTCTGGGTGCTATCGGTCGGTGTTCCGCTTTAAATCATCGGGAGGTAAGCATGTCATACGACAAAATGTGCGAAGGCGCACTCAGTCTGGTTCTGCTGCATCATGAAACCGGTTGTTCGCAATCGGCCCTCAACGCGGCGCGGTTGCTCGACTGCCTGAGCGAGGAACGCGGCCTCGATGCGCAGACGCGCGAGCTCTGCGAACGCGCCAGTGCCCGCCTGCTCGGCGCGTCGCAAACGGAGATCAGACATGCTGGCCCCGCTTGAAGACCGTTCGCTGCTCGAACGCGACGATGGCGACCCGCAACGCGACCCGCCGCTCGCCGATTTGCCCCGCGACCTCGAGCCGGATGTCGCACGGCTGGCGGCCGAAAACGCCGCACTGCGAAAAGCGCTGCGCGAGTCGCGCCGGACGCAACGCCGGAACGCCACGCTCACCGCCCGCAAGGTCGTTGACCAGACCAACGAAATTTACCGACTCGGCGAATTGAACGGGCAACTGCAGAAACGTCTGGCCGAATACGAATCCGGCTTGGCGATCACCAGCCTCGCCCAGCAATTGATGGCCCTGCGCGAAGCCAACGAACAACTGACGGCTGCCGCCACCCGCGTCTGGTATCTCGACAAGACGCTGTGCGCCGCCCACCGCGAGTGCGAACTGCTGGCCAGGGAACGCGATTCGGCGCTCGGCCGGTTGCGAACGGCGACCAGCGAATTGCCGAACTGAACCCGCCACCCACTCAATCATTTTCGCCAGCCAACCGGACTCCCGGCCAGCCAGAGCCTCTTCCGCCAGGAGTCCAGAATGTCCACTTTCCCCTATCACGTCGCCGGAGGCACTTTTAGCGCCGCCCAGGCGCCCGGCAATGACACCTTCCCCGGCTCGCTGCGCATGGGCCCGCTGGCCGAGGCGCCGACTTTCGTCGCGAGCGGTTCGCGGCGGCGCAAGCTGTGGGAGATTCCGCACAAGTTTCACTGCCCGGTGATCGGTGTCTGTTTCGGCGTCGATGAGCTGCGCAGCCTGATGGCCAAGGTCATGTACTTCCCGCGCGAAACAACCGATTTCGTGTTGCACACGACGGCGGTCGGCGGCTGCGAAACGCGCAGCCAACTGGCCGAACTGCTGCACAAGAACATGGAGAAGCGCTTTGCGATGACCATCCGGCGCTTTGCCGCCAGCAAGGATGGCGAAAGCCTGCGGCGGCTGTGGCGGGAAGCCGCCGGCGCCGGCACCGAGATCCCCGGCGCGCTCTGGGCGAGCTGGACGCACCCGGCCTGCGATGCCCAGCTGGAGCAGGAAATCTATGCCGACATTCACATGATCCAGCACCAGATCGGCAGCGGCGCCCGGGCTGATCTGACCACGCTGAAGCGCCTGAGCGCCGACAACAGCCAGCTCCGCCGGGAACGCGACGAAGCACGGCGGACGCTGGAAATCCTGCGAACGGAAAAGACCCGGGAAACGCAGTTGCTCGACCGGCGGATGGCCGAACTGCGCAGCGAGCTGGCCAGCAAGGAGGCCTGTGCGGCCAACCTGATGGGCCAGCTCGACGTCCTGCGCCAGAGCTTACCCGATCTGAAGGACCGGCAAGCATTGGCCCGCCGCGCCAGCGACGCCGAAGCCAGAGCCATCGCGCTGGCCGCCCGCAGCGCGGAACTCGACGACACGCTACAACGGCAACGCGGCCTGGCCCGTCACGCCGAAGAGACGATCCGCCATCTGCGCGCCACGGGCGACGCGCCGGCCGGTGCTCCGACACCAGCCGCCGAGGCGCCGGCGAGCCGCCTGTCCGGCAAGTGCATCCTGTGCGTCGGCGGGCGTTCCGGCTCGGTAGACGCCTATCGTCAGATCGTCGAACAACGCGGCGGCCGTTTTCTGCATCACGACGGTGGGCTGGAAGAAAACCTGCATCGCATCGACGCGGCCTTGT
Source organism: Dechloromonas denitrificans (assembly GCF_020510685.1). Classification (NCBI taxonomy): domain Bacteria; kingdom Pseudomonadati; phylum Pseudomonadota; class Betaproteobacteria; order Rhodocyclales; family Azonexaceae; genus Dechloromonas; species Dechloromonas denitrificans. The sequence goes on from NZ_CP075185.1 coordinate 3,372,763, forward strand.
CGGCCGCCGACCTGGTCATCTGCCAGGCAGGCTGCATCAGCCATAACGCTTACTGGCGGGTCAAGGAACAGTGCAAACGCAGCGGCAAGCAATGCGTTTTCCTGAAAGGACCGGGCGTTTCCAGCTTCGGCAAAGTCGTCAGCACGGTATGTCTGTCGCCCGCTAGCAACACATTCGACAAAACCCCCGAAGAAGTTGTGGATACCCAATTGACAGCAATTCTCAATTAACAAATAATGCGAGTCATTCTCGTTTGCATGTGGAATTACAATGAACACACCGCCCAAAGCCTCTCCCATTCCACCCGCCACCGACAACCAGCCCACCCGGCTATGCCTGGAGAGCGAGAAGATCCTGCGCGGCCAGAGTGCGGTTGAAATCGAACATGCCGGTCAGCGCTACCTGCTGCGCGTCACCCGCGAAAACAAGTTGATCCTGACCAAATAGTTTCTCTCGTTGTAAATCTCTCGTTCCCGTAGCCAGCTAGCCAACGCCAGCAAGCCAAGGGTTTTTTCGGACTGGATGCGCAACGAACCGGAGAAATGAAAGTTATGAGCTACGCCCTTTCCCGCCCCTCTTCGACGCAGCGCTCCGGCCTGCTCGGCATCGTCATCGGTGCCCACCTTGCGGTTTTTCTGCTGATCCTGGCGGCCAAGACCGTCGTGCCGCAGATCATGGAAATGCCCATGGTCGTCGATCTGTTGCCCGCCGAACCGCCGAAAAAGCCGGAAGCCAAGCCGTTGCCGGTGGTCAAGCCCGAGCCGGTACGCCAAAAGCCGACGCCGAAAACCCCGGCACCGCGAATCGAGGCGACCACCAGCAACGTACCGGCGCCCGCCGCGCCGGTTGCCGCTCCGCCGGAAACCAAACCGGCCCCGCCCGCCCCCGCCGCTGCTGCCGCCGCGCCGGTCAGCCAGGCGCGCTTCGACGCCGACTACCTGCGCAATCCGTCACCGGCCTACCCCCCGCTGTCGCGGCGCATGGGCGAAGAAGGCAAGGTGATCCTGCGCGTTTCGGTCAATCCGCAGGGCATGGCCGACAGCGTTGAGATCCGGACCTCGTCGGGGAGCGCGCGGCTCGATGAATCGGCGCAAAGGACGGTTCGTTCCTGGCATTTCATCCCGGCCAAACGCGGCGACGTGGCGATGCAAAGCTGGGTGCTGGTCCCCATCATTTTTAAATTGGAGCAATGAAAATGCAGGAAACAACCCCGAACGCCTTCGGCTTCGCCCACTTGTGGGCGAGCGGCGACGCCATTTCCCATACCGTCGCCGTCATCCTCGCCCTGATGTCGATCGCCAGCTGGTATCTGATCCTGGCCAAGACCTCGGACTGGTGGACGATGCGCCGCGCCGCCCGCGCCATGAGCGCTTTCTGGGTGGCGAGCAGCGTCGCCGAAGGGATCGAGCGTCTGCGCGCCGCCGACCCGGTCAGCCCCTACGCCCAGCTCGCCGAGCAAGCCAATTGCTGCAATCACGACTGCGAAGCGGTCACCGGCCGCCTGGCCTCGCGTTTCGACCCGGCCGAGCAGATGGAACGGGCCTTGCGCCAGCAACTGTCGAGCACCCAGGCGAGCATGGAAAACGGCCTGACGCTGCTCGCCACGACCGGCGCCACCGCCCCCTTCGTCGGGCTGTTCGGCACCGTCTGGGGCATTTACCACGCGCTGGTCGCCATCGGCATTTCCGGCCAGGCCGCCCTGGAAAAGGTCGCCGGCCCGGTTGGCGAGGCGCTGATCATGACCGCCGCCGGCCTCGCCGTCGCGCTGCCTGCGGTCTTCGCCTACAACGCCTTCACCCGCGCCAACCGCGTCATCCTGGCCGATCTCGACGCCTTCGCCCACGACCTGCATGCCTTCTTCACGGTCGGCAAGCCGTTCGTCGCCAACAGCGCCCAGATCCATCCGATGCGCGCCCGTGCCGCGACGGAGGTGGCCTAAATGTCGATGGGTAGCTTCAACGCGCAGAACCATCAGATGCCGACGGCAGAGATCAACATGACGCCGCTGGTCGACGTGATGCTGGTGCTGCTGATCATCTTCATCATCACCGCACCGCTGATGACGCACTCGGTCAAGGTCGAGCTGCCGCGCGCCGCGAGCACGCCGACGCCGGAAAAGCCGCTGACGCTGCAGGTGGCGATCACTGCCGACAACGCGGTTTTTATCGGTTCCGAAGCGGTTGACCGCACGGCGCTGGAACAGAAGTTCCACGACGCCGTCGTCCAGGATGCCAACGTCGAGATGCACCTCAAGGCCGACAAGGCAACCCGCTACGAGTCGGTGGCCGAGACGATGAGTGCCGCCCGCCGCGCCGGCCTGACCAAGATCGGTTTCGTCACTCAGCCCGGTAACGAATAGCCGCCAACCGTTTTTCTCAACTTTCGCTTCAACCATATCCCTCAAGCCAGCCAGCCAGAACGCCAGCCAGCCCTCTCGGGAAGCCAGCTTCAAGGTCAGCCAGCCAGAGACTTTTCAGGAGTCCTGCCATGTTGTCCCCGAAACACATCCTCTCTGCTCTCGTGCTGTCCGCCGCTCTGGCTACCCCGGCGCTCGCCCTCGAATATCCGATCGGCGTGCCGCAACATCGCGCCGGCATGGAGATCGCCGCCGTCTATCTGCAACCGGTTGAAATGGAACCGGAAGGCATGATGAAGAAGGCGAGCGAGTCCGACATCCACCTCGAAGCCGACATTCACGCCCTGGCCAACAACCCGAACGGTTTTGAGGAAGGCGCCTGGATGCCTTACCTGATGGTCAAGTTCGAGGTCTCCAAAATTGGCGGCGACTACAAGGTGGCCGGCGATTTCATGCCGATGGTCGCCAACGACGGCCCGCACTACGGCGACAACGTCAAGCTGGCCGGCCCGGGCAAGTACAAGGTGAAATACACCATCCTGCCGCCGTCCGAAAACCATCACGCCCACTTCGGCCGCCATACCGACCGCGCCACCGGCGTCCGTCCGTGGTTCAAGCCGTTTGAAGTCGAATACGAATTCACCTACGTCGGCATCGGCAAAAAAGGCGGCTACTGATCATGCGCCTCGCCAAACTTAGCGCCGCGCTCGTCGCGGCGGGGCTGGCCCTGCCCGTCCTGGCCGCGCCGGCTGATGCCGCGCTGCTCGAAAAGCTGGCCGCCCGCCTGGAAAAACTGGAAGCCCGCAACGCCGATCTGGAAAAGGAAGTACAGGCGCTGAAGGGGGAAAACCAGCGGGTCAATGAAGGACTCGACAGCCCGCGGCTCTCGCAGTACGAGCCGGAATTGACGGTACGCCTGAAGGCCGTCGAAAAAGACGCGCTGGAGATGAAGAAGGCCGCGAAAATCGCCGAGGGCCTGGAAGGCATCAAGGTCGGCGCTTCGCTGGCCACGGTCGGCCAGCACGCCCAGGGCCTGCCCAAGGATGTCGACGGTGGCAGCAGCCAGCTCAACTACCGGGCCGACGTTTCCATCGAATTGCCGCTGGCCCCGGTCGGCGACATCGAACACAAGCTGTTCGCCCACCTGCGCATGGGTCAGGGTCTCGGCCTCAATGCCGCCTTCGCCAAGCTCGGCCACTTCGCCAGCGCCCCCAATGCGCTGGCCTTCCGCGCCTCGGGCGCCAGCCCGGACGACTCGGTCACCATCCTCGGCCAGGCCTGGTACCAGGCGGCGATTCCGCTGCCCTTCCTGGGCTTCAAGCCCTACTCGCGGGAAACGCTGGAAGTCACCTTCGGCAAGATGGACATCTTCGGCTTCTTCGATCAGAACGCGGCGGCCGGCGACGAATCGAAGCAGTTCCTCAATTCCGTCTTCGTCCATAACCCGCTGCTCGATGCGGCCGGCGAAGTCGGCGTCGATGCCAATGGCTTCCAGCCCGGCTTTGTCGCGTCGTATCTCAACTATGTCGACAAGACCCAGCCGTGGCGCCTGTCGGCCGGAGTCTTCGGCACCGGCGAACGCGGCGCCAACTACCAGCGCAGCCTGACCTCGCCGTTGCTGATGGTGCAGGCCGAGAAGCAGTTGAAGCTGTTCGGCGGCCTGACCGGCAACTACCGGCTCTATGGCTGGAACCGCAGCCAGGGCGTCGATTACGACGGCACGCTGAACAAGCACACCGGCGTCGGCGCCTCGGTCGACCAGCGGATCGGCGACGGCATCAGGCTGTTCGCCCGCTACGGCAAGCTGGTCAAGGGCGAATTGCCGTTCAACCAGGCGGTCACTGCCGGCGCCGAGTTCTCCGGCAGCTACTGGGGCCGAGCCGCCGACACTATCGGCGTCGCCGGAGCCTGGCTGCAGTCCGGCAAAGGCTATCGGACCAGCACGGCGACAACCTGGCTGGACGACAACCAGACGCAAATGGCCTACACCTTCACGCCGCAGGGCGCCGAACAGGTCTCCGAAATCTATTACCGCTACCGCCTGTCGCCGCAGTTCGAGCTGTCGCCGGACTTCCAGTACGTCACCAACGGTGGCGGTAACGGGGATGCCAAGGCGGTCAAGGTCTTCGCCCTGCGCGCCAATATCGCTTACTGAGGAAACCCATGAAACACGCTCTCCATTCCGCGGCTTTCAGCCTGGTTCTTTGCCTTCTGACGGCGTCGAGCGCGGCAATCGCCGACGACCTGCCGACCTTCAAGTTGCTGATGAAGGATGGCCGACTCATTCCCGAAACGCTGGAAGTGCCGGCCAACACCCGCTTCCGGCTGGAGGTGAAGAACGAGGGGCCGGGAGCCGCGGAATTCGAGAGCCTGGAATTGAAAAAGGAGCTGGTGCTCGCCCCCGGCGTCACCCGCAACCTCGTTTTTTTCCCGATGAAACCGGGCAGCTACAAGTTCTTTGACGATTTCCACCCGGAAACCGGCCAGGGCCGAATTGTCGCCAAGTAGGTATTAGTCGCTAGTAGCTAGTTACTAGCAACAACTACCCACCGCTAACAACCAACATCTAATGGCTAACAACTAAAATGGGAAACGCCTTTTTCGTAGTCTGGCGGGAAAGCCTCGAAGCTTTCCTGATCGCCGGCATTCTCTACGCCTGGCTGAAAGCCAACGACGACAGCGGGGCCGGGCGCCGGGCATTGTTCGGCGGCCTGGCGGCTGGCGTCGTTCTCGCGCTGCTGCTCGGCTGGGCCTTGCTAACGGTGCAGGATGAACTGACCGGCGAGGCGCTGGAAATCTTCCAGACGGCGACGCTCTTCGTCGCCGCCGGCCTGATTACCCAGATGGTGCTGTGGATGCGCCGGCATGGCCGGCAGATGAAAGCCCGGCTGCACGCCGACCTGACGGCCGCCGCCGAACGCTCCGGCTACCTCGGCGTTGCCATCGTTGCCGCGCTGGCGGTCGCCCGCGAAGGCGCCGAGACGGTGATCTTCCTCTACGGCATGGCCCAGGAAGGCGATCTCAACGCCCTGCTGCTCGGTGCTCTGGCCGGCTTTGCCGGGGCCGGCGCCACCGCCTGGCTGGCGGCAAAGAGCCTGGCCCGGCTGAACATCGGCCTGTTGCTCCGCCTCTCGTCGATCCTGCTGCTGATCCTCGCCTCCGCCCTGCTGATCGCCGCCGTCGACCGCCTGATCGGGGCCGGCTGGCTGCCGCCGCTGATCGATCCGGTCTGGGATACGTCGATGCTGATCGATGACACCACCAAGGCCGGCAAACTGCTCGCCGATTTTTCCGGCTACCGCGCCCGCCCGGCGCTCTCCTCCGTGCTCGCCTGGGCCGGCTACTGGGGCGTCGTGCTGCTGGCCTGGCGGAGAACGTCACATGGCTGAACACGTTGTGCACTTCCATGCCAGCCAGCCCCGCAATCGGGTCGAGAAAATCGGCCTGTTCCTGCGCCGGAACCGCCGGCCGATCATTGCCACCCAATGGGTCGTCATCGTGCTCTACGCGGCGATGGTCATCATCCCTGCCTTCCTGCCGCTACCGCCGGAAAACGCCCATATCTGGGACAACCTGCGGCTGTTCGCCCAGTTCTGTTTCTGGGGCCTGTGGTGGCCGGGCGTGATGATCGCCACGGTGACCATGGGCCGCGTCTGGTGCGGCCTGTTCTGCCCGGAAGGCGCGCTCTCCGAATGGGTCAGCCAGTACGGCCGCGGCAAGGCCCTGCCCGGCTGGCTGAAGTGGACCGGCTGGCCCTTCGTCGCCTTCGTCACCACCACCGTCTACGGCCAGTTGGTCAGCGTCTATGAATACCCGCAAGCCGCGCTGCTGGTGCTCGGCGGCTCGACCGTCGCAGCGCTCGGCATCGGCCTGCTCTACGGCCGCGAAAAGCGCATCTGGTGCCGCTACCTCTGCCCGGCCTCGGGCGTCTTCGCCGTGCTGGCCAAGATCGCCCCGCTGCACTACAAGGTCGACCGCGCCGCCTGGGACCGGCACGAGGGCGACTTCGAGCCGGTGAACTGCGCCCCGCTGCTCGATGTCCGGCGCATGACCAGCGCTTCCGAATGCCATTCCTGCGGCCGTTGCGCCGGCCAGCGCGACGCCGTGACCTACAGCGCCCGCTCGCCCTTCGCCGAGGTCCTCGATCTCGAGGCGCCGGCCCGCACGCCGGATGCCTTGACGCTGCTCTACGGCGTGCTCGGCGTCGCCACCGCCGCCTTCCAATGGACGCTCAGCCCCTGGCTGCTCAACGCCAAGCTGGCGCTGGCCGAATGGCTGGTCGAGCACGATCACTTCCTGCTGCTCGACAACGACGTGCCGTGGTGGCTGCTCACCCACTACCCGGAAGCCAGCGACCTGTTCACCTGGCTGGACGGCGTATTGATCCTCGGCTATCTGCTTGGCGGCGGCTTCGTGCTGGGCAGCCTGCTGCTCGCCGGCCCGCTGCTCGCCGCCCGTCTGGTCAGAACCGCGTCCCTCAGCTGGCAGCGCTTTGCCCTGGCCCTGACGCCGCTGGCCGGGGCGAGCGTCATTCTCGGCCTGTCGATGCTGACCGTCACGCACCTCAAGGCCGAGCATCTGTGGCTGGGCTGGCTGCCTTATTTCCGGATCGGCCTACTCGGCACCGGCTGTCTGGCCAGCCTGTGGCTCGCCCTGCGCCTGGTTCAATTAGCCAGCGCCAGCCTACCGCGCCGGGCCGCGGCTGGGCTGACCATGCTCTTCCCGGTCGGCCTGATGGCCACGGTGTGGACGCTGGTTTTCTTCATCTGGTGAGCAATCCGTCGTAAAGTTGGGGCCGGCCGGGGGTTTCCCGGCCGCCCGCCTAACCTGAATGTCCGAATCAACGTGAACGCCACTGTTTCCACTGCCAACGCCATCCTGCTCGTTGGCCACCCCAATGTCGGCAAGTCGGTCCTCTTTCACCGACTGACCGGCGCCTACGTCAACGTTTCCAACTATCCCGGTACCACCGTCGAGGTCACCCGGGCCAGCACCCGCTTCGACCGTCAGGCGATGCTGCTCGACACGCCCGGCGTGCTGTCGCTGCCATCGCGCAGCGATGACGAACGGGCGACGATGCGCGCCCTGCTCCGCGAAAACACCCGCTGCCTGGTGCAGGTCGGCGATGCCAAGAATTTGCGCCGGACCCTGACCCTGACCGCGCTGCTCGCCGAACTCGGCGTGCCGATGGTGCTCGCCCTCAACATGCATGACGAAGCGACGGCGCGCGGCGTCACCGTCGACATCCCGGCCCTGGCCGAAGAACTCGGCATCCCGGTGCTGGCCACCGTGGCGACCGGCGGCGAAGGGGTCGGCGAGCTGACCAGCAGCCTGCAGCACGCGCTGCCGCCGCAACCACTGCTGCGCTACGACGCGGAAATCGAAAGCGCGATCATCGCCACCACCGTGGCGATCAGCCGCCTCGCCCCGCATCCGCGTCTGGCGGCGCGCGGCCTGGCCATTCTCTTTCTCGGCGGCGATGCGGAAGTCGCCGTCTGGCTGGCCGAGCAAGCTGGCGAATCTTTCGCCGAACTGGCGGCACTGCGCCAGCAGGCCGATGCGCGAGTCACCGGCAAGCTGCCGACGCTGCTCGCCCGCGAACGCACCGAAGCGGCCGACACTCTGGCCACCAGCGCCATCCAGCGCGCCGCCAAGAGCAGCCCGCTGCTCTCGCAGCGGATCGGCCATTACGTCGTCGATCCGCTCTGGGGCGTTCCGATTCTGCTCGGCGTGCTCTATCTGGTTTACCAGTTCGTCGGCGTCTTCGGCGCGACAACTCTGGTCGGCCTGCTCGAAGAAGACCTGTTCGAAGGCATCCTGAATCCGGCCTTCACCCATTTCGTCGATAGCACGGTCAATGTGCCGTGGATCTCGGAATTGCTGGTCGGCCAGTACGGGCTATGGACCATGGGCATGACCTACGCGCTGGCCCTGATCCTGCCCATCGTCACGACCTTCTTCCTGGCCTTCGGCGTGCTCGAAGATTCCGGCTACCTGCCGCGCCTGACGGTGATCGCCAACCGGCTGTTCGCGCTGATCGGCCTCAACGGCCGCGCCGTATTGCCGATGGTCCTTGGCCTCGGCTGCGTGACGATGGCGACGCTGACGACGCGCATCCTGCACAGCCCACGCGAACGGATGATCACCATCTTCCTGCTCGCCCTAGCCATTCCCTGTTCGGCCCAACTCGGCGTCGTCCTTGGCATGCTCGGCGGCGTATCCTTCACCGCCCTGCTGATCTGGGCCCTGGCCATGCTCGGTATCCTGCTGCTCGCTGGCTTCCTCGCCGCCAAGCTGATTCCCGGCCGACGCATCCCGCTCGTCACCGAACTGCCGCCAATGCGCCTGCCCAGCCTCGGCAATGTGCTGAAAAAAACCGGCGGCCGCCTGAAGTGGTACCTGATCGAAGTCATCCCGCTGTTCCTGCTTGGCACCTTCATCATGTACGCCCTCGACAAGACCGGCGCCCTGCCCGCCATCATCCGCGCCGGCGAACCGCTGGTCAGCGGCTGGCTCGGCCTGCCGCCGGAAGCCTCCGCCGCCTTCGTGATGGGCTTCCTGCGCCGCGACTTCGGCGCCACCGGGCTGTTCGCCATGGCCCACACGCTGAGCCCGATCCAGGCGGTGGTCGGCATGATCACCATCACGCTGTTCATCCCCTGCTTTGCCAGCCTGATGATGATGGTCAAGGAACAGGGCGCCAAAACTGCGCTCGCCATGGTCGCCGTGATCGTCCCCTTCGCCTTCCTGATCGGCGGTCTGTTCAACCTGCTGCTGCGCGCCGTTTGGTAACCCCATGAGCCCGAAACATGAAGCCCGCCTGCCCCTCGCCTTCATCCCGCCCGGCACGGAAGTCCGTCTGGCGGCCTTCGGCGAGGAAATCGACCCGCTCCAGCGCGAGCAACTAACCGCCTACGGCCTGGCCGAGAATCGCCCGCTCAAGGTGCTGCAGCAGCGGCCGATGACGGTGATCCTTGCCGATGAAGTTGAACTGGCCCTTGAACATGCTGTCGCACGTCACATCTGGGTGGAAAAGGACACAACCAACGCCTAGAATTGGCGCCGAGGCAAGCCAGCCGCTTTTCGCCAGCCAGCCGCCAGTTTCCAACGAACTCCGGAGAAACACCATGAAGGGCGACAAGAAAATCATCGACATCCTCAACGGCCTGCTGGCCGGCGAATTGACCGCCGTCGATCAGTACCTGATCCATGGCGAGATGTACGCCGACATGGGTCTCAACGAGTTGGCCCAGAAGTCGATTCACGAATCCGACCACGAACGCCAGCACGCCCGGGCACTGATCCAGCGCATCCTGTTCCTCGAAGGTAAGCCGGACCTCAGCAAGCGTGACGGCCTGAAGATCGGCAAGAACGTGCCGGAAATGCTGAAATCCGACCTCGCCGTCGAATACAAGGTGGATGGCGAACTGAAGAAAGCCATGGCGGCCTGTGAAAAGGCCCAGGATTACGTAACCCGCGACATGCTCGGCGTGCAGCTCGAAGATACCGAAATGGACCACGCCTACTTCCTCGAAAAGCAGCTCAAGCTGATCGAACTGGTCGGTTTGCCGAACTACCAGCAGAGCCAGATGGGCTCTGGCAGCCCAGCTTAAGGAGCGAGCATGAAAGGCGACAAGAAAGTCATCGAAGCCCTGAACAAGGTGCTGAAGAACGAACTGACCTCGATCAACCAGTATTTCCTGCACGCCCGGATGTTCCGCAATTGGGGCCTGGAAAAACTCAACGACTATCAGTACAAGCAGTCGATCCGCGTCATGAAGGAAGCCGACGAAGTCATCGAACGCGTCCTCTTCCTCGAAGGCCTGCCCAACCTGCAGAACCTCGGCAAGCTGCTGATCGGCGAAAACGTCGTCGAATGCCTGGCCGGCGACCTCAAATATGAGCGTGAAATCCAGCGCCCGCTACTGATCGAATCGATCGCCCTGTGCGAGGAACTACAGGACTACGTCAGCCGCGACCTGCTCGAAGACCTGCTCGAACACAGCGAAGAAGCCATCGACTGGCTGGAAACCCAGCAAAGCCTGATCGAAAACGTAACCCTGCCGAACTACCTGCAGGCCCACATGGAACCAGGCGGCGACTGACCTTCCACGGGTTGCCGAACAAATCAAAAAGCCACGGTTTTATGCCGTGGCTTTTTAACGTCTGCGCGAGTCGGAAGATGCGGCGATGACTCGCTATCAACAGGCATCGACGGATTAGCGCATTCGGATACTGCTGATGATGGCATCCCACCATGCGAGTGCTTCATCCCTCGATAGAGAAGCGTCGACGTAGGGCCCACCATCGATTTGCCCGCCCATAGACATACTTACAGCAAGAACTGGCTTGACCAGGGTTGACGGTTCCGTAATGAGCGTTTCAGCTGAAAACAATCTAACGATCTTGTCGTTATCTTTGCCTTGATCAAGTAATTCTTCGGCAGGGCGTCCGCTGATAGTGGTTTTTCCACGGCGTAAAGTAGTTGAACTGACACCGAGCTTCGTCAGCATATCTGCCTTGCCATCCACCCGCTTCAGTAAGCCACCATCCCCCTTTTCCGGGAGCGAGTTCATGTCAATGGTGATGAGGACGTCAGAGTGTGCCTTGCTGCGAAAGGCTAGCGTAAAAACCTCTCCATTCTGACCTGCATTGATGGTGGTGGTACCCATACAAGTACCGCCTTGAGCACCCGTTGATGCCGGAGTGTAGGTGGTTTCCTGTGCAACTTTGAGTAATTGACGCTCAAAATATTCAATGGGTTTTTCCGATACGTGGTACTTAAAATTCTCGTAGCGGACTACGGCTTCGCCCCGTTGGGCAAACAGATGCAACCTGAAAGATTCAAGCAGGCTAGGACTTTTATATGCACTCACAAGCGTCATGGTTTCGTCGATTGCTTTGAGTTCGGCCAGCATGTTTCGAGACTGAGACTTTGCGTTTGGCATCGCCTGCAACTCTCCAACTCTTTGCCGGACTAGTTGCTGAAATGTCGGCTTTTCGCCATTTAGTCGAGAAAGCTCAATCTGGACCCGCTCAAAATCCTTGCCTAGCCCATAGTAAAGCTGAAGTTCGCTGCCGATGGTAAGCGCAAAGTCTTCAGGCAGATCAATCAAATAGCGTCCTACACAGTGGGTGCGCATTGGCGGCAAAGTTGCGGGATCGCTCACAATTTTTTCCTGAACAAAGTATAGGTAACTCAAAATTGCGACCATCAAGGTCGCAATAATCACGATGGTTTTCCTGGAAAGCTGGCGCATCATGCTGGGCGTTTTGCAATGCCTGCCAGTTTATTGATGGCATACAAGGTGGTGTGCTGGGCCTTCAAGTCGTGATAGGCGGGTTCGTGACCAAAACCAGCTAATTTGAACTGCTGCCGGATACTCCCGCCACCTTGTGCCAGAGGCGAAGCACCGGAACTGCATGGAACGGTCCCATCGCCCGCACCATCCTGCAGTTCACAATGCAGTTCCCAATAGCTGCTCTCGTAAGTGCTAGCCATTCCCATACCGAAGGATGGAATGACTTCTGTTTTTCCGCCGACATAGGCGGGAGTGCCACCTTCTTCACGTAGTGCACCATGCCCGAGTCCTGTGACGTCTTTTGGGCTTTGTCGTTGCCGTTTATCTGGGGCAATCCCTTGGCGCATGCGCCAGGTCACTTTCTCAAAACTCTTCTGTTTCTTGTCGGCACCATAGAAAACGTAGGTTGCTGGATGAAATTTGGCGATCAAATCTTGATGAAATCTTTCAGCATCGGCAATGTTGACTTCAAAATCCATCCATTCAATCGGTGCTCCTTCGCTCGGAGACAGCCAAGCTTCGTTAACTAATCCCCACCATTGTTTTCGCTCTCGATAAATGGCGCTGTAAGACGACTCTCCGCCTTTGGGCAGGCTGAGTTGGTTTTGCCCTTTGTCGTCGAGAACTTTTAGCCACTCCGATGCGTAGGTTTGCGATGGCAGTAGTTGCAACGCGCCGGGAGCCTGAGCAAAGACGGCTGTAACCTCTTGGCCGGTACTGCCGATGACCAGACCGGCCCCAAAATCCTCATCTCGCATTCCGACCTTGCAACGCCTGTAAGCGACTGCTGCACCGGTCGTAGGCATCACACCATGCACAACACCGGCAATTTTTCCCGCCATATCATCAAGTTGTGCACAAGCCCTGGCCACCAGCCCCCCCATCGAATGAGTGACCAATACAACCTGATCACAGCGGTATTGACCTTTGTTGTAGCTCTTGATCAGTTTAAGGATGCGATCCTGCAAACGTAGTGCGGCCATAGCGTTACTGTCCAGCCAGTTGTAGCCGCAGGCATAAACTGGCATCAAGAACTTGGCACGGGCCATCAGATCGTCGGTCGTGATGGACTGAAACGGCGCCTTCTCTGCACCGAAGGGCTCGTCCGGCATCCCCATTTTGATGCCGGGAAATAGCTTGGGTTTGTCACCAGCTTTCGATGGCGCCGATATTGTTGCCTCGGCCTGGAAATACTCTTGCCACAAGGCCGGATTACGTTCTGCAGGGTTAAGTTGATCATCAAGCCACAAAAGATACTGATGGTAAGAACCTTCGCCAACTTCGCCCCAACCTCGCTCCCGGTAGGTCGACTGCGAATATTTTCCATTCTTGGGTAGTTTCCCCCTGTCATCAACCACAGTACGATCAGGGTGAAGTAGTTTTTGTCGCGGTCCCGAGCCTTTCGTGGCAAAACCTTTCAGCATCCCCCAAGGAATTCCGCCTACGCCGGTATCAAGTCGCCAAACTGGCGTGCCGCCAGCTTTAGCTTTCAAATTAGAACCCATGATGCCCGGCACAAAAATAACCGGAAGCACATTGAATGGCCCAGCAATGAGGCGAACCGTATCGGTCAAAGACGAGCCGGTAAGCGTCCACTCGAATGTCGGTTTCCCTGACTTGTCGACTTGCGCTGACTGATTGCGCTCAGTCTTTGGCGGCACAGCGTTCATTGAGCACCTCCACTACTAATTCGACCAAGGACACGGATCGTCAGTTTTTCAATATTGAAGCCTTGCTGAAGCGGAATCATGCCTTGGGCATCGGTAACAACAGGGGTCTTGGTGCCATCCGGCTTGATGATTTCTAGTCGCATATTGGCTAGTGGATCGCCCACTGTATCGGTTAACTGAAATTTTTCGTCGAACAACATCGACTCGCGAGGCATCTCTGGCAAGGCAAAAGGAGAGCTCTCCGGTCCGCTAAAACTCTTCTTGCTCGCATGCACGGTAATCGTCCCCGGGCACTGCACCGTAATCCCGCCATCAATCGTGATGCTCGCCCCACCGGCCACTGCGAGGTGGATCTTCTTCGCCGCCGCGAAGTCAATATTCGCGTTAGCACTGACCAGCTTCATCTCCTTCTTGGCCAGGAACTTCATTTCGTCGCTTTGCGCCTGCAGCTCGAGGTCGTCCTTGGCGGCGATTAGCTTGATGCCGGTGTTGCCGTCGCCGGCCTTGATCGCCCCGGCCAAGAGGCCGATGGCCTGGCCGCTGTGGATGCGGGTCTTGCCGGCGATGGCGAAGTTGCTGTCTTCGCCGCTTTCGAAGGTGGTGGTTTCGCCGTTGGCATATTGCAGGTTCTGGCCGGCGACGCTGGCGAAGTCGCCTTTGGCGGCCTGGATGATGGCCGGGTCGGTGAGGTGGGGGACTTTGTTTTGGCCGGTGGCGGTGTTCTTGGCGTCGGCGTCGCTGAGCGCGGCGTTCTGATCCTTGGCGTCCGCCATGCCGCTCGCCACTTTGTGCAGGGCCTTGAGCGGTGCGGCGCTGTCGTCGATGGTGCTTTTGTTTTGCCCGATGCTGCCGATGGCGCTGGCGAGCTTGACGGTCTGGTGAGTGCCGGCGGCTTGGCTGAGGGTTTGGGCCAGGGTGTCGGCTTGTTTGAGCAGCGCCATGGCCGGGGCCATGTCGCCGGCCGGGGTGCCGGGTGTGCCATGGGGCCAGGTGCTCATGATCAAACCGCGGCCGGCGCGCAGCGCGCCGTAGGCGTCGGTTCGGAGTTCGGTGCCGGTGCCGCGGAAGCTGCCACGGTAGTTATCGGCCTGGTGAACCAGATGGCCGAGGTTGAGTTCGCTGCTGTGTTGCGTCGATTTGAGCTGGATGCGTTGCTGGTTGTCGGTGTCGTCCATGACCAGCTGGTTGAAACCGGCACCGCCGAATTCCTTGCTCTTGAAGCCGGTCAGGGCGGACGGATGGTTGTGGCTGCTTTCGGCGGCGCCGTGCCAGGCCGGACTGTTGCCGCCGGCGAGGTTGCCCTGGCCGCTGGTGCGCTGGTCGCTGGCTTGTTCAAAGACCGAGGTGTCGCTTTCGCCTGAAGTACCGCCCGGCGTGGCGGCGATACCGCCTTCGCCTTGGCCGTTGTAGAGGGCGCCCATCAGGTAGGGGCGGTCGATGTCGCCACCGAGGAAGTCGACAAGGACTTCCTGACCGATCCGCGGCAGCCATTGCCAGCCCATGCCCGGGCCGGCCTGTCGGCTGAGGACGCGGATCCAGCAGGAATCCCTGTCATCTGATGCTTCGGCTTGTTGCCAGTGGAAGCGGATCTTGACGCGACCGAGGGCGTCGCACCACAACTCGTCGCTGCCATTGGCGGCGGTTTCGCCGTTCGGCCCGACGACCAGGGCGCTCATCGGTCCTGGCGCGGTCGGCCGGGGGTTGAGGCGGGCACCGGTGTCGTCTACTAAACGGGGGCGCCACGGGGTCTTGTTGCGCAGTGCGGCGAAGCGGTTGGCGTAGCCGCGTTCGCTGGCCAGCTCGAGGAGTTCGGCCGGCAGCCGCGCCGGGGCGCGCAGCGGCTCGATGAGGTCGCCGGTGGCCAGGGCGCGGGGGTCGTCGATCAGTTGGCTTTGCCCGAGACGGCTGGCGATGGCGCTGATGGACTGGCCGGTGAGGTTGTTGATGCCGAGGTGGGTGACCTCGGTGATGACGTAGCCGGCGGGGCCGTCGTTCGGGGCGTCGGGTTGGCTCGGCAGGCCGAGCAGGTCGAGGCGGGTGCCGGGGCGCAGGCTGCGCACGGTACCCCGGCCGAGCCAGGTCTGGTAGCGGGCTTCGAGGGCTTCCATGGCAAGCCGGCCATAACGTTCTGCTTCGCCGCTGTTGGCGAAGGCGTAGAGTCCGCTGTCGTCGTAGGATTCGAGGACCGGGGCGCGCGGGCTGCCGTATGTCTGGGCGGTCGGTACGCTGGTGCTGATGCTGCGCTTGGCTTTGTAGTCGTAGCCGAGCTGGGTGGCGAGGGTGCTGAAGAGTCGACGGTGTTCGCCAAAGGCGAGGATGACGTCCTGATCTTCCTGCGAGTCGGCCCGGTGATAACGGATGCCCTGGCCTCCGTTAGCCGATTGCGACAGCACGTCTTCCGGGAAACGCTGGCTGTCGGCGAAGAGGCGGATGCGATGGCCGCCGGGTGCCGCTGGATCTTCTTCAGCTGCCCAGCCGAGGCCTTCTTCAGCGAGCACGCGGGAGACGAAGGCGTAGTCGGATTCGTTGTACTGGACGCAGTAGCTGCGCGACCGTGTGTCGGCCATGAACGGTGCGACATCGTCGGACCACTGCCAGCCGGCGATGTCGGCATAGTCGGCGAAGACGGCTTCGACGATATCGATCACCGTGCAGTTCTGGAAAACCCGGTTGTGCCGGCCGCGGCTGAGCAACCACAGCCAGGGTATGACGATCAGGCGGTAGCGGGTGAAGCCGCCGTCGGAACCAAGCTTGAGGGCGGCGCGGACGTAGCCGCTGCGCGGGCTGGTGCTGCCATCGGAAAGCCGGGTGACGAGGCTGACGGCGCGACCGATAAAGCGCTTGAGTTCGAGATGGACGTCGGTCGATAGCAGATCGATGCCGTATTCAAAACCGGCCGAGAGACTTTCCTGGCCCCACCAGGCTTCAACCGGCAGCTCCGGCCCGGCTTCGTCACGCCAGGTCAGGCTGTAGAGACGGGTCTCGGAGGTGAATGGTTCGAGCATGAGGTCAGCGCCTGAAAGTTGAGGTTTGACAGAACGAAACGCCATCAATCAATGACAATTGCGTAGCCGGGCATTTTACGCAATTTGGCTGAATGACGTTGATTTTTTTGCCGTTGGCATGATCGTCGCTCAGACAGCGATGCCCCCTCGCTGCGCCGCCACCGTCAGTAGCCCCGACAGGACTTTCAGGGCTGTCGGATAAATCGCAGTTATTAATCCGAGATGCTATTGACAGTCATTCTCATCTATATAAAATAGGAACTGTTCGCATTTGAACGCCCACCCTTCTCCAGGGAGTCGATCCATGTATGTCTGTGTTTGTCAGGCCGTTACCGACCGCCAGATTCGCGAGGCCGCCGAAGGTGGCGCGCGCACGCTCAGGGACTTGCGGCGCGATCTCGGGGTAACGCGCGATTGCGGACGATGTGCCTCGTGCGCCCACGAATGCCTGCAGGAAGCCCACGCCGATCTGGGCAAGCCGGGCAAGGTGATGCGCAAGGCGGCTTGAATACCGTATCGGATGGACGATCAGGGGGCTGCTGCCCCCTTTTTTACGCGCGCCGATTGCCGCCCTTTACCACTTCGCTTCGAGCGTCAGCATATAGCTCGCCATCCCCGGCGTGAAACCATCTTCAGTTCGCAACAAGGCACCGCTGCCGTCGGTCTCGGTCAGGTAGTTGCGACGCGCCTCCTTGGTCACGTTCTGGGCCGAGAATCGCAAGGCGACCTGCCGGTCGATCTTGTACAGCGCATACAGATCCAGTTGCCGGCGCGCCCCCTGCAACTGCTTGACGGTTGCGCTGCTCTCGCGATCGAGGGCGGAAACGTAGTTGAAATTCCCGCCGAGGGTCAGACGCAGCGAAGAAATTTCGTAGTCTGCCCCGACATTGGCACTCTTGCGCGGCCCCTCGCCGGCGCCCAGGCCCTCGACCTTGTCCAGCATCCGGGTATCGGTGTAGGCGGCGTTGCCACGCACGGTCAGCGCCGGCAAGCCGAGTGCGATCATCTTGCTCTTGAAGTCGAAGACTAGGCCACGCAATTCCGCCTCGCCGACGTTGTACGGACGTTCGACCCAGCGGCCGGATTCCTGCTCGGTCAAACGCTGCGTGTAGTTCTGCACCTGGCGATGAAAAACCGACAGTCCGACCGTCCCGGCCCGCTGGTCGAGGAAATATTCGACGCCGGCTTCGATGCTGCGCAGGCGTTCGGGAGCGAGGTTGGGGTTGCCGCCGCGATCCGCGTTGCTCGACGAGTTGGTGCCGCTGGACAGGCGCGTCACCGGCAGCAGTTCGCGCGAGAACGGCACACGGCTGTTGCGGGCGATGCTGGCGCGCAGGTTCCACTGGTCGGTGAGCTGCCACAGGTAATGCAATGAGGGATCGAGGGCGCGGAACTTGCGGTCGATTTCCCCCGAACTACTGTCGTCGATCTGCGTCTGCAGGTAGGTCCAGCGCAGCCCCGGCGTCATCAGATGACGTTCGGAGATCTGCCATTCGTCCTGCCCCCAGACGACCTGGCGGTTTTCCTTGAGAGTGGCGACATTGGAAGAAGTCTGGCTGCCGCTGCGCCGTTGCGTGTCCTCGCTCGACTTGCCGCGCAGCTCTCCGGCCACCGTCACCACGTGGGCATCGAAGAACAGGTGCTTGGTGCGCAAATCGCCGATCCATTCGGTCTCGGTCCGTTCGCTGCGGTCGGCAATCGAGGAGGTCATCGCGCCGGTCGAATCGTACTTTCCGGAACGCTTGTCGGCCGCTTCGGACTCGCCCTGGACGGTGAATTTGGCCGTCGTCTCGGCCCCTTGGGTGGCGCTCAGACGCCATTCGCTACCCAGCCTTCCCATCGTCCGCCGGGTTTCGTCACGTTCGTTATCGCTACTCGACACCCCATTGGTGCTGCGCGCAACCTTGGTCGTCCGCTCATCTTCGGTGTGCGAGAAGAAAGGGCTCAGCGTGAACCGCTGGTTACCGGCGAATTTCCAGGAAAACCGCGGCGACAATGTGATGTTGGTATCGTTGCCGGTCGTCGTCGAGTATTCGCTGATCTGACCGTTCGACATACCGCCGCCGTAAGTTGTCGCATCGAGTTCGCGCTTGCCAGAAGCGGGCCGCCGGTTGATGGCCCCGGACAGCAGGTAGCCCGAATCGCCGTCCGGCTCGCCGTACTGCCCTTCGAGGCGAAACTGGGGATCATCGCCGACCGCGCCGACGCCGACCTTCAGCCCACGCGTCGCCTTGGGCGGCACATCGCGCATGACCAGGTTGATCACGCCGGCCGGATTGAGTACCGGGAATTCCGCCGTGCTGTTGCGGATGATCTCGACGCGCTCGATCATCTCGACAGGGAGGCGCAGCGCGGTTGCCGGGTTGCGGTCGCCGCCCGGCAACGGCTGGCCATCGACGAGGATCTGCGGCATGTTGCGGTCCGGCCCACGGCCACGGCCACGCGGCCCGCTGTCCATGTCAGTAAACATGCCGGTGCCCGGCAGCTTGCGCAGCAGTTCGCCGACGCTCGCCGCATCGAGGGTATCGAGTTCCTCGCGGTCGAAAACCAGCTTGCCGGCCGAGGCATTGCGGCGGATTTCCTGGGCTTCCGACTTGGCGGAAACCAGCACTTCCGACAACACCGCGTCCTGGGCGAGTGCTCCGCCGGCGCCCAGCAGGGCCAGGCTGGTGCCGATGAGGCCGCCAATATCTTTATACGCACGAATACTCATGCTGAGTGCTCCTGGGGATTGAACGACAATACCCTGGCTGGCGGCGGCTGGCTTGATCGGGATGGGCCCGACATGGGCGCCGCCGGATTTTCTCAAAACACCGCCTGTTTTCGCTGCCGCCAAAGGTAACAAATGTGTAAATGGGCGCCGCGGGCCAGCGCCCCGACTACGGCGGATTGAGCAGGAACTGCGCGTCTAGCGCGGCCAGGTCCCGGGCGCCGCACAGCGCCATGGTGATTTCCAGTTCCTCGCGGAGCAGGCGCAGCAGATGCGCCACACCGAGCGCACCGGCGGTGGCCAGCGCGTGCACATAGGGGCGGCCGACCAGAACGGCCGAGGCGCCCAGCGCGAGAGCCTTGAAAATGTCGCTGCCCCGCCGGATGCCGCCGTCGAGCAGAAGCGGGAAATCGGCGCCGACCACGGTCTTGATGGCCGGCAAAATGTCGATGCTGGCCGGCGTCGTATCGAGCGTCCGGCCGCCGTGGTTGGAGACCACGATGCCCTGGACACCAGCGTCGACCGCCCGCCGCGCATCCTGCGGGTGGAGGATGCCCTTGAGCACCACCGGCAAGCGGCTGTGCTCGACCAGCCAGGCCACATCGTCCCAATGCGGCGCCGTCGTCATCAGGCGATCGAAGACATTCGCCCCGGACGTACCGGGTAACCCGGCGTTTGCCGCGGCCGCCAGATTGACCGCAGAGATCCCGGCAGGCAGCGCGAAATCGGCCCTCTGCTCGCGGTTGCGCACGCCGAACACGGCGGCATCGACGGTCAGCACGAGCACCGCGTAGCCGGCCGCTTCGGCCCGCCGCACCAGTTCGAGCGAGGCTGCCCGGCTGCCTTGCCAGTAGAGCTGGAACCACAGCGGCGCCTCGGCCTGGGCCGCGATCTCCTCGAGCCGGCAGGTCGCCAGGCTGCTCACCACCATGCCCGCCTGCATCGCCCCGGCCCCGAGCACCGTGGCCATTTCGCCGGCCGGATGAAAGAGCCGTTGATAGGCGACCGGCGCCAGCAAGATCGGGTGGGCATAGTCGCGGCCGAACAGCCTCAGGCGAGTGTGCCCGCCCCGGACATCATTGAGCGGCTGGGGCAGCAGGCGGATCTGGCGAAATGCCTCGACGTTATCATCGAGCGTCAGTTCGTCGGCCGCCCCGCCCTGCAGGTAGGCCCAGGCGTTGTCATCGAGATGCCGGCGGGCCGCCTGCCGATAATCATCGGCCGCGACGACATCGGACGGAATGCGGTCGACGGGCGGCAGCGGGGGCTGATCCGCAGACGGCATCACTCCGCCCATTGCTGCAACAGCTTGTGATAGTGCCCGGTCAGCGCCACCACCTCGGGCGTATCGCCGAGCTGGCTGCGCAGCTTCAGAATGTTCATGTCGAGCTCGAACAGCATGGCGCGCTGCCAGGCCGTCCGCACCAGGCTCTGCGTCCAGAGAAAAGACCCGATCCGGGCGCCCTTGGTGACCGGCTCGACCCGGTGCAGGCTGGTTGATGGATAGACGATGGCATCCCCGGCCGGCAGTTTGACTTCGTGGCTGCCGTAGGTGTCTTCGACGATCAGCTCGCCGCCTTCGTATTCCTCGGGATCGGCCAGGAAAATGGTGGTCGAAACATCGGTGCGCACACCCTCGCTGCTGCCGTGGGCGTATCGGATGGCGTTGTCGATGTGATTGCCGTAATAGCCGCCCCCTTCGTAATGATTGAAATAGGGCGGCAAGATCTGTTTGGGCAGTACTGCGGAAAAGAACAATTTGTTCTTCATCAGTGCCGTCACCATGATTTCCCGCAGCCGGGCAATGGTCGCCGTGCCTTCCGGCAGTTGCCGGTTGCGCTTGCATTGGGCCGATTGGGCACCGGCGGTGGCCAGTCCATCGACCCACTCGGCGGCTGCCATTAGCCGGCGGCATTCGGCCACCTCCTCGCGCGTCAGCAGTTCCGGAATGTGCAGCATCATGGCAAAAGCTCCTAAGAACGGGCAAACCCCGTAAACGTGAAAAACCCGCCCGATTGACGGGCGGGTCGGTGAACTCCGGTTAGAACTTGAAGTTGGCGGTCATGATCGCCTGGCGCCCCGGAGCCACGCTGACCATGTGGGTGGTGTAGGCGCGGTCGTAGTAGGTCTTGTCGGTCAGGTTCTGGATATTCAGACGCAGGCTGAAATTCCTGGCAACTTCATAGCTGGCCATCGCATCGTAGCGCCAGTATTCAGGCACCCACTTGGTGTTGGCCGTGTTGCCGTAGACCTTCGAGACGTAATAGGCGCCGCCCCCCAGCGTCAGCTTGGGCAGGACCTTGTAGGAACTCCACAGGCTGAAGCTGTCTTCCGGCGTGTTCGGGAACTGCTTGCCCTTGTTGACCTGGTTGGCGGCCAGCGGGCCGACTTCGACCAGCTCGCTCTTCAGATGGGTATAACCGCCGAAGACCTGCCACTTGTCGGTCAATGCGCCGGCGAAGCCGAGTTCGTAGCCCTCGGTTTCCTGCTTGCCGACGGTGGCCCAGGTATTGGCATCGATCGCCACCTTGGCATTGGTCTTGTCGAGTTTGAAGACCGCGGCGGTCAGCGAAAGCTTGTTGCCGAGCAGGTTCCACTTGGTACCCAGCTCGATGTTCCTGACTTTTTCCGGTTCCAGATCCTGATTGGTCACCGCCAGGTTGTCCGTGCCATCACTGGCGCTTACCCCGGAAGGATTGGCGGCGGTCGCATAGTTCAGGTAAATACTGCCGTTTTCCAGGGGCTTGTAGATCAGCCCGGCCTGATAGCTGGCAAAACCGCTGTCGCTGCGCAGATTGACCGGGACGTAGACGGTGGTCGTGCTGCCCGCCGTGTAGCCCGTCGTCGAATAGCCGTCCGAACGACTGCTGAAATGGTCGTAACGCAGGCCCAGGTTGAGCAGCCATTGCTTGCTCAGAGTCGCGGTATCGAACAGGTAGATGCCGCGGCTCGTCGTATCGATCTTCGCCCCGACCGACGTACGGCTGATATTGCCGTTCCAGGCGGCGTTCGGATCGGGATTGGAAATGCTGGCAAGCGGCGCACCAGCGACCTGCAGACCGGCGATGTTGGCACCGGTCACCAGATAGCCGCGGTTGTCGGTTTCGGTACGGCTCAGCTCGAAACCGGTTGCGATATTGTGCTTGACGCTGCCGGTAAAGAATTCACCGGTAAGTTCGGTGGCATTGACGAAAGCCTCGGTCGTTGAGTGGCGATTCTTCGAGCTGCGATTCAGATAACCCGGTCGAATGGCCGTTCCGGCAAGGCCGTCGGTCCCGGTGCTGGTATTGGAGATGTTGAGCCCGTTGGAATCGCCGGGATTGGTTACCACGTAATCGTTCAGCGACTTGGTAAAGCGCGTCGCATTGCGGATGGTCCACTTGCTGTTGATGTCGTGCTCGATTTTCAGGGTGCCGCTATCGACTTCCGTCTTGCGAAAATCGCGGGATGTCAGGCCGTAGAAGTTGTCGCGATCGACCTTGAGCGGACCGCCGTCGCCATTGAACACCGAGCGCGGATTGGTCGCGGCATAAGGGTTGTTGTAGGGATGCCCATAGTCCGGCATGTCATCGGTTTCATAGTGGTAGAAACCGACCGTCGCCCGGGTCGGGCCGCCCAGGCCGAGCGCCGCGGAGATATTGACGCCGAGATGGTCGTAATCCACTTCATTGCGGCCGGCCACATCGCCGGTTTCCTTGAGCAGATTGATCCGGACCGCGGCATTGTCGGTCAGCTGTTGATTCAGGTCGGCCGTGGCGCGAACGTATTTGTCGGTCCCCAGGCCGATCGAGGCTTCGTTGAAACTGCCCAGGCGGGCATTCTTGGTCGTCAGGTTGATGCTGCCGCCGACCGCGCCGCCACCGCTGAACGCCGAATCAGCGCCCTTCGAAATATCGATCTGCTCGATGGCGAACATGTTGCGCGACTGCGAACTCGGATCGCGCAGACCGTCGATGAAGGTATTGGCCTGGGCACTGAAGCCGCGAATGACCGGGCTATCGCCTTCCGGTGTACCGCCTTCGCCCATCCCGAAGGTGATCCCCGGCGTCGTGCGCAGCGCCTCTTGCAGCGACGCGGCATTGGTTTGCTTGAGGACTTCCTGGGTGATCACCGTCACCGTCTTCGGCGTGTCAAGCAGCGGCGCGGTGAATTTGGTCGATGCGGCGTTGTCGGCCTTGTACGGCACGTCGGCAGCGGCCTTGACGGTCATTGCCGGCAAGGAGGTCTCGCTCTCCTGAGCGTTGCCGGCGGCCGGCAGGGCCGCGGCAACCAGGGCCAGCAAATGTGAAGCGTGCGAGTGTTTGCGACTACGAATGTGCGCCATGAGCCTTTTCCTTGTTGGGTATTAACTGGATTTGGCTGGCGTTCCATCAGGACCGAAACTGGTCTTGACTCGCGGATGGCTGGCTAGATTTGTGTTTCACATGATAATGGTTCTCATCCGCATATGCAACAGTTCGTAACAAAACCGCTCAGTCTGTAAGCGGATGGCTAGAACAGATCCCGGCAGTAACGCCCGCCCTGTACCAGACACTGATAGCCGTCGGCGCCCAGGATCTCGCGAATCGCCCGGTCCACGCCATCGCCCATGCCCGCCCGGCTACCGCAGACATAGACTGCCGCCCCCCGGGCAACCCGGCTTCGGAACAGCTCGGCATGGGCCACCAAGCATTCCTGCACATAGCGAAAAGCTTCGCCGTCCCGGGAAAAGACGGTATCGAGACGGTCCAGTTGACCGGCGGCAAGCCAGCGCTCCAGTTCGCCCTGCTGATAAAAATCATGCGCCCGGCTGCGCTCGCCGAACAGCAGCCAGTTCTCCTTCACGCCCGCGGCAATGCGCCCGGCAAGGTGGCCGCGCAGGCCGGCGAGCCCCACCCCGCTGCCGATGCAGATCAGCGGCCCGGCGCGATTCCCGTTGAGACGGAACGGATAATGCGGCCGCAATCGCAGGGCAACTTCCTCGCCAGGGGCCAGATCCTGCGTCAGCCATCCGGAAGCGATGCCCGGCGTACCGTCATTGTTCCGGCGCAGACGAACCAGCAATTGCAGACCGCCCTCGTCAGGCAGGGAGGCAATCGAATAGTTGCGCGGGCATCCCGGTTCCGCCGGCGCGAGGATCTGCGCCAGATCCCCCGACTCCCACCGCGGCAACGCTTGCCTGATGGCTTCAAAACTCAGTAGATAAACGCCGTCGCCGGGACTGCCGGGATTGAGATGCCGGCGCTCGACCAACCGCCAAGGCGAAAATTGGTCATCCGGCAAGTCCGCGAACTCATCGGCGCCGGCCAGTTGCGCCAAGCGGCCTTGCCAGTTGGCGAGCGCCTCCGGCTCGGCACGATGCATGTCGATGCGCTCGAAACAACGCCGCGCGCCGCGCGCCACCAGACGCGCCTCAAGGCGCCGGCCGAAGCCGCAGAAATCCGGATAATCGCGGTCGCCCAGGGCCAGCACGGCAAAGTCCACCCCGCTCAGGGCGTGGTCGTCAGCCTCCAGCATTTCCGCGAAGCCCGCCCCGTTGTCCGGCGCCTCGCCTTGCCCGGCCGTGCTGACGACAAGCAGGAAGCGGCCGCCAGCCGCCAGTTGCTGGCCATTCAGCTCATTCAGCGGACAACAGCGCACCGTCAGTGATGCCCTCTGCAATGCCTGCGCGGTCTGTCGGGCCAAGGCTTCGGCGGTGCCAGTCTGGCTCGCATAGGCCACCGTCCAGGATTGCCCCTCAGCCGCCGCGGCCTGCGTACTCGAACAACCCGCCGCCCGGCGGCCATACCAGAGACACAGGCCGATGTAGGCCAGACTGAGGAAACCCGCCGCCAGCCAGCGGGCAGGCTCCAGCGTTACCCCCATGCCTAGGTGACGGTTCGCAGATCAGCCCGGCCCGCGCTTCGGCATGACCGGCAACGACAAGCAAGCGGCAAACTCATTGCGGCAGCACCTCAAAGGTCCCGCCGTAGTTGTAGCGCAAGGCGGCCGGCGCCGGCCGCGGCTGGCCTTCAGGCAACTGCACGCGCGGCGGATAACTGGCGTTGATCCAGTACATCTGGGCCATCGGCCAGGTCACCGAAAATTCACCATTGGCGTCGGTGGTGACTGCCACTTCCCTGAGAATGCCGCGATAGCGCACGCCGCCCGGAACAATCGCCACACTTAGGTTGGCCACTGGCTGGCCATCGAGCAAGAAACGGAAACGCGCCGACTGGCCAGCCAGGTAGTCGTTGGGATGGCTGAGCGGCAGCAGTTCGAGGCCCGAGCCGATCGGCTTGATCACTGTCGCGTTGGGCTTTCCGGCGGTGACGTAGGTTTCCAGCCGGCCCAGCGTCCTGGTCACCATCAGTTCCTCGGCGTCGGCCGGGATTTCCCTCTTCAACTCGGTCGAATTGCCCCGCCAACGCTTCATTTCACCATTCTGCTTGTAACTTGCCATGGCGTTTTCGGAGACCAGCGCGATCCGGTAGGTACCCGGCGTGGCAAGTTTCAGGTCGACGCTGCTGCGCAGCTTGCCGGTCGAGGTCTGCGCCGGGCTCAGGGCTTCGCCGTCGGGGCCGGTGATGCTCAGACTGTTCAGGCTGAGGGCATTGGTATCGATGTCGAACAGGCTCTCCGAAACAGCCGCATCGACGGTCACCCAGGGCCCATTGCCTTCGGCCTGGGTGGTCGAGGGCAGCAGCCATTGGCGATGGGCGTGGGCGGCAGGGATCGAGGCGATCAGCAGGGCGGTGAGAAGCGTCAGCTTGAGCGATTTCATGAGTAGTTCTCCCGAGAATCAGGGTTTTAGTTGAACGGTGACGTTGCCCAGTTCCTCAAGCCCCTTGCCGGAGGCTGTACGCGCCTCCCT
Organism: Dechloromonas denitrificans; assembly: GCF_020510685.1. Taxonomy (NCBI): domain Bacteria; kingdom Pseudomonadati; phylum Pseudomonadota; class Betaproteobacteria; order Rhodocyclales; family Azonexaceae; genus Dechloromonas; species Dechloromonas denitrificans. The sequence goes on from NZ_CP075185.1 coordinate 3,398,638, forward strand.
GGGTGGCCAGGCGACCGGCAGGCGAACGACTTCCCGGCCACCGCCTTCGCGCGCCGCTTCGACGAGCAGGGTGTAGTCGCCAGCGACCAGCTTGTCGATCGGCGCCTTGCCTGTCGAATAGGTCAGCGTGTGGATACCGGGGGTGCGCGTCGCGCTGGTCACCGCATCGAGCGGCACGTCCATCTCTCGCCCGCCCTTCCGCCACCATTGACGCAAATCCTTCAGCCATTTGGTGCCGCCGTTATCGCGCTTTTTCTGGTCGTACCAGACAGCCAGCTGCGTCACCTGCGCCGTATCGCTCTTCTCCAGCCACATCGCGATGTATGGGCGATGGTATTCGGCCACCGCCAACTGGGGAATTTCTATCTTCACCGAGAGTTCGGCGGCAATCCCTGGCGTGGCGGCACAGGCCAATGCCAGCAACAGTAGGCGAGAACATTTCATGGGCACTTCCTGTGATAGTCAATGAATGAACAACAGCGCGAGGAGCGCCGGAATGAGGACCCCCAAGCCGACCAGCGGCCAGGTGGACAGCCGCTGTGCGGCATGCATCTTGAGGATGAGCAGACCGCTGAGCGAAAAGATCAGGCAGCCGGCCGCGAAAACATCGATGAACAGGCTCCATGCCCCACCGGTATGCCGCCCCTTGTGCAGGTCGTTGAGCCAGGAAATCCAGCCCCGGTCGGTAGCTTCATGTTCGACTTCGCCGTCAGCCAGACCGATACGCAGCCAGGCATCGCCGCCGGGGCGCGGCAGAGGGAAGTAGATTTCGTCGTCCGCCCATTCGCTTCCGGCATCGGTGACATCAACCTTGAAATTGAGCGCCAGCCAACGGGCAATGTCGACCGGCAGTACTCGCGGCTGCGCCGACGGAGCACGGCTGATCTGCTGCAGAATATCCAGATGATTGGCCGGCAGGCTGCGCTTTTGCTGAACGGTAACCGGGCTAGCTTCGATCTGCCCGGCGTGATTCAGCGTGATCCCGGTGACGCTGAACAGAACGATGCCGAGCAGGCAGATGGCGGAACTGATCCAGTGCAGCTTCAATAGCGTCTTCAGCCATGCCGCCCGGCGCAATCCTGCCGCCAATTCGGGCGAACTCCCACCCGGCGCAGGCGAGGCTACGCGGGCAGCAGACGTGACAGGACAAAGGGAACGAAAGGAGAATTTGGGGGCCATGGCAACTTGTCATTGAAAGTTTGGCTGGCGCCCCGGAAAACAGTACCGGGATTGACAACAACCCCGGCATGCCTTGGGAAAATCGGCTGGCTGACCGAATTATAACTGATAACCATTCTCAATCAAGCGGATCAACACCTGACTGAAGGCACCTTGTCGCACCAGCCCTCCAGGCTGGCGCAACCGGGCCGATTCAAGTTTCAGATCACGTCGACTCCCGGCGCCCCTTCGCCGATTTCGCCAATCACCGAAACATGTGAAAAGCCCTGCTGCAGGAAGACCGACAGCACCTCGGTGACGGTTTCCGGGGTACAGGAAACGAGCAGGCCGCCGGAGGTTTGCGGATCGGTCAGCAGGGCCTTGGCCACGTCATCAATCCCGGAGGCCAGATGGACACCGGCGCCGTAACTGTCCCAGTTGCGCGCCGAGGCGCCGGTGACATGGCCGGCCTCGACGAACTCGCGGGCCCGGGCGAGCAGCGGCAGATCGGCAAAGCGCACCGTGCCGCGCACCTGGCTGCCCTTGCAGACTTCCAGCAGATGCCCGAGCAGGCCGAAACCGGTAACGTCGGTCACCGCATGCACACCATCGAGACAGGCCAGTACCGGCCCGGGGGTGTTGAGCTGGGTGGTGCTGGCGATCATCGCTTCGTAATCGCTGTCGCGCAGCGCATCCTTCTTCAGCGCGGCGCTATACACCCCGACCCCTAGGGCCTTGCCGAGAATCAGCTTGTCGCCCGGCCGGGCGCCGGAATTGCGTTTCAGATGGGCCGGATTGACCAGACCGATAGCCACCAGTCCATAGATCGGCTCGACCGAATCGATGGTGTGACCGCCGGCAATCGGTATCCCGGCCGCCTGGCAAACCGCTGCCCCACCTTCGAGAATTTTGGCGATGGTTTCCAGCGGCAGCACCTTGACCGGCATGCCGACCAGCGCCAGGGCAAACAGGGGCGTACCGCCCATCGCATAGACATCGGAAATCGCGTTGGTCGCGGCGATCCGGCCAAAATCGTAAGGGTCGTCGACGATCGGCATGAAAAAGTCGGTCGTCGCGACAATCGCCTGCTGCGGATTGATCTGGTAGACCGCCGCGTCGTCGCTGGTTTCGGTACCGACCAGCAGTTGCGGCGGGACGATGCCCGGCGTCATGCCGGCAAGGATCTTTTCAAGGACGGCGGGGGCGATCTTGCAGCCACATCCGCCACCATGGGAAAGCTGGGTAAGTCTGATTGTTTCTTCGGCCACGACTGTTCTCTTCAGTATTCGGTTATTCGGCGTCGAAGCCGGCGTCTTCGATGGCCGCCAGCAGTTCTGCCCGCGTCACCGTCTGGGGATCGAAAGCCACTTTGGCTTCGGCCGCCTCCAGCGAGACCTCGGCCGAGGCAACGCCGGCCAGCCCGCTCAGCACGCCGGTGATGTTCTTGACACACCCCTGACAGCTCATGCCACCCACTTTGATTACGGTATTTTCCATGCCTACTCCTGGTACAGGAACGGCTGCGCCCGCAGCAATTCAAAAATCTCAGCCGCCGGCAAGGCCCGGCTGAAGAAGAAACCCTGGGCCATGTCGCACCCCATGTTGCGCAACAGCCGCAACTGTTCGGCAGTTTCAACGCCCTCGGCCAGCACCGTCAACCGCAAGTTGCGGCCCATGCTGACAATGGTCGAGGCAATCGCCTGATCGTCCGGATCGACTTCAAGATCGCGGATGAACGAGCGGTCGATCTTCAATTTGCCGACCGGAAAACGTTTCAGATAAGCCAGCGACGAATAACCGGTTCCGAAATCGTCGAGCGACAACTCGACGCCCATCCGGTGCAGCGCCGACAGCGTCCCGATATTGACGTCGGCATCGTGCATCACCGTCCGCTCGGTCACTTCCAGTTCAAGCAGACTGGCATCGAGTCCGGAGGCGGCCAGCCCGCCAGCCACCGCCTCGACGAAACCGGCCTGACGAAACTGGACCGGCGCGACGTTGACCGCCATGACCACCGCCGGCAGCCCGGCTTCGATCCAGGCTTGGGCCTGTCGGCATGCCTCGCCAAGTACCCAGTCGCCGATCGGGTTGATCAGGCCGCTCTCTTCCGCAACATGGATGAAGCGATCCGGCATGATCATCCCGAGATCCGGATGCTGCCAGCGAATCAGCGCCTCGACACCAACGATCAAGCCGCTCTGCAAGCAGACCAGCGGCTGGTAATGCAGGACCAGTTCATCCTGTTTGAGCGCCCGCCGCAGATTGCTCTCCATCAACAGTCGTTCGAGCGTCGCCGTATTCATCTCGGCGGCATAAAACTGGAAGGTGTTACGCCCCAACTCCTTGGCCTTGTACATCGCCGTATCGGCATTGCGCAGCAGCGTATCGATATCCTTGCCGTCCTGCGGAAAAATGCTGATGCCGATCGACGGCGTCACCGTCAGTTCGTGCCCGGCGACGACAAACGGCAATCCGCACTCGCCCAGCAAACGCCGAGCCACATCGGCGGCCGCCGCAGCCTGGATGCCGGGCATGGCGAGCACGAATTCGTCGCCACCAAGGCGGGCCAGGGTATCGACCCGGCGCACCGCCGCCGACAACCGTTGGGCAACCGCACAGAGCAATTCGTCGCCGACACTGTGGCCGAGCGAATCGTTGATCCGCTTGAAGTGGTCGAGATCGAGAAACATCAACGCGACAGCCGACGTTTCACGCTCGGCAACGGCCAGCGATTGCATCACCCGGTCACGCAGCAAACGGCGATTGGGCAATCCGGACAAGGGGTCGAACTCGGCCAGTTCGCGCACTTTCAGTTCCGCCGCCTTCTGCACCGAAATATCGACCACCGTCCCGACCGAGGCCGGCCGGCCATGGAAAACCGAGGGCGAGCCGAGAATGGTGACCGGGAATACCGAGCCATCCTTGCGCACCGCAGTCAGCTCGTAAGACTGGCCGCGCACCCCGGAAATGCGCTCGTCCATCTGCTGCAGGACAAAGGGATGCTCATCGGGAGAGATCAGGTCAAGCGGCCCCAAGCGATCAACCATTTCCTCGACCGTATAGCCAAACAACTTGAGCATGAAGGGATTGACGTACTTGAAGAGACGATCCTGCAGAACGAATATACCGACCTGCGCGGCCTCCATGGTGGCCCGGAACAGCTCCTCGTTTTCCGAAGCACCGCCCGGCGCGCTGGCCTTCCGACCCGAGTCAGCCTGCACCAAATATTTCTCCCTGACCCCTGCGGTCATCTAGCCTTCACCAATCTCTTTCTGTCACTTCCGTGGAACGGCGGGCCGCCAACGCTTGAGCAGCAGCGAATTCGTCACGACGGAAACCGAACTCATCGCCATTGCCGCGCCGGCGAAGACCGGGTTGAGAAAACCCAGTGCGGCAAGCGGTATGCCGAGCACATTGTAGATGAAGGCAAAGAAAAGATTTTGCCGGATCTTGCCGAGGGTTGCCGTGGAAAGGTCGATGGCGTCGGCGACACCGTGCAGGTCGTTGCGGATCAAGGTCAGGTCGGCCGCCTCGATCGCCGCATCGGAGCCAGCCCCAATGGCGAAGCTGACATCGGCGGCGGCGAGCGCCGGCGCATCGTTGATGCCGTCGCCAACCATCGCCACCAGACCACCGCCGGCTTTCAGCTCGGCCACAGCCGCCGCCTTGTCGCCGGGCAGAATGCCGGCGCGAAACTCGGCGATGCCGGCCTCCGCGGCAATCGCCGCAGCAGTCGCCGCATTGTCGCCGGTCAGCATGACCACCCGGATGCCCCGTTCGCGCAAGCGCGCCACGGCTGCTCGCGAGCTTGGCCGCAGCGCGTCGGCAATGGCGATCAGGGCCAGCACCTGCTCCGCCTCGGCCAGCACGACGACGGTTTTCCCCGACTGCTGCAAGGCGAGTACCGCCGGATCGGCGGCGGCGCCAAGCCAGTCAGGCGAGCCAAGACGCAACGAACGCCCGTCTACTTCGCCGTGCACGCCATGCCCCGGCAGCGCCTTGAAATTCTGCACTGTCGCGCTGTCGACCACGCCCCCTTGGGCAACTGCCTTGGCAACGATGGCCCTGGCCAATGGGTGCTCGGAATTCTGTTCGAGTGCCGCCGCCCAGCGCAAGACATCGGCCTCGCCAGTGCCCCGCGCCACGACGTCGGTCACCTGCGGTTTGCCGCAGGTCAAGGTGCCGGTCTTGTCGAGCGCCAGCACCTTTATATGCTCGGCGCGCTCCAGCGCCTCGGCATTCTTGACCAGGATGCCGGCCCGCGCCCCCTGCCCGGTCCCGACCATGATCGCCGTCGGCGTCGCTAGGCCAAGAGCACACGGACAGGCGATGACCAGCACGGCGACGGCATTGATCAGCGCCTCGGCCAACAGCCCGGAATACAGCCACCAGCTGACAAAGGTGCCCAGCGCAATGACGCACACCACCGGCACGAAAATCGCCGAAATCCGGTCGGCCAGCCGCTGCACCGGCGCTTTCGAGCCCTGCGCCTCGCCGACCAGCCGGATGATGCCGGCCAGCAAGGTATGTTCGCCGACCCCGCTGGCCCGACAACGCAGCGCCCCTTGCCCGTTGGCCGTTGCGGCGAAAAGCTTGTCGCCGGCGCGCTTGGCGACCGGCATGCTCTCGCCGGTCAGCATCGCTTCGTCCACGCTCGACTCGCCATCGATCACTTCGCCATCGACCGGCACGCTCTCGCCCGGACGAACGAGAAAGACATCGCCCGGCATTAAGGCATCGACCGGCATTTCCACCCACTGGCCGTCACGTTCAACACGCGCCGTCTTCGGTTGCAGACGGATCAGCGACTCGATGGCCTCCGATGTCCGGGCCTTGGCCCGCGCTTCCAGCAGTTTGCCGAGCAGCACCAGGGTAATGACGGCTGCCCCACCTTCGAAATAGACATGCTGATCGAGCGCCAACAGCGTGACCACGGTCGAGAATCCCCAGGCCATGCTGGTCCCGAGGGCAACCAACACATCCATGTTGGCCCCGCCGCCCCGCAACGACTTGTAGGCGCCATCGTAGAAACGCCAGCCGATCCAGAACTGCACCGGGGTGGCCAGGGCCAGTTGCAGCCAGCGCGGCAATTCGTTCAAATGACCATGCTCGCCGAACATGAACAACATCTGCCCGACCAGCGGCAAGGTCAGCGCCACCGAAATCCAGAAGCGGCGGATTTCCCTGCGGTAAACCACCAGTTTTTCGGCCTTCTCACGCGCCCGGGTCTGACTGTCGACCACCTCGGCCGAGAAGCCGGCCTTGGCCACGGCGGCGATCACCGCCGCCTCGTCGGCCGTATCAGCCAGCCGCACCCGGGCGCGCTCGGCGGCCAGATTGACGTTGGCCTGCATCCCCGGCTGCCGGTTGAGGACTTTTTCCAGACGCGCCGAGCAGGCGGCACAGGTCATACCCCCGATCGAAAACTCGACGACCCGGCTGTCGTTCTCGCTCATTTGACCAGCAGCACCGGGATTTTCGTCAGATGCAGCACCCGATTGGCCACCGAACCCATGACCAGCTCCGTCACGCCGCTACGGCCATGCGTTCCCATGACGATCAGCTCGCAACCAAGCTCATCCGAGACTTTGGCGATCACTTCCGCCGGCTGCCCGACATGGATGTGCGTCGTGTGGAAAAGCCCCGCGGTATCCAGTTTTTTCTGGGCGGCGAGCAATTGCTCCTGACTTTCCTCACGGTAGTAGGCATGCAGCGTTTCCGGACCAATATGGGCCTGCACGCGGCCAATCGGAATCGGCGCATGGACATGCAGCAGGTGAATTTCCGGCACCTCGCGGAACCATGCGCAATGGGCAATCAGCTGATCGACCGCGCGCAATGCGCAATCCGAACCATCAACCGGCAACAAAATTTTCATCGTGACTCCCGTCCTAAATCCAGCCCAGCAAGCGCATCAATCCGAACAGCCCATAAAAGCCAAAGCCAAGCACCAACAAGCCGGAAACCATCCGCACCGCCGGGCGACGCACGAATTCGTTCAATCGAGCAAACAAGATGCCCGCCAGCAGAAGATTTGGCAAGGTCCCGAGACCGAAAGCCAGCATCAACAAGGCACCGCGACCGGCTGATCCGGCAGTCAGGGAACTGGCCAGCGCGCTGTAAACCAGGCCGCAAGGCAGCCAGCCCCACAACAGACCGAGCGGAAAGGCTTGGGCGAAACTCCTGGCCGGCAGGAAGCGCTTGGTCAAAGGCTGGAGACGACGCCAGAGATGCTGACCGGCCCGTTCGGTGAACGCCAGCGCACGCGTTACGCCGAGCAGATAGAGGCCAAGCGCGATCAACATCAGGTTGGCCAGAAAATAGAGGATCAGGCGCACCGGCACCTGGCCTTCGAGCCCCAGACTGGCCGCGCCAAGCGCCCCGGCAACGGCACCGGCCGTCGCGTAGGAAATGATCCGTCCGGCGTTGTAGGCAAAAAGCATGGACCAGCGTGCCGGTGCGCCCATCGACAACGCGCCGACGATGCCACCGCACATGCCGACACAATGGGTGCCGCCAAGCAGACCGACAACAAACAGGGCGAGAAAAGCGGAATCAGGCATTGTGCGACATGGAAAAGGCAAAAGCGTGCAGTTTAACCTGCACGCCGATGCCCCACCACGACGGTTAGATCACCTTGGAGTAGCGCGTCCGCTGGCGATCGGCCCGCAGATAGCGGTCGAAGACCATCGAGATGATGCGAACCAGCATGCGCCCCGGCGGCAGGACCGTGATCCATTCGCGTTCGATCTTGAGCAGACCGGCCCGTTCCATTTCCTTCATGTCGTCGAGTTCGGCGGCGAAGTACTCATGGAAATCGATCAGATGCGAACTCTCGATACTTTCGATCGACAGTTCGAAATGGCACATCAGTGCCTGAATGATCGAACGACGCAGGATGTCGTCGGCAGTCAGTTCGATGCCGCGGAACACCGGCAGCATTTTGGCATCCAGCCGGTCGTAATACTCGTCCAGGGTCTTGACGTTCTGGCTGTAGGTCGGGCCGACCTTGCTGATCGACGAAATGCCGAAGGACAGCATGTCGCAGTCGGCGTAGGTCGAATAGCCCTGGAAATTGCGGTGCAGCCGCCCCTGCCGCTGGGCCACGGCAAGTTCGTCGTCCGGCTTGGCGAAGTGATCCATGCCGATGAAGACATAACCGGCTTCGGTCAGCTTCTTGATGGCCAGCGCGAGAATCTGCAGCTTGGCATCGGCCGACGGCAGATCGGGTTCGGCGATCCGGCGCTGCGGCTTGAACAGGCTCGGCATGTGCGCATAGTTGTAGATCGACAGGCGCTCCGGATCCATCGCCAGCACGCGTTCCAGCGTGCGGTTGAAGCCCATCACCGTCTGGTGCGGCAAGCCGTAGATCAGGTCGACCGAGATCGACTTGAAGCCATTGGCCCGTGCCGCCTTGATCACGTTGAAGGTTTCTTCTTCGCTCTGCACCCGGTTGACGGCGACCTGGACGACCTCATCGAAATCCTGCACGCCGACGCTCATCCGGTTGAAACCGAGTTCGCCGAGCAATGCCACGGTTTCGTAATCGACCTTGCGCGGATCGACTTCGATCGAATATTCGCCACCGTCGAGCAGCTTGAAATGCTTGCGCGTCTCGGCCATCAGCTGGCGCATTTCGTCATGCGACAGGAAAGTCGGCGTACCGCCGCCCCAATGCAGCTGAATGACTTCGTGCTCGCCATCCCGGCCTTCCAGGCTGGCGCTCTGCAAGGCCAGCTCCTTGGCCAGATACTTCAGGTATTTGGCGCTGCGCCCGTGATCCTTGGTAATGATCTTGTTACAGGCGCAGTAATAGCAAATAGTGTTGCAGAAGGGGATGTGGAAGTATAATGACAGCGGACGGCTGATGCCGCCGATGTTGCGCTTGCCGAGCCAGAGTTTGGCGGCGTCCGAGTCGAAAGCCTCGACGAAACGGTCGGCCGTCGGATAAGACGTGTAGCGAGGGCCGTTTACGTCGAAACGGCGAATGATCTGAGGATCGAAGACGAGATTTTCAGTTGCGAAATTCATGGGACATGCCACCAATAGTTGGCTGGATTATGTTCGGATGGAGCAATTTAGCGGTTGACATGGATCAAGCTAACGCAGGTTGCCAATGCCTCAAACAGTCCCACTGAATCAAGATATTTCATTGTCCGTCATCAAGACGGCTTGTTCGAATTGTAACCTGCGCGAGCTGTGCTTGCCGTATGGTCTTAACCTTGAAGAACTTGAGCGTCTCGACGACCTCGTTTCGACGCGCCGCCGCATCAAGCGCGGCGACCATCTTTACCGCGCCGGGGCTACTTTTGACAGCATCTACGCCATTCGCAGCGGCTTCTTCAAGACCGACGTGCTGCTCGAAGATGGCCGCGACCAGGTCACCGGCTTCCAGATGGCCGGCGAGCTGCTCGGCCTCGACGGAATCAGCACCGAATTCCATACTTGCAACGCCATCGCGCTCGAAGACAGCGAGATCTGCTCAATCCCCTTCTCGCGCCTGGAAAGCCTGTCGCGGGAAATCCAGAATCTGCAGCATCATTTTCACAAGGTGATGAGTCGCGAAATCGTCCGCGACCATGGCGTGATGATGCTGCTCGGTACGATGCGCGCCGAAGAGCGTCTCGCCGCCTTCCTGCTCAACCTGTCCCAGCGCTTCACGGCACGCGGCTTCTCGCATGCCGAGTTCTATCTGCGCATGACGCGCGAGGAAATCGGCAGCTATCTCGGTTTGAAGCTGGAAACCGTGTCCCGGGCTTTTTCCCGTTTTCAGGAAGAAGGTCATATTGCGGTTCAGCAGAAGCACATCCGGATTCTCAACGTCAACGGCCTGAAGGCCCTGATGAATCACCGCCACTAAGCGGTTTCGTCCGGCTCCAGAAGCGAGCCGGGCGGGCTGGCGCGACGCGGCCGAGGCCGCCTCTCGAGGAAACGGTCAAACGACGGCAAGTTGCTGATATCGGGCAAAGAGGCCGGGAGCTATGCTATACATACGCCATTCTCCTACCGCAGGGCCATTTCAGAATCATGAACACGCCAGAAAGCTCCGTCGTATTCGGCACCGAAGACATATTGCTCAGTTTGTGCAACTCGGTGACCCGCGTCCTGACCGTCGCCACCCAAAGCCAGATCCACTTCTCCGGCATGGTCCAGCGCATCACCAAGACCTGCCTGAAGCCGGATATCGGCTGCTTCGTCCTGTTCGACGGCGGCTTCTCCGGCCTGGTGGTCATCAACTTCTCGGCCCAAGCCGCGATGGAGTTGTACGAGAGCTACATGCTGAGCATGGGCATGTCGAAGGACGATCTGGCCAGTTCCCACACCTCGGATGAAGTGAGCAATGTCATGGGCGAGCTGATGAACCAGATCGTCGGCGACTTCACCGGCAAGGTGGCGCGTGAGCTGCAGACTCATATCACGCAGAATCAGCCGAAAATGCTGGTCCTCAACAAGCAGGTGATGTTGAGCGTAGACACCAATCTCGACAAACCCGAAGCCCGCCGCGTCACCTTCTACACCGGCCACAACAACATTTTCTATCTCGAACTGGCGATTGACCGGACCGAGTTCATCAAGTTGTTCGACTTCGAGGCCAACGAGGCTCCGGACCCGGATGACCTGATCGCTCAGGCCAACGCGCAGCCGGCGCCCCAGCCTGAGCCGCAACAGGCGCCGACGAACGAACACGACGACCTGCTCAAGTCGCTCGGCATGTAAAGCCGGCAACCTGCCCGCTGTTGCTCTTTACAGCGGGCAGGCGAAACAACTACCTCCCCCGCCCGGCCTGAACGGCCACATGTTTTTCCTGCATCGGCGCTGTTTTTCGCGCCGCCTGTTGTCGACCGCGGAAGTTAAGAGGATACTACTTTAGTCATATAAAAATTACCGCGCTCCATGCCCGGGCAGAGAAAAATTGTCAGTTTCCTGGCGTCACATGCCAGAGCTTGGCAGGGAGAGAGACCATGTTCGCTCCATTGAATCGACTTAGTGTCCGCAACCGGATATGGAGCATCGTGCTTATTTTCATTGGCGGTACCGTGCTCGGCATCACGATTGACGTGCTGATGCTGAAACAAACGCTGCGCCAGGAAAAAGAGGCCACCATCCGGCAAGTCGTAGAGAGCGCTTATGGCGTCGTGGCTCACTATCGCGATCTGCAGCAGAACGGCATCCTGAGCCGGGAGGCGGCCCAAGCGGCGGCGATCAGTACTATCAAGGGCATGCGCTACAACGGCGAGGAATATTTCTGGATCAACGATAACCAGACGCCGGCCCGGATGGTCATGCATCCGCTGATGCCGGAGCTCGATGGCCAACCCCTGCTCGACGAGAAGTTCAACTGCGTCACCAGTCTGCGCAGCGGTTCGGATGGGCCGTTTGTCTCTACCGACGGGAAGAAAAACGTTCTGCAAGCAGTCGCCGAAGTGGTGGGACAAACCGGCCACGGCTACGTCACCTATTTATGGCCCAAGGTCCAACCGGGCGGAGGCCTTGCCCAGCAAGGCTTTCCCAAACTTTCCTACGTCAAGGAATTTGCCCCCTGGGGCTGGATCATCGGCTCCGGTATTTATATCGACGACATCGATGCTGCGGTGCGCGCCCGGGCAACCCTCAATCTGTTGCTGCTACTCGGGATGAGTACGGCCTTGCTGCTGCTGACCAGCCTGATCGCGCGCAGCATTACCCGGCCGCTACAAGCTACGATGCAGACCATGCATGGCATCGCCAAGAGCAATGCCGATCTTGACCAACGGGTGCCGGTCGAGGGACGCAGCGAAATTGCCGAACTGGCCAGCAATTTCAATCAAATGCTTGATCATATTCAGACCCGTGATCGGGCGCTGCTCAGACACCAGGAAGTCCTCGAGGAAGAAGTATCCAGTCGCACCGCCAGCCTGCGTGAAGCAAATATCAAACTGGATGCCGAACTGAACGAACGCAAACGTCAGGAAACGATATTGCAGGAAAACTTCGAGCACGTCCGAGCCTTGAACAAGCAGCTCGAAGATGCCCAGAACCAGCTCCTGCAATCGGAAAAAATGGCCTCGATTGGCCAGCTGGCGGCTGGCGTCGCCCATGAGATCAACAACCCGATTGGTTTTGTCAGTTCCAATCTGGGGACATTGAAAGAATATATCGACGACTTGCTGGGCATCATCCAGGCCTACGAAAAAGCTGACCCGCTGCTGGCCAGCCAGCCCGAAATCAACTCGGTCATTGCCGCCCTGAAGAAGCAAGCCGATCTCGGATTTCTCCGCAAGGACATTGGCGTCTTGCTCGGCGAGTCGCGCCAAGGGATAGAGCGGGTCACGAAAATTGTTCAGAACCTCAAGGACTTTTCCCGGATAGACAGCTCAGACTGGGCCGCAGTCAATCTCGAGGATGGTCTTGACAACACCTTGGGTATCCTCGCGAACGAGATCAAGGGCAAGGCCGATATCGTCAAGGAATATGGCGGGCTGCCACGCGTCGAATGTCTCGGTTCGCAACTGAACCAGGTATTCGTGATTCTGCTGGGCAACGCCGCCCAGGCGATCGAGTCGCACGGGACGATCACCATCCGCACCGGCTCGACCGAGGCCGATGTCTGGATCGAAATAGCCGATACCGGCAAGGGCATTTCGCCGGAAAACATCAAACGGATATTCGATCCCTTCTTCACCACCAAGGCGATTGGCAAGGGCACCGGGCTTGGCCTCTCGCTGGCTTACAGCATCGTCCAGAAACACCATGGAAAACTCGCGGTGGTCAGCGAAGTCGGCGTCGGCACTTGTTTCCGCATCGAGATTCCCTGCGTTCAGCCGAATGCCCGCCCCGGCGTTACCGCCCCCGCTGCCGTCGCCGAGACGATGGCCTGAAATAAACGAAGCCGGTTCGACCAACCGGCTTCTGTGACGAGGCAAATGCCTCGCCAACAACCCCCTGCTCCAAATTTGAACAGTTGCTGAAAATATGATCAGCACGGGTTCCCTAGCGAATCCCCGGTCAGTCACAAAGCACATCTCAAGCCACTGATTTAACGCAATTTTCGCCAAGCCACCCCGCCCTGGCGGCGGCTGGCACACGGCGTGCACCTGTACTGGCACGAGTCGCGGCAGGACGAGGATTTCAGCAACACGGCCTGCCGCCCTTGAATCGATCGCTCGCAACTCATATCCAGAAACAGGAGACAAACATGATTTATGCATTCCCCGGTGCTGCCGGAGCCAAGATTGCCTACCAGGCCAAGTACGACAATTTCATCGGCGGCAAATGGGTTGCCCCGGTCAAGGGCGAGTACTTCAGCGTCGTCACGCCGATCAGCGGCAAGCCTTACACGATGGCCGCCCGCTCCACCGCCGAGGATATCGAACTGGCCCTCGATGCCGCCCACGCCGCTTTCCCGACCTGGGGCAAGACCTCGCCGGCCGAACGCTCGAACATCCTGCTGAAGATCGCCGACCGCATCGAAGCCAACCTCGAACTGCTGGCCTATGCCGAAACCGTCGATAACGGCAAGCCGATCCGCGAAACGCTGAATGCCGACATTCCGTTGACCGTCGACCACTTCCGCTACTTCGCCGGCTGCCTGCGCGCCCAGGAAGGCGGCATTTCCGAGATCGACGAATTCACTGCTGCCTACCACTTCCACGAGCCGCTCGGCGTCGTCGGCCAGATCATCCCGTGGAATTTCCCCATCCTGATGGCCGCCTGGAAGCTCGCCCCGGCCATCGGCGCCGGCAACTGCGTGGTCCTGAAGCCAGCCGAATCGACCCCGATCTCCATCCTGATCCTCGCCGAACTGATCGCCGACCTGCTGCCGCCGGGCGTCCTCAACATCGTCAACGGTTTCGGCCGGGAAGCCGGCATGCCGCTCGCCACCAGCAAGCGGATCGCCAAGATCGCCTTCACCGGCTCGACCTCGACCGGCCGCGTCATCGCCCAGGCCGCCGCCAACAACCTGATTCCGGCGACGCTCGAACTCGGCGGCAAGTCGCCCAACGTCTTCTTCGCCGACATCATGGACAAGGACGATGGCTTCCTCGACAAGGCCATCGAAGGTTTGGTGCTGTTCGCCTTCAACCAGGGCGAAGTGTGCACCTGCCCGTCGCGGGCGCTGATCCAGGAGTCGATCTACGACAAGTTCATGGAGCGCGTACTGAAGCGCGTCGCCGCCATCAAGCAGGGCAGCCCGCTCGACACCGAATGCATGATGGGCGCCCAGGCGTCGCAGGAACAGATGACCAAGATCCAGACCTATCTCGAACTCGGCAAGCAGGAAGGCGCCGAGTGCCTGATCGGCGGCGCCCGGGCGCATCTCGGCGGCGATCTGGAAGGCGGCTTCTACATCCAGCCGACGCTGTTCAAGGGCCACAACAAAATGCGCATCTTTCAGGAAGAAATCTTCGGGCCGGTCCTCGCAGTGACCACCTTCAAGGACGAAGCCGAGGCCCTGGCGATCGCCAACGACACGCTGTACGGCCTCGGCGCCGGCGTCTGGAGCCGTAATGGTAACGTCGCCTACCGCATGGGCCGGGCCATCCAGGCCGGTCGCGTGTGGACCAACTGCTACCACGCCTACCCGGCGCACGCCGCGTTCGGCGGCTACAAGGAATCCGGCATCGGCCGCGAGACTCACAAGGTGATGCTCGACCACTATCAGCAAACCAAGAACCTGCTGGTCAGCTACAGCGAAAGCCGGCTCGGCTTCTTCTAAACGCGGTATCGGCTCCTCTCGCCCGATTGCGGGCAAGTTCAGGGGGCGGGAAACCGCCCCCTTTTTTCCGCACCACCCGTTTGAGGAGATTCACATGGCAGACCGCGTCATCGCCACTCCAGCCGCGCTCGAACTGATCGAGGTCCTTAAGCAGCAATACGGGCCGGCGCTGCTTTTCCATCAGTCGGGCGGCTGTTGCGACAACAGCGCCGCCAACTGCTACCTGCCCACCGACCTGACCATCGGCCCCTACGACGTCCACCTCGGCGACATCGGCGGCGTCCCTTTCTACATCAGTGCCTCACAGTACGAATACTGGAAGCACACCCAACTGATCATCGATGTCATCGCCGGCCAGGGTGGCACCTTCTCGCTCGAAGGTTCGACCGGCAAGGCTTTCCACACCCGCTCACGGCTCTTCAGCAACGAAGAATGGGCCGAACTGCAGGCCGCCGGCCTCGTCTGATCGGCCAAGAAAGGATCCCCGGCCGCCAGTCCGGGGATTCCCAATAAAACGTCGGGCCCGGGGTCTTGCGGCCCACCAGGACAAACTCGTTCCAGATATCCGGCCCCCTGGAAAAAACACTTGCGGCGTCAAGGTCATAATGCGAAACTGGCAATAATATTAAATTCGGCAATCTGTTAAATGACTGCATCCGAATCACCAAAAAATGCTAAAGCCCCACCCGGCCGGCTGCTTGGCGAAGGCGGCGGACGCATCCGGGATTACCTCGCCGAAGGCGAGAATAGCTTTGTCACGCTGTTCGACAGCGCACCGCTGCCGATGTCGTGTTCGATTCTCGAAGGTGACGATCGGGCTTTGAAGTCTTTCTGGAACCAGGCTTGGTGCGAAGCATTCGGCTACCCTGAGCAGCAGGTTCAGGGAAAAAGCAGCCTGAGCTTCAATTTATGGGTAGACCCGGAAAAACGTCGCAATCTGCTGCTTCTGGCGAACCAATCGAAATGCATCCAGAGCATCGAAAGCGAATTGCGCCATGCCGATGGCTCGATCCGCCAGGTCATCATCTGGGCTCGCCGCATCGATATCGAAGGCCAGACCTGGATAGTCATCAATTACCAGGACGTCACGGCGCAACGCCAGGTCGACCAGGCGCTGCAGGAGGCCACTGCCCAGCTCCGGGAATTCCGCGAAATGGTTGAAAGCTCGAACGATGCGATGATGCTCGTCGAGGATTACCGGATCATCGAATGCAACCAGGCGGCCGAGCATCTCTACGGCCTGCCGCGCGCCAGCCTGATCGGCAAACACCCGGCCGAGCTGTCGCCGGAACATCAGGCTGATGGCGAGAAGTCAGCGGAACATGCCAAGCATCTGATGGACGAAGCAATGGCCGGCCGGATGCAACGTTTTCTCTGGAACCACCGCCGAGCCGATGGTCGTCTGGTCACCTCCGAAGTCACCCTCAATCCGGCGATGAGCAACCAGCGCGCCGGCTTGACCGGGCGCACGCGCTACATTTCGGTGCTCCGCGACGTGACCGAGACCAACCGAGCTGCCCTGGCCTTGCAGGAAAGCGAACTGCGTTTCCGCCAGTTGTTCGAGCAATCGCCGATACCGCTCGCTCTGTTCACACCGGATGGCCGCGTCGGCGCAATCAGCCACCAGTTCTCGCAACTATTCGGCTACGAGCTGGAAGACGTGCCCGATATCGTGCACTGGGGTTGCCTGGCCTACCCCGACCCGGCCTATCGGGCCGAAATAAAAGGCATCTGGGAAAGCAGCCTGGCCAAGATGCTGCGCGATGGCAGCGAAATGAAGCCGATCGAAGCCAAGGTACGCTGCAAGAACGGTGAAGACCGCAGCGTCCTGATCGGCAATGCGCTGATCGGCGACAGCATGCTGGCCAGTTTTTACGACATCACCGAGCGACGGGTTGCGCAGGCCGAACTGGAAGCGCTCAACCAGACGCTGGAAAGCCGCGTCGAGGAAAGAACGCATTCCTTGCAAAATGCCATCGCCGATTTGCGGCGCACCCAGGACGATCTGGTGCGTTCCGAGAAGCTGGCCGGACTGGGTTCCCTGGTCGCCGGCGTGGCGCACGAACTGAACACGCCGATCGGCAACGCGGTGATGGTCGCCAGCACGATGAGCGATCAGTGCCAGGCTTTCGAAGCCGCCATCGCGGAGGGCCTGCGCCGCTCGGTACTGGATCGCTTTGTCGGCGACTGCCGCGAGTCGACGCTGGTCATCGAGCGCAACCTGCAACGCGCCGCCGAATTGATCAGCAGCTTCAAGCAAGTGGCGGTCGACCAGTCGAGCTACCAGCGCCGCCCCTTCGAACTCGCCGAGGTGCTGCACGAACTGCAACTGACACTGAGTCCGATGCTGCGCCGGAGCCACGTCACGCTGAGCGAAGATATCGGCTCGGGGATTCGCATGGACAGCTACCCCGGCCCGCTGACCCAGGTCCTGATGAACATCGTCAACAACGCCGTGATCCATGCCTTTGAAGGGCGCGACAGCGGCAACATGATCATTTCCGCTCGCCGGCAGGCCAACGACCGGGTCGGCATCCGGGTGAGCGACGACGGCATCGGCATCGATCCCAAACATTTGCCGCGCATCTTCGACCCCTTCTTCACGACCAAGCTCGGCCGAGGCGGCTCCGGACTCGGTCTGCACATCGTCTACTCGCTGATTACCGAACTGCTCGGCGGCAGCGTGCGCATCGAAAGCCAATTCGGCCACGGCGCCACCGTCATCATCGAACTGCCGCTGCATGCCCCGACCAGCACAAGCGCCGACCCAGCCGCCAGCCGAACGCCTCAACGCATTGCCTGAAAGAGTATTGCCATGAATAGCGACTCCCCGATTTCCCTCGATGACCCGCTGATGGACATCGAAGACGACAGCGAAGCGCTGGTTGAAGAGCGCAGCAGCAGTAGCTGGAAAATTCTCGTCGTCGATGACGACAAGGATGTGCATACCGCCACCGAACTCGCCCTGCGCGGTCTGAGCATCGAGGGGCGTTCGCTCGAACTGGTCCACGCCCACTCCGGGCAGCAGGCCTGCGAACTGGTGGCGGCCGACGACGGGTTCGCCGTCGTGCTGCTCGATGTGGTGATGGAGTCGGAAGATGCCGGCCTGAAAGTGGTCTACTACGTCCGCGAGAAGCTCAAGCGGAGCGCCTTGCGGATCATCCTGCGCACCGGCCAGCCCGGCTACGCCCCGGAGTTGGAGACGATACGCAGCTACGATATCAACGACTACAAGACCAAGTCGGAACTGACCCGGGTCCGGCTATTCACCAGTCTGACCACCGCCATCCGCGCCTACCAGCAGATGCGGGCCCACGAAGCGATGCGGCGCGGCCTCGAACTGGTGGTCAAGGCCAGCACCGAGCTGACCAAGCTGCATGGCATGAAGATGCTGGCGCAAGGCGTCGTCAGCCAGCTTTGCGCCTTGCTCAATATCGAGCCGGAAGGCCTGATCTGCGCCCAGGCCGGTCTGGAAAACAGCGACGAGCCGGCCCGCATCATCGCGGCCGCCGGCCAATTCAGTAGCCAGGTTCCCTGTCCGCTGCATGAACTGCAAGACCCTGCCGTGCAGCAGGCGCTCGAACAATGCCTGAAGGAAAAACGCAGCATCTACGAACCCGACCTGCTGCTCTATTTCGCCACCGAAGGGGGGCGCGGGCTGGCCGCCTACGTCCGCATCGCACGCAAGCTGGAAGACCTCGACCGGCATTTGCTCGAAGTCTTTTGCGCCAGCATGGCGGTCGGCTTCGAGAACGTGCTGCTCTACGGTCGGCTGGTCGATCAGGCGTTTGTCGATCCGATGCTGCGCATCCCCAATCTCAACCGCCTGCTCGAACAACTGGCCGACCCGGAACTGGATCGCGCCGGGTCGACGCTGGCGGTCATCGACATCGATGATTTCTCGATCATCAACGACACCTTGAGCCATGAATTTGGCGACGCCATGCTGCACGCCGTGGCCGAGCGGCTGCAGGCGAAATTGCCGCGAAGCGGCATCGCCCGACTGGGTAGCGACATCTTTGGCGTGCTCGGCCCCGCCAGCGAAGTGCAACCCGAGCATCTGCAGGAAGTCTTCACCGAGGCCTTTCGGGTCATGGGCGAACGCCTGCGCATCAGCGCAACGATCGGCCTGGTCCGGCTCGGCGACATGCAGCGCAACAGTCCCGAACTGTTGAAGGATGCCCACGTTGCACTGAAGCAGGCGAAAATCCGCCAGCGCGGCAGCAGCAGCTATTTTTCGCAGTCGATGGGCCAGGACGCCCGCGAACGCATGCGCCTGCTCAGCGGGCTGCATGAAGCCTTCGAATCGCACCTGTTCTTTATGGTGTACCAACCCAAGCTGAACCTGGCCGATGGCCGGCCGAGCGGCATGGAAGCCCTGCTCCGCTGGCGTCGGCTGGACGGTCAGTTGGTGCCGCCCGACCGCTTCATTCCGCTGGCCGAACAATCGGGCATGATGGTCGCCATCGGCACCTTCGTGCTGCGCACCGCCTGCAACAAGCTGGCACGCCTGCGCGCCGCCGGCCATCTCGGCCTGACCATGGCGATCAACGTCTCGCAAGCCCAACTGCGCGAACCCGATTTCGTCGATGTGCTGCGCAGTGCGCTGAGCGACGCGGCAGTCCCGCCGGCACAGGTCGAACTCGAAATAACCGAGTCGATGGCCGCCGAAGACCTCGCGCTGATCCAGCAACTGCTCGGCGAGATTGTCGCCCTCGGCGTCAAGATCGCCATCGATGACTTCGGTACCGGCTTCTCCTCCTTGAGCGTCCTGCGCAAACTGCCGGCGCACCGTCTGAAGATCGACCGTAGCTTCATCCAGGAAATCGAAAGCGATGACAGCATCGCCCGCATGGTGATCGGCCTCGGGCACAGCCAGGGCATGCAGATCACCGCCGAAGGCGTCGAAAACGAGGCGCAACGGGAAATACTCTGCCGCCTCGGCTGCGACGAAGGCCAAGGCTGGCTGTTTGCCCGCCCGCTGGAAAAAGAGGCGTTGTCGGCGTGGCTGGAGCAGCATCAGGCCTAGTTTCGTTTGGCAAGCAGTCACCTGGTCAAAACGACCCGATTGAAATTGACGTAAACGTCAACCTCCCTATAGAGTCGATTCATAACTCATACACAGGAGACAATTGATGACTCACATCGCCAATCCCGACTTTGCCGCAAATGTCGCCGCCAGCTTCGACAAGCAGAGCGCCATGCACCTGATTCGCGCCACATTGCCGGTTGTCGAACACGGCCGTACCGAAATTCATGTCCCGCACTGGGATGGCATCGAGCAACAACACGGCTTCGTTCATGGCGGCGTGGTCGGCATGATTGCCGACTCATCGGCCGGTTACGCCGCAATGACCATGGTTCCGGCAAGCGCCTCGGTGCTGACCGTGGAGTTCAAGATGAACCTGGTCGCCCCCGCCGACGGCGAAAAGCTGATCGCCCGCGGCCAGGTCGTCCGCTCCGGTCGGACCCTGATCGTCACCAAGGCGGAAGTTTTCGCCGTCAAGGATGGCAAAGAGAACCTCTGTGCCCTGATGCAGCAAACGATCATGGTCATGCACGGCAAGGCGGAAAAGTAGCCTTGGTCTGCCGTGCCGAACCACAGAAGCCGGACAGGTCGCCGAGGCAGATCAAGGGCAGCTGTCACTGCCGGAATATCAGCTTCACCCTGATCTGCCAGGCGGCCGATAGAGAGATGCCGGCGCGGGCCTGTACCTGTTCTTTCTGCACCAAGCATGGCGCCGTCTGGGCAACGCTTTCTTCCGCCGCGCTCAAGGTGAGGGTCAAAGAACCGGCGCACCATGCCAAGTACGCCTTCGCGACAAAGACCGCGCAATTCCATATCTGCAGCCGGTGTGGCGTTGTTCCGCTGGTTACCAGCGACATTGAGGGGCGCGTCTACGCAGCGGTCAACACCAATACCTTTGACGATGTCGACTCCGTGCAACTGCAGCACGCCTCGGTGAGTTTCGAAGGCGAAAGCGAAGCGGCGCGCCTGGCGCGCCGGACGCGGAACTGGATCGCCCATGTCGAATTTTCGGAAGACAGCGACCAGTCTGCGAGCGGGCAGTAGGCCTACCGCCCGCTCGGCGAAGCTATTCAGAGCTTGAAGTAGGCGACCTGATCGCGCAATTCGGCGGCCATTCTCTGCAACTGGGCGGCGTTTTCGGCGTTGCTGTGGATGGTTACATTGGTCTCTTCGGTCATCTGGGCGACCTGCTCGACGCTGCCCGCGATATCGTTGGCGGCGATGGCCTGTTCGCGCGTCGCATCGGCGACTTCGACCGCCCGGCCGCGCGACTGGCCGGCTTCGTCGGCAATGCTTTCGAGCATGCCGGCCACCTCGTTGACCTTGTTCAGGCCGCTCTGGATTTTTGGCGTCACGGCCTGCATATCCTCGACCGTCAAGCGCGTATCGTCCTGGATCTGCTTGATCTCGGCGGCAATTTCTTGCGTCGCCTTGGCGGTCCGTTCGGCCAGCTTGCGGACTTCGTCGGCCACCACGGCAAAGCCGCGCCCGGTTTCGCCGGCCCGCGCCGCTTCGATTGCGGCATTGAGGGCGAGCAGATTGGTCTGGTCGGCAATATCGCGAATCACGTTGGCAATCCCGCCAACTTCCTCGGAACGGATCAGCAAGCGGCTGACCTGATCGGACGAGGCATGAACGTCATTGGCCATCGACTCGATATCGGCGACCGCCTGGTGAATCGCCGTCACGCTCTGGTTGGTGAGCGACGAGGTGCGCTCCGAACTCAGTTCGGTATCCTTGGCCAGTTTCGACACTTCGGTGATGCTTACCGTCACCTCTTCCAGCGCGGCGGCCGACGCTGCCGTCGACTGGGCCTGGCGTTCGGTGGCAATGCTGATTTCGGCCGCCGTCGTCGACATGTTCTGCGAGGCGGTGTTGATGGTATCCGCCGCGGCCCGGACGCTACCGATCACCCCGCTGAGCTTTTCCGCCATCTGGTGCATGGCATTCATTACCTTGCCGACCTCGTCCTGGCGCGGTGTCGCCAGCTTGACCGTCAGATCGCCTTCGGCCACCCGGCGCGAACTGACAACCAGTTCGGCCAGCGGCTTGATCACGATGCGGTTCAGGAAGAAGCTCAGCACGCCGAGCAGCAAGATGGTCAGCACGACAATCGCCACCAGCATGATGTTCCGGACATGGGTGGCCAGACTGAAAATCTCTTCGGCATAGCTGCCGGAAACAACGATCCAGTCGAGCTCTTTCAAGTCATTGAAAACCACGATCTTGTCCCGCGCCCGGGTTTCGCCGGACTCCTTGTTGAGCCACGGATAACGCAAGACGCCATTGCGCTTCTCGATGATTTCCTTGATGAAGGAACGGCCATCGCCATCCACCGAGCCGATGATGTTCTTTCCTTCCTGCACCGGGTGGATCAACAACTCACCGGCCGCCGGACCTTCCTTGGCATTGAGCACGAAGACATAACCCGTCTCGCCCAGCTTGACCTGATGGACAGTCTTCTTCAAATCGGCCAGCGAACTCGTGATGTCCGTCCCGACGGAAAACAGGCCAACAACCTCACCCTTGGCATCCTTGATCGGCGAATACTTGGTCATGTAATTGCGGCCAAACAGGTTGGCCCAGCCGATGTAGGAGTTGCCCGCGCGAATCATCGAATACGCCGGATGCTGCTTGCCCAACGGCGTACCGAGGGCGCGACTGCCATCTTCCTTTTTGACCGATGAGGCAATCCGGACAAAGTCATCGCCTTTGCGGGCAAAAACGGTGGCGACATTGCCGTTGCTCAGCTGGGTGAAGCTATCGACTTCCCTGGTATTACCGTTCAGCGCCGCCCCGTTCAGCTTGAGTACCGGCGTATCGCCGCTCTCGAGAACATAAGTTCCGGCCAGCGTCGCGGTAAACAGGCGCGACCAATTCTCGGCCTGCTGGCGCAGCGTGGCATCGGTCTGGGCGATCATGTTGAGAACCAGCTGATTGGTGCTTTTCAGCTTGGCGGTTTCATCGCGTTCATTGATTCGGCGGGTTTCCGAGTCAAGAAAGAGGGCAAAACAGCCCAATGAAATGACGATAGCCAGCGCAACAATAATGGCAACGCGAAAACGTATGGATTGACGATCGACCATGATTCCTCCTGCACGAAGAACACCGAAAACTGCCCGCAACCGGACAAAACGCATATCTATGACCTAAGTAAGATCATATGCGATTTAAGGCAAAAGTGTCAAATATAATAAATACTTGAGAATTGCCGATCATGGCCGGGTGCAGCCGGCCATCTGTCTAAAACGCCGCCCGGGCGTTGCCCCGGTCGTTGCGCCGAACGTCTCCGACGACTAAGCCTCCTCGTCGTTCTGCTGTGGCAAAGCCTCGGCGTTCCGCTCGAAGTACAGCTCGATCGCCTCGCGCAGGTTGGCTACGGCTTCCTCGTCGGTCGCGCCGTCGCTGGCCACGTCAAGCTCCAGGCAACGGGCGACGAACAGGCCGTCTTCCGGATAAACCTCGTATTTGATTTTGTAGGGGGTCGGTTCTTCGTTCATGGGGAGTGGTTGGTACCTGACTGAGCACCGGGTAGCTGAAAAACCGGATTATCGTTGAAGGCCAAACCAGCCAGCAAGGCGTTGCCGCCAAAAGACGCCGATTGATCGCCTAGTTGCCCCTCGCCAGCGCCGAGCGCAGCATGTCCATGAACGCCAGGGTGCGCGCCGGCAACAGACGGCGACCGGGGGTGACGCACCAGATCGTCACGGTGGGCAGCGCCCATTCCGGCAGGACGCGCTTGAGCAGGCCCTGCTCGACCCATTTGACGACGAAGCGATCGGCCAGGCCGACGATCCCCATCCCATGCGCCGCCAGGTCGCGCTGCAGGCCCGGCGAGTTGGCGGCCAGCGGCCCGTTGGGCAGCCCCTCCCAGTGTTCCGTGCCGCAGGTCAGACGCCAGGGCACGGCTTCACCGTTGCCGCCGATCAGGCGCAGGCCGACGTGATCGAGCAGTGCGCCGGGCGTCGCCGGCACGCCATAGCGCGCCAGGTAGGCCGGGCTGGCGTACAGCCCGTTCTGCAGATCGCAGAGCTTGCGGGCGACCAGCGTGGCATCGTCGGGCAAACGCGTGGCGGCGCGCACGGCAAGATCGAAACGTTCGGCGAGCAGATCGACCCGGCGCGGCGACAGATCGAGTTCGAGGCGCACTTCCGGGTAGTCGGCGGCGAACTGCAGCAGCATCGGCGTCAAATCCAGTTCGCCGAAATCCGGCGGCAGGGAAACCCGCAATACGCCGCGCGGCGTGTCTTGCCGATGCAGCGCCATGGCCGATGCGGCTTCGGTTTCCTCGAGCAGTCGCTTGGCGTGGTCGAGGATCCGCTCGCCGAACTCGGTGATCGCCAGGCGCCGCGTGCTGCGCGTCAGCAGGCGCTCGCCGAGTTTTGTCTCGAGCCCGGTGATGCGCCGCGACAGCGTCGATTTCGGCAGGCCGGTGCGCTCGGCGGCGCGCGAAAAGCTGCCCGTCTCGATAACGCGGGCAAAGAGGATCAGATCGTTGGCATCCAGACTCATCCGTTATCTCACTATTCCATTTACGGAACAATAATACCCATTTGAACGGCTTCCGGCCCACCAAATTGATCAATAGAATTCGTTTCATGGCTGCAGCAATTACCGGCCTCCTCACCCTGACCTTCCTGGAGAAAACATCATGAAAATCCTGCAAATCAATGCCAGCGCCCGTTCTGCCGGTGCCAACTCGACCCGTCTAGCCGATGCCGTGACGGCTCGCCTGCTGGCGCAAAACCCGGACGCCAGCGTCGAACTGCGCGACCTGGCCAGCAACCCGCACCCGGTCCTCGACGAACCGGCGCTCGGCGCCCTGTTCACGCCGGCCGAGCAGCGCACGCCGGAACAGGCGGCGCGTGTCGCCCTCGATGACGCGCTGATCGCCCAGCTGCAGTCGGTCGATGCCATCGTGCTCGGCGTGCCGATGTACAACTTCGGCATCCCGGTTCAACTGAAGACCTGGATCGATGCCATCGCCCGCGCCGGCGTCACCTTCCGCTACACCGCCAACGGTCCGGAAGGCCTGGTCACCGGCAAGAAGGTCTATGTCGCGCTGGCCCGCGGCGGCCTCTATCGCGATACGCCGGCCGACTCCCAGGTGCCGTACCTGAAGAACGTGCTCGGCTTCCTCGGCATGACCGATATCGAATTCATCTACGCCGAAGGCCTGGCAATGGGTGCCGAATCGGCCGGCAAAGCTTTTGCCGAAGCCGAGGCACGGATTGAAGCGATTCTTGCCTAAACAACATGGCCACCAGGAGGCAGCCCTGACCGGCATGGCCTCCTTCTTTCCCGAGGAGCAGCGCATCATGAATTCCGATTCCATCAAGACCAGTTCCGCCAGGCGAACCGTCGAGCGCCTCGTTCACGGGGTTCAGACCTCGGATGGGGCCGGCGTACGCCTGACCCGGGTGCTGACGCAGCAGCTGCAGCGCCGGCTCGATCCCTTCCTGATGCTCGACGCCTTCCGCAACGAGAATCCGGATGACTATATCGGCGGCTTCCCCGACCATCCGCACCGCGGCTTCGAAACGATCACCTACATGATCGCCGGCCGCATGCGCCATCACGACAGCGCCGGCAACCAGGGCCTGCTCGGACCGGGCGGCGCCCAGTGGATGACGACCGGCAGCGGCCTGATCCATTCCGAACTGCCGGAACAGGAAGCAGGCCTGATGGAGGGCTTCCAGCTCTGGCTCAACCTGCCGGCCAAAGACAAGATGAGCGCGCCGAACTATCGCGACATTCCCTCGGCCGCCATCCCGGAATTGGTCAATGCCGATGGCGTTCGGGTGCGCGTCATCGCCGGTTCCAGCCAGCAGCTGGCCGGCGCCGTGCAGCGGCCGGTCACCGAACCGCTCTACCTCGACGTCCATATGCCGGCCGGCAGCCGTTTCGTGCAGGCCATCCCGGCCGGGCACAATGCCTTCACCTATACCTACCGCGGCCAGGTCAGTATCGCCGGCACCGTCGTCAACGACCGTCAGATGGCCATTCTGGCCAATAACGGCGGTACCGCGGTGAGCATTGAAGCGGCGGAAGAAGCCCGCCTGCTGATCATTGCCGGGCAGCCGCTGAATGAGCCGATTGCCCAGTACGGCCCGTTTGTGATGAATAATGCCGAGGAAATCCAGCAGACCCTGCGCGACTATCAGGCCGGCAAATTCGAGGCGGCCGTCGTCCAATCGCTGTGAACCAAGTCGCCGCCCGCCGGTCGTATCGGGGAATTGGCCCTTGGCCGGGTGCCGGCCAACCTGAAGACAAGCGAAAGGCGACGTGATGGACCTCTCCCAGATCAGCGAATCTCTGCAGCGCGATGCGGTCTGGGTCGTTTTTCTCAATGTCCTGCTGCAGCAGGCCGGGCTGCCGGTACCGGCCGTCCCGACCCTGCTGCTGGCTGGCAGTCTGGCCGCCAGTCCAAGCCAGCTGGCCAACATCCTGGCCGCCGCCATCGTCGCCTCGGTGCTCGCCGACTGGATGTGGTATCTGGCCGGACGGGCCTTTGGCTATCGAGTGCTGGCCGGCCTGTGCCGGCTGTCGATCAACCCCGGCTCCTGCGTCAACCAGACCGAAGCCCGCTTCGTCCGCTGGGGGCTCGGCTCGCTGGTCGTCGCCAAGTTCATCCCCGGCTTTTCGACGGTGGCGCCACCGATTGCCGGCGCATTGCGCATGGGGCTACTCGGTTTCCTGCTCGCCGCGGCAGCCGGCGCCGCGCTGTGGGCGGGCGCCGCGCTGGCCGCCGGCTGGCTGCTCCGTCAGGAAGTACATAGCCTAGTTGGCGTTCTCGACCGCCAGTCGGGCGGGGCGCTGCTGGTGCTACTCGGCATCGTCGCCATCTGGCTGGGCTGGAAGCTGTGGCAGAAATACCGCTTCCGGAAACTGGCGGCGGTACCGCACATCACGCCGGATGAACTGCTTGCGGCACAGGCTGCGCAACGTCCGCTGCTTCTGCTCGATCTGCGCGGCCCGGCGATGGTCGCCGAAAGCGGCGCCATCGCCGGCGCCACGCTGGCCGAGCATGACCGCCTGCTGGATGCGGTCGGCGACTGGCCGAAAGACCAGTTGATCGTCACGCTCTGCGCCTGTCCGGAAGATGCCGGCGCGATTCAGGCGGCGCGCCGCCTGCTCGACGCGGACTACCAGACGGTGCGCCCGCTGAAGGGCGGCTACGAAGCCTGGCTGGCTACGGCGAACGTCAATCCCTGAGGATTCGGCGATCGGCCGGCTCAGAGCTGGTGCAGATTGAGCCGGGCGACGTTCGGGATCCGGATTTTCTTGCCTTCGACGACAATCAGGCCGAGTTCCGACAGCTCGTGCAAAATGCGGGAAAAATGTTCCTGGGTCAGATTCAGCCGCGAGGCAATGACCCCTTTGCTGATCGGCAGTTCAAGCACGACATCGCTGGCCGTCAGATGCTTCTCGTCGAGCTCGCCGATCAGGTAACCGATGATGCGCTGCTTGCCGGAATGCAATGAATACGCTTCGACATCGGTCATCAACTGGTGCAGGCGCATCGCCAGACCGGCCAGCATCTTGCGGGCGAAGCCATGGTCGCGCTCCAGTTCCTCGAAAATCACCGCCTTCGGCACATGCAGCAGCAGCGAGTCCTTGAGCGCCTGGGCAAAAACGATGTACGGCTTGTCCATGAACATGATCGCCTCGCCAAAGCTCTGCCCTTCCTGCACGATCTCGACGACCTTCTCGTTGCCCTGCGCCGAGGTGAACCCCAGCTTGACCTGGCCGTACACCAGAACATGGAATCCGCTGCACGGGTCGCCCCGGTGGAAGAGCATTTCTCCCTTCTCTGCCCGGACTTCCTGGGTGCATTTGGCAAGGCGGGTGATTTCCTCGGGCGCCAGTCCGTCGAACAGTGGAACATGGCTGAGCAGACTTTCGATACTGATCGCTTGATGGTCCCGCATGTATAGGTCTCCACGTATTTGTAAGTGATTTGTTGCGCGATTATAAGCAATTAGACCTAGTTACTAATGGCTAGCGAATACCCGCTTCTCATATCACGGCCGGCAACCCGCCGGCCGGACCAGCAAGGCCGAATCGGATGGCCAGACGGCATGGCTTGATCATCATCAAGTCCGGCCGGCCGCGCAGGCCGCCTGGATGCGTCGCCCGGCCCTCTCTTGATTCCGATCAAAGCGCAAATCGCCGGGCTTGCGAGAGTGCCCCGCCGCAGTCCATTTCAATGAGGAAAAGGGAGTGATGAATTCAAATAATTTCAAGCGTTACCGTCTAGCCGCCTTGCCGGCCCTGGCCCTGGCTGTTCAGTTCGCCTTCGCGCAGGCGCCGGCCGCCCATGGCGATGGCACGCTGCGCGACTATCAGACGGCCGGCGGCTCGCCGCTGGCCAACATCCCGATGCACCAGGACATCAACCCGCTGGCGCCGAAAATGAGCGAGGCCGAGTTCGACAAGGCCAAGCGCATCTTTTTCGAACGCTGCGCCGGCTGTCACGGCGTATTGCGCAAGGGCGCGACCGGCAAGGCGCTGACCCCGGACATCACGCTCGACAAGGGCCTCGACTATCTGAAAGTCTTCATCAAGTACGGCTCGGCCGGCGGCATGCCGAACTGGGGGACCTCCGGCGTGCTCAGCGACGATGAAGTCGATCTGATGGCCCGCTACATCCAGCAGACGCCGCCGGCCCCGCCGGAGTACGGCCTGAAGGAAATGGAAGCGTCGTGGAAGGTGATCGTGCCGGTCGACCAGCGGCCGAAGAAGAAAATGAACAAGCTCAATCTCGACAACCTGTTCTCGGTGACGCTGCGCGATGCCGGCGAGATTGCGCTGATCGACGGCGACAGCAAGAAGATCGTCAGCATCCTCAACACCGGCTACGCCGTGCATATTTCGCGGATGTCGGCCTCCGGGCGCTACCTGTTCGTGATCGGTCGCGATGCCAAGATCAACCTGATCGACCTGTGGATGGAAAAGCCGGACACCGTCGCCGAAATCAAGGTCGGCATGGAAGCGCGCTCGGTCGAAAGCTCGAAGGCCAAGGGTTACGAGGACAAGTACGCGATCGCCGGCACCTACTGGCCGCCGCAGTTCGTGATCATGGACGGTGACACGCTGAAGCCGCGCAAGATCGTGTCGACCCGCGGCATGACCGTCGGCACCCAGGCCTACCATCCGGAGCCGCGCGTCGCCGCCATCGTTTCCTCGCACTTCAATCCGGAATTTTTCGTCAATGTGAAGGAAACCGGCATGGTGTACTCGGTCGATTACCGCGACCTGAGCAACCTCAAGATCAAGATGATCGAAGCCGCCCCTTTCCTGCATGACGGCGGTTTCGAATCGACCCACCGCTACTTCATGGATGCGGCCAACGCCTCGAACAAGATCGCCGTCATCGACACCAAGGAAGGCAAGCTGACCAAGCTGGTCGAGGTCGGCAAGACGCCGCATCCGGGGCGGGGCGCCAATTTCGTCGATCCGCAGTTCGGCCCGGTCTGGGCGACCGGCCACCTCGGCGACGAAACGATTTCGCTGATCGGCACCGATCCGGAGAAGCATCCGGACAACGCCTGGAAGGTCGTGCGCACGCTGCAGGGCCTGGGCGGCGGGTCGCTGTTCCTGAAAACGCATCCGAAGTCGAAGAACCTGTGGGTCGACACGACGCTCAATCCCGAACCGGGCGTCAGCCAGGCGGTTGCCGTCTGGGACATCGAGCACCTGGAAAAAGGCAGCCAGCTGATCCCGATCAGCGACTGGTCCGGCATCAAGGCCGGCCCGAAGCGGGTCGTCCAGCCGGAGTACAACAAGGCCGGCGACGAAGTCTGGTTCTCGGTGTGGAACGGCAAGGACCAGGAATCGGCGATCGTCGTCGTCGATGACAAGACGCGCAAGCTGAAAGCCGTCATCCGCGATCCGAAACTGGTCACGCCGACCGGCAAGTTCAACGTCTATAACACCCAGCACGACGTCTATTAACGCTGTATCTAGACAAAAGGTAGGGGGTTCTGCCCCCTGCCCGTTTTGCTTAGCATGTCGCTTTGCCAGGAAGCCACGAGGTCAGAGTCAATTGAGTGCCCGCTTCAGAGATTCCCACTGGGCGCAACGCGACCTGCTGGCGCGCAACCCGCTGTTTTCCGGCTTGGCCCGGCTGCATTTCGACGAACTGATCGCCGCCAGCCGGCTGCTCGAACTGCCGGCCGGTCACGTTCTCTATCGGGCCGGCGAGCCGGTTCGCGAAGCGCATGTGCTGTTCAGCGGCAGCGTCAAGCGCTCGACGACGCTGGCCGGCGCGACGAAGAAAATCATCGAACTGGTCCAGTCGCCGCAAATGCTCAGTCTCGGCGAGCTGTTCGGCGCCGCCCACTACGCTTCCTGCTGCACGGTTATCACGCCCTGCGTCATCGTCGCCATCGACATCCACAAATTGCGTGGGCTGATCCAGCGCAGCCTCGATCTCAGCTGGCGCGTCATCCAGGCGCTGGCCGAGCGTCAGTGCGCCGTCGAGTTCGATGTGACCGGCCATCATTACGGCCTGACCGGCACCCAGCGCGTCCTCGATTACCTGCTCGAACAGGCCGGCGACCGGGCCCGGCTGGCCGGCGAGACGACCGTCACGCTGAAAGCCAGCAAGAAGATGATCGCCGGGCGCATCGGCATGACCCCGGAATCCTTCTCGCGCAACCTGCGGCAACTGAGCGACAGCGGCTTCGTCGTGGTCGAGGGACGCAACGTACACATCCAGAATGCTGCCCTCCTCGACACCGAAATCGGCAATTCGACCCAACGCCTCAACTTCTCCCGCAAACCCCGCACCGATGGCGCGCAGCCCGGCAAGAGTCTGTCCTTCGGCGCCCTGATCAATTCATGCGGCCGGCTGCGGATGTTGTCGCAACGTTTGAGCATCGCCTGGGCCCAGATTGCTTTCGATATTGCGCCGGCCCGGGGCCGGGTCAAACTGCGGCAACTGGAGCTGGAATTCGCGCGCAACCTCGAGCGGCTGGCGAAACTCGGCCAGCCCGGAGAGGTCGGCGAACGCCTGGCGGCGGTCGCGGAAATCTGGCCCGGCTATCGCCAGGCCCTGTTGGCGGCGGAAGCGCAGCCATCCGACGGCGAGCAGGTTCTGGCCCTGAGCGAAGCCATGTTACGCGCCACCGATGCGCTGGTCGTCCAGGCCGAGCAACTGGCCGGCACGCCGGAAGCCCGCTACGTCAATATCGCCGGGCGGAACCGCATGCTTTCGCAACGGATCGGCAAGTTTTTCCTGTTTCAGGAACAGGTCGGAGATGCCGCCGCCGTCCCGCAGCACGCCGCGGCGTCATGCCGGGAATTCGAGCGCAACCTCGATGAATTGCAGCGCGGTGGGCAAAACCTTCCCGAACTGGCGGCCCAGCTACGCGAGGTGGCCGGCCAATGGCATAAATTCATGCGCGCCCTGCAGCCCGACCTGGCGCATGGCCACAAGGCGAAGCACGCCCAGTCGGTGATTACCGAAGGCGACCGTCTGCTCCGGCTGGTCGATACGGCGGTGAAACTCTACGAAAGGCTGAGCAAATGACCCCGAACAAAAGCGAAATCGAACAGGCGCTCGAACTGGAGCTTTCCGACGAGGACATCCTCGATGCGCTGAGCCACATTTCCGGCTACATCGACATCAGTACCGAGGATTTTCGGACGGTTTACCACCTCGCCTGGCGCCACGCCCTGGCCCGGCTGCAAGCCCTGCAGGATGACGAAGCGGCAAGCGGCCCCACCGCATGAAACTTGAAAACCGTTGGCGTGACTATTGGCAGAAGATGCGCGGGACGACACGGGGCAGCCCGCCGCGCGTCAGCAATGAAGAAATCCTGCTGTCGTGGATCGGCGCTTTTGTCGGCATCGGCAGCCTGGCCGGACTCGGTCAGGTTTTTTTTGCCGACGGCGACCTGGT
Organism: Dechloromonas denitrificans; assembly: GCF_020510685.1. Lineage (NCBI taxonomy): Bacteria > Pseudomonadati > Pseudomonadota > Betaproteobacteria > Rhodocyclales > Azonexaceae > Dechloromonas > Dechloromonas denitrificans. The sequence goes on from NZ_CP075185.1 coordinate 3,430,429, forward strand.
GCTGATGATCGGTTCCTTCGGGGCGTCGGCGGTGCTGCTGTTCGGCGCCGTGCGCAGCCCGCTGGCCCAGCCGCGCAACCTGCTCGGCGGCCATATCATCTCGGCCCTGACCGGCGTCATCTGCTGGAAGTGCCTTTATTTCGCCCCCTGGCTCGCCGCCGCCCTGGCGGTGGCGACGGCCATCGCCCTGATGCACGCGACGCGCACGCTGCACCCGCCGGGCGGCGCCACCGCCCTGATCGCGGTCATCGGCTCGGCCGACATTCATCAGCTCAGTTTCTGGTATGTGCTCGTTCCGGCGACGCTCGGACCGTTGATCATGCTGATCGTCGCGCTGCTGATCAACAACCTTCCCCGCTCCCGGCGTTACCCGGAAATCTGGTTTTAGGCCAGGCACCAAGGCATCCGTGCGATTATTGATTTGAAATCAATCCTGCCATCGATCATGAACCGGCCTTACCGTATCCTCTGTGTCTGCATGGGCAATGTCTGCCGCTCGCCAACGGCCGAGGCGGTGCTCCGGCGCCTGATCCAGCAACACCAACTGCAGGGAAAAATCGAAGTGGACTCGGCCGGCACGCACGGCTACCGCGTCGGCGAAAGCTGCGACGGGCGCACCCAGCAGCGCACCCGGGAACGCGGCTACGACCTGTCCAGCATGCGGGCGCGAAAAATCGGCTGGCAGGATTTTGACTACTTCGACCTGATCCTGGCGATGGACAAGGGCAATCTGTACAACCTGCGGCGCATCGCCACGGAGGAGCAGCAGGGCCGGATCCACCTGCTGATGGAATTCGCCCGAAATTTCGTCGAAGAAGAAGTCCCCGATCCCCTGGTGACGCTCGGCGAGAACTTCGATCACATGCTGGCGATGATCGAAGATGCCTGCGCCGGGGTAATCGAGTATGGCAAAGCCAAGTTGGCCGGGGCTGAGCAACAAGCCGGCGGCCCGCCCGCGTCAGGCGAGACGTTAGCGGAAGGCCGGCCGGGGCAAGCTCGTTCAGTCGACGGCGGCGAGCGGCCGCTTGACCGGATTGCGCCGGCTGGCCGCCCAGCCGATCAGCGACAGTAGGGCCAGGCCGCTGCCGATCAGCACGATGCCGGCGACCTCGAGGCTTTTGAAGGCTTCGCCGAAGGTCAGCCGGGAGGAAAGGATCGCCACCACCGGCGTGCCGAGTACCGACAGACTGGCTTCCCAGGCCGGCACGCGGTCGAGGATGTAGATCCACAACCACCAGCACAGTGCCGTGCTGGCCACCGACATGAAAACCAGAATGCCAATATAGGAACCCGACCAGTCGGTAGCCCGTTCCGGGACCAGCGCCGCCAATATGATTAGCGGTACCGCCCCGATCAGCATCTGCCAGCTGGTCAGGGCGAGCAGATCGACCTGGTGCCGGGAGCGCAGCCGCTTGACCAGAATGGTTCCGGTAGCCCAGCAGATAGCCGCCATCACCCCGAGGAACTTGCTAAACAGGCTGGAGTGCATGTCCCACGGTTCGATGATCAGGAGCAGGCCGGTCAGCGTGCTCAAGGCGGCCAGCCACTGCTGGCCGCGGATCCGCTCGCCGAGGATCGGCCAAGCCATCAACAGCGTCCAGATCGGCATGGTGAAGATCAGCACCGCCGTCTTGCCCGGGCCGCCTTCGACCAGGGCCCAGGTCTGCAGCGCCATGAAACCGGCGACCTGGGTCAGGCCGATGGCCAGCGTCAGGCCCGGCGCGACCAGACGGATCGGCCGGCCCATCAGCTTGAGCGCCAGCAACAAGGCCAGGGCCCCGCCGACGCAGCGCTCGGCGGCAAAGGCGAAGGGCGGCGCATAGACCAGCCCCTGCTTGGCAAGCACCCAGGTATAGCCCCAGGTCACGGAGAGTACGACAAGCGCGAGCGGCGGCAGCCAACGGCGGAAGGAAGACATCGGGCAATGATCCTGCTGAAAAGCGTCAAAAAATCGCAGGATGCTGACTGTTCAACTCCCGCCGGATGGGGGGCTAGCGCCCCCCTCAGATCATGCTGCGACGACGTCGGCCAGCACCGGATAATCGGTGTAGCCCTCGGCCCCGCCGCCGTATAGCTTGTCGGCCCGCAGCTCGTTGAGCGGCGCATCGTCGCGCAACCGGCGGACGAGATCCGGGTTGCTGATGAACGGCCGGCCGAAAGCCACCAGATCGGCCTCGCCGTTGGCCACCGCGGCCAGTCCGGCGCTGCGGTCGATACCGTTATTGATCATCCACGCCCCCGGGAAGCGGCGCTGCAATGCGGCGTAATCGAAGGCCGGCTGGGCATCGGCCGGGAAGCGGGCGCCGCCGGTTTCACCCTCGATGACGTGAATGAAGGCCAGGCCAAGCGGCGCCAGCTGTTCGACGACATGGTTGAAGAGGGCCTGCGGATCGCTGTCGCGCGCCGCATCGTTGACCGTCGTCAGCGGACTCAGGCGAATGCCGGTACGCCCGCCGCCGATTTCGGCGGTGACGGCCTGCATCACTTCAAGCAGCAGCCGGCTGCGATTGGCGATACTGCCGCCATAAGGGCCGCTGCGGTCGTTGATGCTGTCGCGCAGGAACTGTTCGAGCAGATAGCCGTTGGCGGCATGCACCTCGACGCCATCGAAGCCGGCGTCGATGGCATTGCGCGCGGCCTGGCGATAATCGGCGATCAGGCCGGGCAATTCGTCGTCGCGTAGGGCGCGCGGCGGGGAAACATCGACAAAACCGTTGGCGGTAAAGGTCTTGGCCTTGGCCTGGCGATTGGTTGACGATACCGGGGCGGCACCGCCGGGCAACAGCGAGACATGCGAGATCCGCCCGACATGCCAGAGCTGGATGACGATCTTCCCGCCGGCGGCATGTACCGCGTCGGTGACCTGGCGCCAGCCGGCCAGCTGGGCCGGCGTGTGGATGCCCGGGGTATCGAGGTAGCCCTGGGCCAGCGGGCTGATCTGGCTGGCTTCGCTAACGATCAGGCCGGCCGTCGCCCGTTGCCGGTAATACTCGGCGGTCAGCGGCGCGGCGACCTGGCCTGCGCTGGCGCGATTGCGCGTCAGCGGTGCCATGACGATGCGGTTGGCGAGCTGAATGTCGCCGATCTGGATGGGATCGAACAGGGAAGTCATGAGCGGTACTCCTTCGATAGAATTGTTCAACGAATGCCGCATAAGCAGCGAGGATCAGCAACCCCGGAACCAGACAATTAGACCGGTCGTCTGGTTCCGGTTTAAAAAATTGACCGCGCAAACCGCGGCCATCGGGCATCGCTAACCGATCAGCCGGCCAGCATTTTCAGTGTCACGGTCATGGCGTTCTGCATCGGTTCGCGGTTGCGGTGCAGCTTGGTCAGCAGACTCGCCCCCAACCACAGTTGGTAGAGCATCTGCGCCGTCGCCTGCGGCTCGAGAGCGGGCAGCGAGGCATCGGCGACGCCAGCTTCGATGCAGCCGGCCAGCCGCGCCACGATCTGATCGGTGCCGTCGCGCAGCGTGATGCGCATGGCGTCCGACAAGTCGGCGACTTCGGCGCCGAGTTTGACGACCAGGCATTTCTGCTCTTCGCAATCGGCGCACTGCGCTTGCATCCACCGCTCCCAATAACACATCAGCCGCTCGCGGGCCGACAGGCCGGGCGACTGCAACAAGGCATCGATGCCGGCCAGATAGGCCGCGAAATAGCTCTCCAGCAGCGCTTGCCCGTACTGCTCCTTGGACTTGAAGTAGTGATAGAACGAGCCTTTGGGCACACCGGCTGTCTGCAGGATCTCATTCAGGCCGACGCCGGAAAAACCCTTCCCGGCGATGATCCGGTAGCCGGTATCGAGGATGTGCTGGCGCGTGTCGTCGTGGCGAATATTCATGATGGCGCCAGAATACGATCAATTAGACCAGTCGTCTAGTGATTTTTTTCCCGGCGCTTCATCAAGCTCGCCGCCGCCAGTGCAAAAGCAAAGGTGATGGCGAGGAGTAGGAAGCTTTGCGAAAAAGCGCGGGCGATGCCGCTCTCGGTGACGCCATAGACGCTCTGCCGCCACTCGACAAAGACCGCCGCGATGGCGACGCCGATGACCCCACCGAGTTGGCGCGCGTAACTGATCACCATCGACGACTGACCGAGCTGATGCACCTCCATGCCGCGCAGGGCGGCCAGACTGAGCGATGGCAGGATCAAGGCCAGGCCGACGCGGCCGAGCACGGTGACGGCAACCAGCTCGAGATAGCTGATGTGGGTGCCGAATAGCGCAAACAGCACGAAGGAGATGCCGAACAGGACCAGGCCCCCCATCGTCAGGGCCTGCGGCTGATGCCGGTCGGCCAGACGACCGGCGAGCGGAATGCAGATGGCCAGGGCGATCCCGGCCGGCAGCAGGGCCAGGCCGGCGTGTGTCGCCGAGAAACCGAGCGCGCTCTGGAGAAAAACCGGGATCAGATAGGTCGAGGCATACAAGCCAAAGCCGTAGGCGAAGGAAACCAGGCTGCCCATGGCGAACGGCCGATCGGCGAAGAGTGCCAGGCTGACGATGGGGTTTTTGCTGCGCCGGGCATGCCGCACGAACAGCGCCAGGGCGAACAGCGCGATGGCGAACTGCAGCCCGGTCCATGGATTGCTCAGGCCGCTGTGATGCAGGCTGGCCACCCCTTCGACGGTGCACACGGTGGCCAGACTGAGGACCGCGACGCCGAACCAGTCGAAGACCCCGAACTTGAGTTCGGTCGCCCGCGGCATCAGGAACAGGCCGGCAATGCCGGCGACCAGGCAAAACGGCAGGTTGATCAGGAAGATCGCCTGCCAGCCGAAATGATCGAGCAGCATGCCGCCCAGGGCCGGAGCGACGGCCGGGGCCAGCACGATGCCGAAGCTCAGCAGGCCGGAAGCCCGGCCCTGGCTGTCGGCCGGAAACAGCCGCATGACGGCCAGGGCGCCCAAGGGTTGCAACAGGCCGGCCGCCGCCCCCTGAACGATGCGGGCGAAGACCAGGAAGGAAAAACTGCCGGACAGACTGCCAGCGATGCTCGCCCCGGCCAAGACCAGAATCGCCGTCAGGAAGCAGCGGCGAAAGCCGAAACGGTCGAGCAGCCAGGGCGTCGGCAGCATGGCCAGCGTCATCGCCCCCATGAAGCCGGTGATCGCCCACTGCACCCGTTCCTGGCCCAGCCCGAAATGACTGACCAGGGCCGGGATCGCCACGTTGAAACTGGTCGTCGACAACACCGCGGCCACCGTGCCGAGGGCCACCACCACCAAGACCAGCCATTTGTAGCGGCTGCCGAAGCGTTCGATCAACCGGTCGCGCGAAGGAGAAAGAGGCGAATGGGACATGGGGGAGAAGCCGTCGGAAAAGGAAAATGAATGGACAACCCGATAATTAGCATGAATCGCCGCGCACCGCGACAACGATTGGCGCAGGCATGGCCGAGCGCCGGCAATTTGCCGGTCCGTCACCCGGTTTGGCAGGCGGCATGCCTGGCCCCCCATTTTCCCCTGCAGCGCCTGGCGCATTGCTACTAGAATGGGGAGGTGCTTCGCCAGTAAACAACAAAACAACAAGAAACACGCAATGCCCCCGGAGGAGAGATGGGACAACTACATTTCATGGCCGATGTGCACGGCCAGCAACTGCAACAAGCCAGGCAGCTGTTCTTTACCCGCGGTGAACGGCCGGAAGGCCTGGTCGACGCGCTGATCGTCCGTTCCTGGGAGCGCTGCCAGCGGTTCGGACTGAGCGAGAGCCATGCCATCGCGGGCCGCGAATCGCTCGACCGGCTGGCCCTGAAAACCGAGCAGGAGCGGAATCGCTACCTGCTGCTCCAGGGCCGGCCGATCATGGAGCACGTCTACGAACAGATCCGCGAATCGGGCAGCATGGTCATCCTGGCCGATGCCAATGGTCTGCTGCTGGAAACCGTCGGCGATCCCGACTTCGTCGACCGTGCCGGACGCATCGCGCTGTCGGCCGGCGCCTCATGGGACGAAAACCAGCGCGGCACCAACGCGATCGGCACCGCGCTGGCCGAAGAAGCGCCCACCGCGGTGCTCGGCGCCGAGCATTTCTTTGAAAACAACGCCTTCCTGACCTGCTGCGCCAGCCCGATCTTCGGACCGGATGGCCGGCTGATCGGCGTCCTCGACATTTCCGGCGACTACCGCAGTCAGCAACGGCACACCCTGGGCCTGGTTCGCCTGTCCTCGCTGCTCGTCGAAAAGCGCCTGTTCGAATGCCTGCACGCCGGCGACATCCTCGTCTGCTTTCATGGCCGCGCCGACTACCTCGGCAGCCCGAAGGAAGGACTGGCCGCCGTTTCGCCGGACGGGCAGATTCTGGCGATGAACCGGGCCGGCCTCGACATTCTCGGCATTCGCCAGGTCGATGCGGTGCGCCGCGATTTTTCGCTGGTCTTTGAAAACAGCCTGGCCACGCTGATCGATCGCCTGCGCCACAAACCGCAGGCGATTGGCGAATTGTCGGTGAACGGCAAGGTGCTCAGCCTGCAGCTGCGGGGCCAGTTGCCGCCAGCCAGCATGGCCGGCCGCGTTTACGACGAACCGCCGGCCGAGCGCAGCCCCCGCCCGGCAGCCGCGACACCGACCCCGGCCATCACGCTCGATTCGCTGAACACCGGCGATGAGCGCCTGCAGGCGGCAATCGACCGGGCCCGGCGGATTCTTGGCCGCGACATCCCGATTCTGATCCAGGGCGAATCCGGCGCCGGCAAGGAACTGTTCGCCAAGGGCTTTCACAACAGCGGCCCGCGCCAGGCCGGGCCGTTCGTCGCGCTGAACTGCGCCTCGATTCCGGAAAACCTGATCGAATCCGAGCTGTTCGGCTATGCCGGCGGCGCCTTTACCGGCGCCCGCAAGGAAGGCGCTCCGGGCAAGATCCAGCAGGCGCATGGCGGGACGCTGTTCCTCGATGAAATCGGCGACATGCCGCTCAATCTGCAGGCCCGGTTGCTGCGCGTACTGCAGGAGCGTTGCGTGACGCCGCTCGGCAGTACGCGGGCCATCCAGGTCGACATTTCGCTGGTCTGCGCCACCCACCGCCGCCTGCGCGAGGAAGTGGCGCGCGGCGCCTTCCGCGAGGATCTTTACTACCGCCTGAACGGGCTGTGCGTCACGCTACCGGCCCTCCGCGAGCGCACCGACCTGCGGCAACTGGTCGGCAAGCTGGCGGCCGCCGAAGCCGGCCAGTCGGCCCCGGTCCAATTCAGCGAAGGCGCCCTGCTGGCCATCGAAAAATACGCCTGGCCGGGCAACATCCGCCAGTTGTTCAACGTCATCCGGGTGGCCATTGCGCTGCTCGACAACGGGACAACGCTGATCGACGAAAGCCACCTGCCGGAAGAGCTGTTCGAGGCCGCCCCGCCGGCACCGGCGAGCGCGACCGGCAGCCTCGAGGCAATCGGCCGCGACGCCGCCTGGCGCACGCTGGAATCGGCCGGCGGCAACATCTCGGCGGCCGCTCGCCAACTGGGGATCAGCCGCAACACGCTGTACCGCAAGCTGGGTAAACTCTGAGCCACAGCCTTCGCTACGCCCGTTACACCACGATGAGCCTCGACCAATCGACGGAAGCCCCCGGAATCCTGATGTCCGCCAGCCAGAACTTGTTCGACAACGTGCCCGCGATGATGCACTCGATCGACACGACGGGAACCATCGTTGCGGTCAGCCAGAAATGGCTGGATACGCTGGGCTACGCGCGCGCCGAGGTGATCGGCCGGAAGTCCGCGGATTTCCTCAGCGAAGATTCGCGGCGCTACGCCATCGATACCGTTTTGCCGGCATTTTTCGCCAGCGGGGCATGCACCGACATTCCCTATCGCCTGGTCGCCAAGGACGGGCGCCTGCTCGATGTGCTGCTATCGGCCAATTGCCAGCGCGATGCGCAGGGCGAGATCACCGGCAGCATCGCCGTCATGCAGGATGTGACGACCCAGCAATTGGCCGAACGCCGCCTGAAACTCAGCGAAGCGGCGCTCAAGGAGGCGCAGAGCGTTGCCCATATCGGCAGCTGGATTCTCGACCGGCAAAACAACGAGTTGATCTGGTCCGATGAGCTTTTCCGGATACTGGAGATTGATCCCGAAATCGGCGCGTCCAAGGACGCCTTCCTGGCCCGCCTGCACCCGGACGACCGCGACGAGGTCAAGCGGGCTTACCGCTCGTCCCTGACCTACCGCCACGCCTACGAGATTCGTCACCGTCTGCTGTTCCCGGATGGACGGATCAAATACATCCACCAGCGCTCCGAATTTCCGGCCGAAGGCACCGAACTGCCGGCCCGCTCGCTCGGCACCTTGCAGGATGTGACCCCGGCCGTCCTGCAGGAAATGGCCTACCAGGAGAGCGAGGAGCGTTTCCGGACAATTGCCGACCACGCCTACAACTGGGAATACTGGGAGGGGCCGAGTCGGGAAATCCTCTACGTCAGCCCATCCTGCCTGCGCGTCACCGGCTATTCCCAGGCTGAATTCATTGCCGATCCGAGCCTGATCCAGCGGATTGTCTTTGCCGACGATCAGGCGGGATTCGCGCAACACCTGGAAGACGCGCACACCCAGGTCGAGTGCGAGGTCAATTTCCGGATCGTCCGCAAGGACGGTGAAATCCGCTGGATTGCCCACGGTTGCCGTGCCGTGACGACCAGCGACGGCCGGTCACGGGGCCGGCGGGTCAGCAATCGGGACATTTCCGATCTGAAAAATGCCGAGGAGCTGGCCAGCAAGCTGGCGCACTTCGACACCCTGACCGGCCTGCCGAACCGGCGCATGCTCCAGGACCGGCTGTGGCGCGCCATCGCCCAGGCGAAACGCACCCAGCGGCCGCTCGCCGTGATGTTCCTCGATCTCGACCGTTTCAAGCAGATCAACGACACGCTCGGCCATGACGTCGGCGATCAGCTGCTGATCGAAGTCGGCAAGCGCCTGAGCGCCAGCGTCCGCAAATGCGACATGGTGGCGCGCGCCGGAGGCGACGAATTCATCATCGTCCTGCCGGAAATTACCGCACCGGGCGATGCCGCGGTCGTCGCCGGAAAATTCATCGCCGCCATCCAGCGCCCGATGCAGGTCGGCCAGCACAGCTTCGCGGTTACGGCCAGTATCGGCATCGCCGTGCGGGCCGGCAGCGACACCGACGACGCGGCGGAAATGATGAAAAAGGCCGACATCGCGATGTATCAGGCGAAACGGGCCGGACGCAATGCCTTTCGCCTGTTCGCCGAGACCCCGGCCTAGCCCCCGGGCCGATCAAGCGCCGGCTACAACCAGGGCCAGGGATTCCGGGTGAGCGCCACGCTGACGATGTAGGCATAGGCCAGGACGGCCAGCAGGAAAAACCGGCGGCGACTGGCCAGCGTCTTGCCGCGCTTCAGCGCCATGCTGCCGAGCAGGACATAGGCGACCAGACCGCAGAGCTTGGCGGTCAGCCAGCCATCGACAAAAGGATACTGCCCGCTCAGCCAGGCCATCGCCAGCGCGCTGCCGAGCAGCAGCGTATCGACGATATGCGGCAGCACCCTGGCCAGGCGGTGCTTGAGCCATGGCGAGCCGGCAAGCATCCACCAGCCGCGCAGGCAAAAGCCGAGGCCACTGAGGATGACGCAGCTGACATGCAGATGTTTCAGCGCCAGATAGCTCATACGGCCGCCAGTTTCGCTGCCAGTTTTTCCGCGATGTCGGCGCTATGCCAGCGGTAGCGGCGGATAGCGCTGAATAGATTCCACCACAACCAGCCGGCGGCGATGGCAAAGGCCAGGCCGGCCGGCCGGGCCAGCCAGTCAGGCCGGAAAGCCGCCGCGACGAGCAGGAGCAAGGCCAGCACATAGGCTTTCATTTGGCGCTGCATGGCCGGCTCGCCGAGGATCTTGTTCATCGTCGGAGCCGGCATCTTGCTCTGCGTCGCACTCTGCAGATGCAACCAGGCGAGAAAGGGAACGATCTTGTACAGCATGCCGATGATGAAAGACAGGAAGCCGCCCAGCACCAGCAGAATGCCGAAAACCAGCGGCCAGCCCGGCAGTTCGGCAAGGGCCGGGAAAATTGCCGCAGTCGATAGCATGAGCAGCGCGAGAATGCTCGCCGCCAGACCGAGTTGCCAGTAGCGGCTGGTGGCATCGGCGCGCGCCCGCCGTCGCTTGAGTTGCAGGCGCAGGGTCAGCACGGCGAAGACGAGGCCGGCCGAGGCCACGCCCAACTGGCTGAAACGGACCAGCCACGGCCAGTCGACCAGCACCGCAAGGCTCCACAGCAGCAGCGCACTGCACATCAGCGGCGGGAACAGCCAGCTCGGCCGGGCCGGGTAGCCTGCCGTCAACTGAAACATCGGCACCACGACATAGGCCATGGCCGCCAGCAGCACGCCGGCCCAGCCGCCGAGGCCCCAGGCGGCATGCAGATCGGTCAAGGCGACCAGCGGCAGCCGCCAGCCATTGGCCAGGCCCAGGGCCAGCAGCATGCCCAGGCTGACGACCACCGCCAGTCCGCCGAGCGCCAGCTTGAGGCCGCGAATCGTCGGGCTGGTCGACGGAACGCCGCTCAGCGCCCGCAGCGTCACCGCCAGATAGAGCAGAATGGTCAGGCCAAGCAGCAAGGCGGCCGCCGTCAGCACCGCCGGCCAGCCGAAATGGAAGCCGCCGGCCAACAGCAGCACGCCGCCGCTCAGCCCGATATTGACGACGACCGCGACGCCCAGCGGCCGCGCCAGATTGGCCCCGGCAACCACCGGCAGGATCTGGATCAACGCGCCGAGCATGATCTGCAGCATGAAGCCGAGGGTGATCAGGTGGGTCGCCGCCAACCCATCCGGCGTCCACCGCGAGGCGAAGATGTCCGGGCCGACCACGGCGACCAGCAGACCGGCGAGGACGGCAAACAGCGGCGCCGTCAGAAAGAAGCGCAACGGCGCCGCGAACGGCGGCGCGTTTTCAAAAGCCAGCAAGGCCTGCATCGTCGGCCGATCTTCAGCGCGAGATCAGGATCTCGAAGGTGCCGTCGGCCGTCAGCTCGGTTTCGTATTGATGGCCGTTCTGGCGGAGCACCTTGTACAGCGGATGCGGCTCGCGAAACAGCAGCAGCAGCATTTTCTCGCCGGGCTGCAGGGTATCGAGCATTTCCATGGTCTGGACGAAGGGCTCCGGCGGTTCCAGATAGCGGGCATCGACGACGTGCGGGGTTTTCGGATGGCTCATGATTCAGCTAACTCGGTTTCGAGGCGTTCAAGGATGGCCGGCAATTCGCCTGATAAATGCTCGTCGCACATCGGATAGAGGATGTTCTCCTCCTTCATGTTGTGCTGCTGCATCATGATCAGCAATGTTTCAGCCAGCCCGAAATAGTCGTCGGCGTTGCCCGACTCCAGCGCGCCGACCGCTTCATCGAGCAGCGAACGCATCTGGGCGTGTTCCATGCGCATGACCTGGGTCGGCCCCAGGCTGCTGCCCATCTTCGCTTCGAACGTCGGAAAAAGGGTCTTCTCCTCGCTATCGAAATGCGCCAGGATCGCCGACCGGAAGTGGCCGAAGGCGGCGCGTGCCGCGTCCGGGTTTTTCTGGGCTATCGCCAGCTCGGTTTCGGCAAATAGATCGTCGCAGCGACGATGATCATCTGTCATGAAAGTGCGGATACTGGTCATGGCTTACTCACGGCGGTTAGGTGTGACCATTCTCGACGCTGCCACCTCGAAATCACCTTGACCGCCGTCAAATCGCGAAAAATCAGCGACTAAGGATTCCGACGGGCAACTCGTCGAACCAGTTGATGAAGCGCTGAACATCGGCGCCGCGATAAATCGCGCCGTGCTGCGGGCAGAGCAGGTCGATATCGAGCTGCGAGACGCGTTCGCACCAGTCGCGCTTGGCTTCGTTGGAGCCCATCCAGCGTTTGTGGAAACCTTCGGCATGGCCGATATGGGCATCGAAATCCTCGACGAACAGGCCATCCATGCCCGGCGGCAGCAGCGCCGCGCCGACGTCGCCAGAAAACAGGATTTTCGCCTGCTTATCGTACAGGTGAAAATTACCCGATGAGTGCAGGTAATGGGCGGGAATGGCTTGCAGCATCAGGCCGTCGAGCGGAATGTCGAGGCCCTGATCGGGAATCGGAATGAAGGTCTCGGCGGAACCGCCGAAGTGCGGCAGGAAACCGCTCCACATCCAGCTGACGTAGCAGCGCATGGCCGGGTTGAACTCCAACCAGAGGGCCAGCGAGGAGCAGCAATCCGGGTCCTGGTGCGAGGCGAAGACGCCGGCCAGCGCCGACGGATCGAATTCGGCCGAGAGCGCCGAAAAGACGGCGGGAAATATCTCGGCACCGCCCGGATCGAGAACCAGTCCCCGGCCGCCATGGGTCACCAGATACTCATTGGTATCGATCAGATGGTTCGGCTTCTGCGGGTCGCGGACGATCGCCACCCATTTGTGATCGCCATCCTGAAAAATTGTCTTGGTTGTTTTCACGGCGCTTCTCTATCGATCCCGATTTCCGGCAAAAAACGGCGAGCGGCGCAAGGACTCGAGCGAGCCACGGATCTCCTCGACGACGCCGTCGAACTCCCCGGAAACCTGCGCCAGCGACGGTGCAAAACTCTGGCCATAGGCGGCTTCGATTTTGGCCGACTTGGCCAGCACGCCCCCTAGTTCGACCATCTGGAAGACCTCTTCGAGGGCTCGCTCGAGCTGGCGGCGCAAGCGGAACAGCTGCTCGAGATGTTGCTCGCTTTGCCGGCTGCGCCGCGCCATCACGCCGGCCAGCGTCGCCTGTTGCGGGGCCAGTTTTGCCGTCTCACCGAGCAGGCGAGCCAGGCGGTTGTCCTGCAGGACCAGCGAGACTTCATTGACGCAGCCGTGAATCAGGCCGGTCAGGGTTTGCATGCAGCAGCGCAGATTCTGCGAGAACACCCGCAACTCATTGGACAGCACGCCGAAACCGCGCGCCGCCGTGCCCGCCCGCTTGGCAAGGAAAATGGCGTTGAGCGCCATGATGTTGATCTTGAAGGAGACCCCGACCACCCGCTTGATCTCCTCGTTGATCTGCACGATGCGAAGCAGATCGACCCCGGCCTGCGGCACCGGGGCTGCCGCAATCGCCAGGGCGGTGGTCATCGCCCCGCCCGCCTGGCGCGGTCGGCGAGCGGCGGCAGACAATCCGGCCTATTTTTCCAGGACATAGGTCCCGGGCGCCTCAGCCAGGGCCGGGAATTTGCGGTTGCTGACCGGGTAGGCCTCGACCAGATCCCCGGTCCGTTCGCCCAGCCAGCGTGTCCAGTCCTCCCACCAGGTGCCGGGCTTTTTCTCGGCGCGGTCGAACCAGTGTTCCCAATGCTCGTTGCGCTCCGGTTCGGCGATCCAGTAGGCGCGCTTGGGCGGATTGACCGGCGGATTGACGATGCCGAGAATGTGCCCGGAAGTCGACAGGACGAAGCGCACCGGCGCCTTGACATTGACCTGCTTGCGGATGCGGTAACACTGTTTCCACGGGGCGATGTGATCGTCCTCCGCGGTCACCGCGTAGAGCGGCTGAGTGATCAGATCGAGGTCGATCGATTCGCCGGCGATGGTCAGCTTGTCGCGCTTGATCAGGTTGTTGTGCAGGTACATCTCGCGCAGGTAGTAGGAATGCATGGCCTGCGGCATGCGCGTCGAATCGACGTTCCAGAACAAGACGTCGAACGGCGGCAAGGGTTCGCCGAGCAGGTAGCTATGCACCCAGTAATTCCAGATCAGGTTGTTCGAGCGCAGCATGCGGAAGGAGCTGGCCATTTCAGTGCCGTCGAGGTAACCCTTCTTGGCCATCGACTCTTCCAGCGCACCGATGCACGCGTCGTCGATGAACACATCGATGTCGCCCGGATGGGCGAAATCGGTCAGCGTGGTAAACAGCGTCCAGTGGGCGACCGGCATCTTGTCGGCGCCATAGCGCTTGTTGGCCCAGGCCATGTAGATGCTGGCCAGCGTGCCACCGATGCAGTAGCCGACCAGATGCACCTGCGGCACCTTGCAGAATTCGCAGGCGACCCGCACCGCTTCGCTGATCCCTTCGAGCAGGTAGTCGTCGAGGCGGACATCGGCCAGATCCTCGCCCGGGTTCTTCCAACTGGTGATGAACACCGAGTAACCCTGGTCGGTCAGGTACTTGACCAGGCTCTTGCGGGAAGTCAGATCGAGGATATAGAACTTGTTGATCCACGGCGTGGTGATCACGATCGGCATCGCCCGCACCTTGTCGGTGGTCGGCGTGTAATGGATCAGTTCGACCAGCCGGTTGCGGAACACCACCTTGCCCGACGTCGTCGCCAGATCCTTGCCGACCACGAAGGCATCCGGCTCGACCATCAGGATATTCTTGGCTTTGACGTCGCGCTGGAAGTTTTCCCAGCCCTTCTTCAGGCTCTCGCCATTGGTCGCGACACAGCGTTCCATCGCCGCCGGATTGAGGCCGAAAAAGTTGGTCGGCGCCACCATGTTCAGCCAGTTGCGCAACCAGAAGGCGGAACGCCGGCGTTCCTTGTCGGACAGCCCGGGGGTCTCGAAAAACATGTCTTCAAGGCGGTGAGTGAAGGCCAGGTACCATTCCTTGACAATGTCCCAGCTCGCCGAATCGGTCCACACCGGGTTGGCGAAGCGGGCGTCGTCGGCATTCGGCTTGATGACGTCCTCGGAGGCGATGCCCATGGCCCGCCGCAGGACATGCGACTGCAGCGCGAAGAGGTCGCCGGACAGCGCGTGAACGGCCCGCGACAACTCCTGCGGATGCATCATCCAGGCCATGTGGGCCTGGAGCAGCGATGTCGTCACGCCATACGGATCGACCGCCTTGCTGATGGCATTGCCGGCCGATTCCAGCGGACTTAAATCGCTTATATCAATGACATTATTTCGAACAGACGAGTTACCGGACATCAGGATCACCTCTTGACTGAATTGTTCTTTGTATCTTACAGCGTGACGGACTCGCCGGGTGCCGGCAATCGCACGTCGGACCACCCCAATTGCGCTTCGATGGCCTGGGCAAAATTGGCCGATGCGCCGGCTTCGCCATGCACGACAAAGGTCCGCCCGGGCGGCTGGTGAAAACCGCGCAGCCAGTTGAGGAGCGCCGCCTGATCGGCATGCGCCGAGAGGCCGCCGACGGTATAGATGCGCGCCCTGACCGGGACCGGCTGACTGAAGATATTGACCAGCCGCGCCTTGTCGACCAGGCGCCGGCCCAGCGTGCCGGCCGCCTGAAAACCGGCGATCAGGATGCTGCACTCGCTGCGCGGCAGGTTTTCGCGCAGGTGGTACTTGATCCGTCCCGCCTCGCACATACCGCTGGCCGAAATGATCACGGCGCCGCTGCGAATTTCGTTGATCGCCTTCGAGCGCTCGACATCGGCGACAAACTCGAGTTTCATTTTCTCCGGGTGCTTCTTCATCCAGGCGATCAGCTCGCGCGTTTCGGGATCGAGCAGTTCCGGATGGGCCAGCGTGATCTGCGTCGCCGCGTTGGCCATCGGCGAATCGACATAGACCTTGAGCGGAGAAAGGCGCTGGCGCCGCACCAGATCGGCCAGCATGTAGATGATTTCCTGGGTACGCCCGACGGCGAAGGCCGGGATCACCAGATTGCCGTGCGTCGCCCAGGTTCGCCCGAAAGCATCGACGATTTCGTCCTCGGTCTCGGACAAGCCACGATGCAGGCGATCGCCGTAGGTCGATTCGATGAGCAGCACATCGGCTTGCGCGATGACCTTTTCCGGGTCATTGAGCACCGGCCGCTGCGGCATGCCGAGATCACCGGAAAACACCAGTTTGCGCGGCCGGCCCTCGCCGCTGACCGTCACTTCCAGCCACGATGAGCCGAGAATGTGGCCGGCATCGTGGAAGCAGACCTTGACCGTCGCCGCCGGCTGAAGGATTTCGCCGTAAGCCACCGGCCGCAACAGACTGAGCGAGGCCAACGCCTGGACCACCGTGTACAGGGGCGCCGGCACACCGCGCTCGTCCTTGCCGCGCCGGTGGCGATGACGCAATTGCCACTCGGCTTCCTTTTCCTGGATGTGCGCACTGTCCGGCAGCAACACTTCGAGCAGATCGATGGTCGCCGGAGTGGTGTAGATCGGTCCCTTGTAGCCGAGCATGGCCAGACGCGGCAGCAGGCCGGAGTGGTCGATATGGGCATGGGTCAGCAAGACGAAGTCGATTTTCCGGACATCGAAACCGAAATTCAGGGCATGCAAATTCTTCGAGCGGGCTTCCGCACCGCCCTGAAACATGCCGCAATCGACCAGAAACCGGGTATCCCCCGTTTCCACCAAAGTGCAGGATCCCGTCACTTCTCCGGCCGCACCGAGAAAACCGAGTCGCATGTTTTATTTCCTCCTGACTTGGCGTAGCATGATCCTCAAGTAGGCGGAATGCAACGCCAGCAGACAGTTTCAGGAGATAGACTACCATGTTCAAACACATTCTTGTCCCGACCGACGGTTCCGAACTTTCGCAAGCCACCGCAAAATCTGCAGTGGCTTTCGCCAAGGATGTGGGAGCCCGGGTAACCGTCTTTTTTGCCAAGCCGGAATACCCGATCGCCTATTTCGGCGAGGGCGCCCTGATCGACCCGACGACGCCGGAGAAATTCGCCGAACTGGCCGAACAGCAGGCTGCCCAGTATCTCGGCGAAGTGCAGGCGATGTGCACCGCCGCCGGGGTCGAATGCAGCACCACCTCGGCAACCAGCGACATTCCCTACGAAGCGATCATCGAAGCTGCCGAGAAGTGCGGCTGCGACCTCATTTTCATGGCCTCGCACGGCCGCCGCGGGATCAGCGGCTTTTTGCTCGGCAGCGAAACCAACAAGGTTCTGACCCACAGCAAGGTACCGGTTCTGGTCTATCGCTGACCATCGCACCGCCCTGGCGGGCGGCCGCCACCCCGGCAACGGGGTGCGAACCTAGAGCGGACCAGCCGGCGATCACGGCGCATCCGTCCGTTATCCTGATCGTTCGCAGCAACAAATCATGCAGCCGTCCACCGGGGATTTTCGTCTCAAGTATCAGATACTGGCCCCGGTTGGTTTGGCATTACTGCTGCTGGTCGGCATTTTCGGGCTGGTTTTCGAAAACCACCTGGCCAACCGCGAAGCGCTCAATCTGCAGGCCGCCGGCCATCAGGTTGAAGATATCTGGCATAACCTGCGCACTGAAAGCACCTTGCGCCTGGCCTGGTTTGCCGAGGAAACGCAGCGCAACGACAAGTTGCGCGAGGCCATGCAGCGCGGCGACCGGGATGCCCTGCTCGCCGAGACGCAGCCGGCCCTGGCCAGAATGCAGCAGTACTTCGGGATCAGCCACTGGTACTTCATCGCACCCGACAAGCGCATCGTCTTGCGGGTCCACGAACCGTCGCGCTACGGCGATCTGATCAAGCGCAAGACACTCGACGATGTGGCGCTCGGCGGCAAGGCGGCGACCGGCCTCGAGCTCGGCCCGCTATCGACCTATACGCTGCGCCACGTCATCCCCTGGGAGCACGAAGGCAAGCTGCTCGGCTACATCGAACTGGGCATGGAAATCGAGTGGTTCGCCCGGCAGATCAAAGCCCTGACCCATCTCGACGTACTGACTGCCGTCGACAAGGCCTACAGCAGCGAGGAGAAATTCCTGGCCGGCAAGAAAGCACTCGGGCTGAGCGGCAACTGGAGCGATTACGGCAAGATCGCCCTGCTCTCCCAGACACTCGACAGCTTGCCAACCGATCTCGCGAGATTCTGGGAGGAAGCCCTGAGCGGCGACAGCCGCATTTTCGAGGTCAGCAATGGCCAGCGGACCTGGGCCGGGCAGATCATTCCGCTGGCCGACTACGAAATGCATCCGGCCGCCTCGATGGCAATCCTGAACGATGTCACCGAGAGCCGGCAGACCGGCCTTCGCCAACTGGCGATCGCCACTCTCGCCGCCGCCGGGCTGGCGATGCTGCTCTTTCTCGCCCTGTCGCGCCGGCTGGACGCCATGGAAAAGAAGCTGCAGGTAGCGCACGAGTCGCTGGCGGCCAATGAACAACGCTTTCTCGACATTTTTTCGACCAGCTCCGACTGGTGGTTCTGGGAAATGGATGCCGAACTGCGCTTCTCCTTCTTTTCCGACAATGCCAGCAGCCTGGTCGGCTTCGATGCCGACGAACTGGTCGGCCGGGACCGCCGGGACCTGATCGTTGCCGAGGACGCCGACGAGCGGGCAGAACTGGCCGCACACGTTGCCGACCTCGAGGCCCGTCACCCCTTCCACCATTTCGAATACCGCCTGCGCCGGCCGGCGGGCAGCACCATCTGGCTCAGTCTGAGCGGCGTCCCCATCTTCGGCAAGGATGGTCAATTCCAGGGTTATCGTGGCGCCTGCACCAACATCACCAAGCGCAAGGCACAGGAAGAAGCCGAAATCGATGCCCGGGAAGGCGCCGAAGCAAAATTCGCCATTGCCCGCATCCTGCAGGAAACCGGGCGACCACTGAAAGAGCGTTTCGCTGCGGCACTCGAGGCGGTTTTCGCGATGCGCGACGTGGCGGTCGAGCGCAAGGGCGGAATTTTCCTGCTCGAACCTGGCGCCGACGCGCTGAGCATGTGCACGACCAGCGGCGAATTCACCGCCCGGTTCCTCGCCGACGAGCAGCGTGTGCCGCTTGGCCGCTGCCTCTGCGGCCGGGCCGCCGAATCCGGCAAGCTCCTGGTTTCCGATGGCTGCTTCAGCGACGAGCGGCACGAAAACGCCTGGCCGGAGATGACCAATCACGGCCACTACATCGTGCCGCTCAAGGTCGGTGCACAATGTCTGGGGGTACTTTTCCTGTACACCGTGCCCCGCCCATCGCGTTCGGAACTCCGCCTCCAGGCCTTGCAACAGATCGGCGACCTGTTTGCCCTGGCGATCGCCAACGAACACGCCATTCAGGCCAGGCAGGAAGCCTCCGCGCGGGCCGAGGCGGCGAGCCGGGCGAAGAGCGAGTTCCTCGCCAACATGAGTCACGAAATCCGCACGCCGATGAACGGTGTGATCGGCATGACCGATCTGCTGCTCTATACCGAACTCGACGACGAGCAGCGCGAGTTTGCAGAAATCGTCAAGAACAGCGCCAATTCACTGTTGAGCGTGATCAACGACATCCTCGATTTTTCCAAGATCGAAGCGGGGCGACTGGATATCGAGGCAATCGATTTCAGTCTGATCAACACCGTCAGCCAGACCTGCGAACTGCTTGCCGTCCAGGCCAGGGAGAAGGAACTCGACTTCCACTACCGGATTTCCCCGGCCGTGCCGGAAATGCTGCAGGGCGATCCGGGCCGCATCCGGCAGATATTGACCAATCTGGCCGGAAACGCGATCAAGTTCACCCCGGCCGGCGAGGTCGAAATCGTGATCAGCGTGATCGCCGAGGAACTGACGTCGACCAAGCTGCTGTTCGAAATCCACGATACCGGCGTCGGCATTCCGCCCGAGCAGGTCGAACGGCTGTTCACGCCTTTTGCCCAAGCCGACAGCTCGATCACCCGACGTTTTGGCGGAACCGGCCTGGGGCTGTCGATTTCCAGGCGACTGACCGAACTGATGGGCGGCGAAATCGGGGTGCGCAGCCAACCCGGAAGCGGTTCGACTTTCTGGTTCACTTTGCCGCTCGCCCCGGGCGATTCAACGAATCCGGCCGGCCCCGTGCTGGCCGAAGGCGAGCTGAAGAATTGCCATGTTCTCGTGGTCGATGACAACGAGACCAACCGGCGCCTGCTCTTCGCGCTGCTCAGCGCCTGGGGCTGCCGGGCCGAGCAGGAAGCGGATGGCCTGGCCGGCCTGGCCCGCTTGCGGCAGGCGGCCAGCGAAGGCGACCCCTATGAGATTGCGCTGGTCGATATGAACATGCCCCGGATGGACGGCGAAACCATGGGTCGGCTGGTCCGCGAGGATCCCGGGCTCGACGCGACGCGTTGCGTGATGCTGACCTCCGCCGCCCTGCGCGGCGATGCCGAACGCTTGCAGCAAGCCGGGTTCGATGCCTATCTGACCAAGCCGCTGCAGGAAAGGCATATCCGCCAATGCCTGGCGGCCTTGCGCCACGGCAGCTTCGGCAACGAACCGACGGCGTTGATCACCCGTCACACGCTGGACGAGGCGGCCCTGCCGCGCAGCCTGCGGCTTCTGCTGGTCGAGGACAACCGGATTAACCAGAAGGTAACCAGCGCCATCCTGACCCGTCAGGGGCATCGCGTCGAAATCGCCGAAAACGGTGAGCAGGCGCTGATCGCGCTGGCCGCCGCCGATTTCGACGCCGTGTTGATGGATTGCCAGATGCCGGTGATGGATGGCTTCGAGGCAACCCGGCGCTTGCGCCAGTCGTCCGCCGTGCGCGACCCGAACATTCCGGTCATCGCCATCACGGCCAATGCCATGCAGGGCGACCGCGAGCAATGCCTGGCCGCCGGCATGAACGACTACCTTTCGAAGCCGATCAGCGAAAAAGAAATGCGCCTGGCCCTCGAGCGGATCGCCGCCGGTTGAGCCTCAGCGCCCGGAGCAGTGCTTGCTGCCGGGCGGAATGCGGCAGAGCACCTTGCCGTTCGCTGTATCGATGAAATCGACCTCGTCGAGGACGCCGATCAGGTAGCGTTTTTTCAGCGTGAAATCGGTCGGCTTGCCGTAGGTCGCTTTCCAGAATGTCGTGCTTTCGCTGAGTACCGGTTCGATCAGGTGCGCCCGGGCGCGCAGGCCGAGATGGCCAACGACATCGGCCGGCAGATCGGCGCTGAAGCCGGCATCGTCGTCTACGCTGCGCGGATAGAAATCGTAGAGGTTGGCGAAGGCGAGGAAATAGTCGTAACGCCAGCTGACCTTCATCTGCTGGATCACGCCGATCTTGTCTTCACCGGCGTACTCGCCGCGCTCGACCGCGACCGACTGGAGGGGCAGGAATTTGTACTGGTAATAGTCGTCCACCGCCGGATCGACCAGCGGGCGCCAGTTCCAGCCTTCGGCGATCTGGTTGAAAGCCATCCGGTAAAGGGCCTCAGCCCGCTGCCCGACGACCTCGACGGAAAAACCGGAACTGGCCGCAAGATCGACATCGACTTCGATTGGCTTGCCGGCCAGGGCGTGCGGATCGGCCTGCGTCAGGCTCTCGAACTGCCGATCGGCCGGTTCGGTGGCATGAACCGGGGCAAAGAAGGCGGCAACCGTGGCTGCTGCAAGTACTTTTCGGAGAAGAATCATGGCGATATCGGATGCGGCCATGAGGGCACGCAAACAGGCGACATATTGAAATCAGCCGGCGCCGCGGCCCATGACGCACATCAACAAATCCTGATATGACTCAGACTTGGGTCTGCGTCACCGCCTTGCGGAAACGCAACAGCGCGACGAAGAAGAAGCAGGCGCCGATGGCCGTCATGGCCAGCAAATCCTGCCAGATGCCGTCGATTCCCGCGCCCCGGTAGAGTATCCCCTGGGCCAGCCGGACAAAATAGGTGGTCGGCGCGGCGAGCATGATGTTCTGCACCATCTCCGGCATGCTCTCGCGCGGCGAGACGCCGCCCGACAGCATGAGCAGCGGCAGGATGCTGAGAATCAGGAGCAGGCCGAATTGCGGCATCGAGCGGGCCAGGGTGCCAAGGAAGATGCCGATCGAGGCCGCAGCGAACAGGTAGCACGCCGCCGCCGCCAGGAACAGCGGGATCGAGCCGGCGATCGGTACGGCCAGCACCTGGCGGACCATCACCAGCAGCGCGAAGGTGACGCCGCACAGCACGATCATCCCGTTGGCCCAGATCTTGGCCATCATGATTTCGAGCGGGGTCAGCGGCATGACCAGCAAATGTTCGATGGTGCCGTGCTCGCGCTCGCGGATGAAGGCGGCGCCGACCAAGATGATGGTCAGCATGGTGACGTTGTTGATCACCTCCATGACGCCGCCGAACCAGAAACCGTTGAGGTTGGGATTGAAGCGGACCCGGCTGGTCAGCTTGATCGGCGTTGCGGCGCTGTCGCGCCGACCGGTCAGGTATTCATTGACCTCGCCGAGCGCGATGCTCTTGATGTAAGTGGCGCCGATGAAGGCCTGCGACATGATGGTCGCGTCGATATTGAGCTGGACGTCAGGCACCTTGCCAGCCTGCACGTCGCGCTGAAAATGCGCCGGGATGACCAGCGTGAAATTGTAGCGGCCGGCATCCATGCCGGCATCGAGTTCGGCCAGCGAGATCATCTGCGGCTGGCGGAAGAACGGCGGGTAGAAGGCATCGACGAGCCGACTGGAGAGCGGCGACTGGTCCTCGTCAACGATGGCGATCGGGGCGTTGTGCAACTCCTGCGAAACGCCGGTCGCCGCGGTGTAGATGGCGCCGGAGAAAGCCCAGCAGATCAGCACCATCAACGTCTTGTCGGCGCGCAGGCTTTTCAGCTCCTTGAGGCCGAGGCGGAAGATGTTGGAGAGGCTGGGCAGGCGCATGTTATTTCTCCTGCTTTTTGAGCAGCACCACCGACAGCACGGTCAGCACGGGGATGAAGCAGGCCAGCGCAAGGAACTGCGGAATCAGGTCGGAAACGCCGAGGGCCTTGGTAAAGGCACCGCGGCTGATGATCAGGAAATAGCTGGCCGGGAACAACTGGCCGATCCAATAGCTCGCCCCTTCCAGCGCCCCGACCGGCGTCGTCAGCCCGGAGAAACTGACGGTCGGCAGAATGGTCAGGATCGCCGTGCCGAACAGCGCAGCGATCTGCGTGCTGGTGAAAGTCGACATCAGCAAGCCGATCCCGGTGGTCGCGATGACGTACAGGCCGGCGCCCAGACACAGGGCGAACAGGCTGCCCTTGATCGGCACGTGAAAGATGATCTGCGACTGGATGAGCAGCAAGGCGAAGCTGATCAAGGCGACGACGACGTAGGGCAATTGCTTGCCGAGCAGGAATTCCAGCCGCGTCACCGGCGTCACGTAGAGGTTGGTGATCGAGCCGAGTTCCTTCTCGCGGACCACGCCAAGCGCCATCAGGATGGCCGGGATGAAAATCAGCAAAATCGGAATCACCGCCGGCACCATGGCGTAGATGCTCTTGACGTCCTGGTTGTAGCGGTAGCGCGAGACGATGTTGGCCGGATAGCCGGCGGTGACGCCGGTCTGCTCGCGAATCAGCTGCTGCACGTACTGCAAGTGCATGCCCTCGGCGTAGCCGCGTACCGTTTCGCCCCGATAAGGCATGGCGCCATCGACCAGCATGCCGATTTCGGGCCAGTGACCGCGCCGCAGATCGCGGCCGAAATTGGCCGGAATATCGACCGCCAGGCTCAACTCGCCGCTGCGCATGCGTTTTTCCAGATTGGCATCGTCGAGTATCGGCGCCTGTTCGAGGAAATAGCGCGACCCGGCAATATTCTCGATGTAGGCCCGGCTTTCCGGCGACTGGTCGCGATCGAGCACGGCGAAGCGCAAGCCCTCGACGTCGAGCGAAATGCCGAAACCGAGGACGAACATCAACAGCACCGAGCCGATCAGCGCGAACGCCAGCCGGATCGGATCGCGGCGTAATTCGAGCGCCTCGCGGTAGGAGTAGCCGAGCAGACGCCGCAGGCTGAAGGCGCTGGGTTGCTGTTTGGCCGGCGCGGCGCTCGGCACGGCCGGCTGGGCACTATCGCGACCGGCAACTTCGGGGCCGTGCGGGACTTCGCCGGTGGCGGCGGGAAGCGCTTTCACAACGCCCGTCGCCTCCTCCAGATAGCTGATGAAAGCCGCCTCGAGCGTCGCTTCGCCGCGCGCGGCGCAGAGACCGGCTGGCGTGTCGCTGGCCAGCACCTTGCCGGCGTGCATCAGCGAAATGCGGTCGCAGCGCTCGGCTTCGTTCATGAAATGAGTCGAGATGAAGATGGTGACGCCCTGCCCGCGCGACAATTCGACGAGCAGCGCCCAGAAATCGTCGCGCGCCACCGGATCGACGCCGGAAGTCGGTTCGTCGAGAATCAGCAGCTTCGGTTCATGGACCACCGCGACGGCCAGCGACAGGCGCTGGCGGATGCCCAGCGGCAATTCGGCGGCCGCCTTGTCGGCGTAGGGTTCAAGGCCGAAACGCTGCATCAGTTCGGCAATCCGCGGACCGCGCCGGGCATCCGGCAGGTGGAACAACCGGGCGTGCAGATCGAGATTGGCGCGAACCGTCAACTCGCCGTACAGCGAGAACGACTGCGACATGTAGCCGACCTGCTTGCGGGTTTCCAGATCATGCGCATCGATCGCCTTGCCGAACAGCTTGGCCTCGCCTTCGCTGGGTGGCAGCAGGCCGGTCAGCATCTTCATCGTGGTCGTCTTGCCGCAGCCGTTGGAGCCGAGAAAGCCAAAAATCTCGCCCGGTTCGATCTTGAAACTGACCCGGTCGACTGCCGTGAAATCGCCAAAGCGCTGCGATAGGCCGGCCGCTTCGATGGCGTAGCTGCCGCCATCACCAACGCGCGGCGGAATGACCAGCGCGTGATGGGCCTGCCGACGTTCTTCCGGCAACAACTGGATAAACGCCCCGTCGAGCGTTGGCTGCCCGGTCTGCGCCCGCAACTCGGCCGGCGTGCCAGTACCGATCACCTGGCCGCCATCCATCGCCACCAGCCAGTCGAAACGCTCCGCCTCTTCCATGTAGGCGGTGGCCACCAGCACGCTCATGCCCGGCCGGCGGGCGCGGATGCTGTCGATCAGCTCCCAGAACTGGCGGCGCGACAGCGGATCGACGCCGGTCGTCGGCTCATCGAGAATCAGCAGGTCGGGGTCGTGGATCAGCGCGCAGCACAAACCCAGTTTCTGTTTCATGCCGCCCGACAGCTTGGCCGCCGGCCGCTCCCGGAAAGGCTCCAGGCCGGTGCTGGTGAGCAGCTCGGCGATGCGTTGCTGGCGCTCGCGCTTGCCCTGTCCGAACAGACGGCCGAAGAAATCGACGTTCTCGAACACCGACAGCGTCGGGTAGAGGTTCTTGCCCAGTCCCTGCGGCATGTAGGCAATGCACGGCTGGACCGAAGCGCGAAAGCGGCGGTTGCCGATATCACCGCCAAGCACCTCGACCGTGCCGGTCTGGATCAGCCGCGCCCCGGAAACCAGCGCCAGCAATGACGACTTGCCGACGCCATCCGGCCCGATCAGGCCGACCATGCAGCCGGCCGGCAGGCTCAGTTCGATATTTTCCAGCGCCACCGTGGCGGCGTAGCGATGACTGACTCCGGCAAGGCGGGCGACCGGTGTACGGTCCATGACGACTTACTTTCCGCTGATCTGCAGGTTGGCCGGCCACGGCGTGTTGGCATCGAGCCGCACGTAGGCGACGCCGGGCATGCCGCCCTTGGCCAGATCGCGATGCGCCGCCAGCCAGGCCGGATCGGCCTTGACCTTGATGCGGAACATCAGTTTTTCGCGCTCAGTCCGCGTTTCGACCTCGCGCGGCGTAAATTGCGCCTTCGGCGCCACGAAGTTGACGGTGGCCGGAATCGCCTGCCCCGGCAGGGCATCGAGGACGATGCGCGCTTCGCTGTTGAGCGCCACCTGACCGGCCTTGTCGGTCGGCAGGTAGATGGTCATGTACATGTCGGAAAGATCGAGCAGCGTCAGGGCCTTGCCGCCGGCCGCCAGAACCTCGCCCGGCTCGGCGAGTCGATAGAGCACACGGCCATTGATCGGTGCCTTCAGCGCGGTATCGTTCAAGGTCACCTTCAGACTGTCCACCTTGGCTTCGGCCGCGACGACTGCCGCATCGGCTTCGCCGACCCGGCTCCGGGCCTGGGCCATGCTGGCGCGGGCGCCCTCCAGGCCAGTCTGGTCGCGATCCAGCTTGTCGCGCGTAATGAAGCCGCGGCCAACCAGGTTTTCCGAACGCTTCAGGCTCTTGTCGGCCAGACTCACATCGCTCGCCGACTTGCGCACCCCGGACCGTGTCTCATCGACCGCCTGGCGCGCCTGCTCGACCTGCGCTTCGGTCGCCCGCAACTGGGCGCGCAGGTCGTCGGCGTCGAGCCGGGCGACCACGGCGCCGGCCTCAACCATGTCGCCCTCGCGCGGCACAAGCTCGCTGAGCCGCCCGGCGATCTTGGTCGCCACATCAACTTCGATCGCCTCCAGCCGGCCGTTGCCGGATGCCAGGCCGGCCGGCAAGCCGGCCGGACGCTGCAGATACAGATAAAAGGCCAGGCCTGCGGCGCACGCCAGAACCAGGACGAGCAGCAGAATCTTGCGAGGAGAAGTACGACTCATATCGAGCTCCAAATTATTTACTGACCTATCGGTCATTACCGAGTCGGATTATAGGCATCGATCGATCAAGCGACCAGCCAGAACCTCTGCCGGTCAACGGCCACAGGATGGTGCGCTGCTGTCCGGGCCACGCAGATCGGGCCGTTGATAGGTCGTCCGAACGATGCCGGACGTCCCGTCGAACAACACATCGAAGCGCGCCATGGTGCTCCAGTCATCGCAGAACAGCCACTCCCAGACCAGTTCGTTGCGTGCTTCGAAATAGGCGGTCCACGCCGGATTGGGCGGGCCAAGCAGGCGCAGGATGGCGGCCTGATCATCGCGGCCGGCGACGATCTGTCCAAAATGGCGCGACTCAAGGACGTTTTCGATCCGCAGCAACCGGCCATCCGGGGCAAAAAACGCCATATAGGTATGGGTTCCGGCCGGACCGCGGGGAAAAGCCAATTGCTCGCTACCGTCGCTGTTCCGCCAGCGCATCGCCGGCTCGCCCATTTGACCGACCACGTCGGCGACATTCGCCACGCCGGGCTGCAGCCCGCGGCCATCGTAACTGGCGCAAGCCGTCGTGAGCAGTAGCGCCAACAGGATCAAACATTTTTGCAACCGGGAAATCATCAGCGAGCAACCCAAAAAATCCGATATTTCAATTGGCGTTCAGGCCATTTCGGCAACGCGAACGCCCTCCTGCGCACTGACCACCATGGCCTCCCAGGACGCCGGATCCGGGTTGCGGCAGAGTTGTTCGAGCAAACCGAAAGCCTGCTCGAGACGATTTTCAGCCGTAGCGGTCAATGGCTCGCCCAGTTCGAATTGCTCACCGCGAATGCACAGCGTGAAGGCCGGCGGCGGGTCGGCCTCTTCGGTCTGGCGGAACACCTGGAGCACGGCCTCCGGTGGCAGTTCGTGCGTGGTGTGGGCGATGCCGGTGGCCGGGACGATCCGCTGAAAGGTAAAGGGCGCCCCGGTGTCGATCCCGGCATCGATGAACATGGCCAGTTGCCGGCCTTGCAGATCGAGGACATGTTCGATCTGCAACTGGAAGTCCTCGATCAGTTCGAACTGCGCCGCCAGGCCAGCCGCTTCGAGCCAGCAGGCCAATCGCCCGCAGAGCACCGGCCCGATGGCGTCGTCGCCACGACTCGGGTTACCGACGGCGAAGACGACGACCGGCGCGCTCATGCGCGGCTCAGCGAGTGAATCAACAGCCCTTCCGCATCGACCAGCTCGACGGCCAGCGGCATCTTGCCCAGGGCGTGCGTGGCGCAGGACAGGCAGGGATCGAAGGCGCGGATGGCGACTTCGATGTGATTGAGCAGGCCTTCCGTCACTTCGTGGCCATGCAGGTAGCGACGCGCGACATGGCGGACAGCCTCGTTCATCGCCTGATTGTTATTGGTCGTCGAGACGATCAGGTTGGCCATCGTGATCAGGTCGTTTTCATCGACTCGGTAGTGGTGAAACAAGGTGCCGCGCGGCGCCTCGATGACGCCGACGCCCTCCATCTGTCGTTCGCCTTCGACCATCAGATCGTTGCTCAGCAGATCGTCGTCATGCAGCAGTTCCTTGATCACTTCCGCCGCATGCAGCATCTCAATCATCCGCGTCCAGTGATAGGCCAGCGGCGCGTGCATCGGCGTACCGCCGGCGTAATCGACGAATTCCTTGCGCTCGTGCTCGGCGAACGGCGTCGAAATCTGGTTGCAGTTCTGCACCCGGGCCAGCGGCCCAACCTTGTACCAGCCGTGCTCCTTGCCCAGCGAACGGAAATACGGGAACTTCATGTAGCTCCACGAGCGGACCTCTTCATCGATGTAACGGTCGTATTCCTGATAATCGACACCGTCGAAAATCAGCTTGCCGTTGTCGTCGCGGGCACGCAGCGTGCCGTGGTAGAAGTCGAGATCGCCGTTGTGGCCGACCAGTGACATGAAGTTCGAGCGGAAGATGCCGAAACTGTTGTACAGACCCGGATCCTGCGTATGCACCTTCTGGATCAGATGCACCGCATCGCGCGACCAGGCGACGATGTGATAGATGTCCTTGAGCAGTTCATCCCGTTCGGCAATGGTCAGCGACTTGTTCATGCCGCCCGGCACCGCTCCGGTGCCATGCACCCGCTTGCCGGCAGTGACGCGGATCACCTCCTGGCCGAACTTGCGGAGCAGGACGCCGCGCTTGGCGATTTCCGGATGGGCGGCAGCGACGCCGACGATATTGCGCCGGGTGACGTCGCTGTCGAAACCGAACAGCAGGTCCGGCGAGCAGAGATGGAAGAAATGCAGCGCGTGCGACTGCAGCATCTGGCCGTAATGCATCAGGCGACGCAGCTTCTCGGCGGCCGGCGTC
This sequence comes from Dechloromonas denitrificans, assembly GCF_020510685.1. Classification (NCBI taxonomy): domain Bacteria; kingdom Pseudomonadati; phylum Pseudomonadota; class Betaproteobacteria; order Rhodocyclales; family Azonexaceae; genus Dechloromonas; species Dechloromonas denitrificans. The sequence continues at coordinate 3,458,987 of NZ_CP075185.1, forward strand.
AGCTTCTTGGCGCCGACGATGATATCGAGCGCCTTGGAGGCGGCCAGATGATGCGACACCGGGCAAATGCCGCACAGGCGCTGAACCATCACCGGCACTTCCCAATACGGTCGGCCCTGGATGAATTTTTCAAAGCCGCGGAACTCGACGATATGCAGGCGCACCTGATGCACCTTGTTCTGGTCGTCGAGCAGAATCGTCACCTTGCCGTGGCCCTCGACCCGCGAAACGGGGTCAATCGCCACGCGGCGAAGCATTTCGGGATGTTCGGCAGTTTCCAGTTGGTAGCTCATTCAAATCTCCTAATCCATGAGGTCTTCGGTCGAGGACACAAAGACGCCCTGGATTCAGTCGTAATGCATCAAGCCGTGGCCGAGTTCCGGCTCGCGGCCGGCCAGCAGATCGGTCAGCACTTTCCAGATCGCTTCGGCCGAAGGCGGGCAACCGGGGATGAAGTAATCGATCTTGACGACCTCATGGATCGGGTGCACCTGGTCGAGCGGCAAAGGCAGCTCCGGGTCATTCGGAATCATGCCGTTCGATACGCCCGGACTGGTGTGATAGACCTCTTCCAGGATGGTCGTCAGCGGCAGGTGATTGCGCTGGGCCGGCAAGCCGCCATTGATCGCACAGGCCCCGAGGGCGATCAGGATCTTGCAGTTCTTGCGGAAGTCGCGCAGCACATGGACGTTCTCAGCATTGCACAGGCCGCCTTCGATGATGCCGATATCGCAATCGGGACTGACCTCCTTGATGTCGGTCAGCGGCGAGCGGTCGAACTCGATGTGTTCGAGCAGCGTGAACAGCCGTTCGTCGATATCGAGGAGCGACATGTGACAGCCGAAACAGCCGGCCAGCGAGGTCGTCGCCACTTTCAGCTTTTTCTTGGGCGCGGTCATGTCAATAGCCCTCCTGCTTGGCCTCGACCGTCGCCGAAATCGGCTGCTTGTCGTAGCTGCGTTCGCCGATCGGCACGGCAAAGCCCTCGCGCTTCTTCAGGATGACCCCGACCGGACAGACCTGCGCCGCCTTGTCGTGCAAGGTGAAATTGGTGTCGGCCAGTTGGCCGGATTTGGCGTTAACGATCAGGTGCGTATCGATGCCGCGCCCGGACAGCGCAAAGACATTCTTGCCATCGACATCGCGGCTGGCCCGCACGCACAGCGAACAGAGAATGCAGCGGTTGAAATCGAGCAGCACCTCGGGATGCGAGGCATCGACCGGTCGATCCGGGAAAAAGTGATCGAAATGCGGCGACATCATGCCCAGATGGTAGGCCGTGGCCTGTAACTGGCAGTTGCCGCTCTTCTCGCACGACGGGCAGAAATGGTTGCCTTCGACGAACAGCATCTGGGTCAGCGTCCGTCGTTCGTCGTTGATTTCCGGGGTGTCGCTTTCGACCACCATGCCGGCAATCGCCCGCATCGTGCAGGAAGCCGTCTGCCGGCCATTGACCTTGACGGTGCATAGCTTGCACGAGCCATGCGGCTTGAATTCCGGGTGATAGCACAGGTGCGGAATGAACACCCCGGCCTTGGTGGCGGCCTGCATGATGGTCTGCCCTTCCTCGAAGGAAATGGTCTTGCCATCCAGTGTGAACGTATGGCTCATGCCGAACCCTCCCCAAATTCTTCAGCGATGATGTGCGCCCCGGGATCGTCGCGCCCGGTCATCTGCCGGGCGGCCGCCAGCGCCTGGTCAAGATCGAAGGCCGGCGCGAAGTCCTTGCGCGTCATGCGCTTTTCGTAGGCCGGCCGGAATTTTTCGATGGTGTCGAGCACCGGGTTGCAGGCGGTATGCCCGAGACCGCAATGACTGGTCGATTGCAGCAACTGGTTCATTTTTTCGATTTCGGCGAAATCGTAGGGCGACCCGCAGCCATTGTGCAGCTTGTCCATCAGGTTCTTGAGCAGCGCCGTGCCGACCCGACACGGTGTGCAGAAGCCGCAGCTTTCGTGCTGGAAGAAGTGCACGTAGTTGCGGGCGACTTCGAACATGTCGCGGCTGTTGTCGAAAATAGTGAAGGCTCCGGCCGTCGGAATATCCTCGAAGCCGATGGTCCGGTCGAATTCGGCCGGCCCGACGCAGATGCCGGACGGGCCGCTGACCTGCACGGCCTGCGTATCCCGGGCGCCGCAGTCGGCCAGAACCTGGCGGATGCTGACCCCGAAGGGGTATTCGTAGAGTCCCGGCCGCTCGCAATCGCCGGACACCGACAAGACCTTGGTGCCGGCCGAATGCTTGGTCCCGATGCTGGCATACCACTCGCCCCCCTTCAGCGCGATGAGCGCCGCCGCGGCAAAGGTTTCGACGTTATTGACGATGGTCGGCTGGTCGAGATAACCGTTGGTCACCGGGAACGGCGGCCGGTTGCGCGGCGTACCGCGCTTGCCTTCCAGCGATTCGATCAGGGCCGATTCTTCGCCGCAAACATAGGCGCCGGCCCCGAGGTGAATCTCGATATCGAAATCGGCCCCCGGAATACCGAGAATATCGGCCCCCAGCAGCCCCTCCTTGCGCCGGCGCTCGAGCACGGCATTGAGCGGTTCCAGCAGATAACGGTATTCGCCGCGCAAGTAGAGAAAACCCCGCCGGGCGCCGACCGAGTAGGCGGCCGCCGTCATGCCTTCGAAAACCAGATCGGCATAGGAAGTCAGCAGCACGCGGTCCTTGAAAGTGCCGGGTTCGCCTTCATCGGCGTTGCAGACGACAAAACGCTGTTGCCCGGACTTCAACGGGGCGTTGCGACAGGCCTCCCATTTCAGGCCGGTGGTAAAGCCGGCGCCACCGCGACCGCGCAGGTTGGCCCGCTTGATTTCGTCGAGCATCGCCGCCGGGCCACCCAGACCGGTCGGCAATCCTTCGCGCCAGGAGCGCATGTTGGAGGACATCAGGCCGTCGCTCGGCGCACGCCCGTGGGCCGCGCGCAGCGCATCGCCCGGCGCCATCTGCGAGCCGAGCAGGATATCCGGCAGGCGGATGTGATCTTCGACCGTGAAATAATCGGCCGGCCATTCGGCCAGCGGGGTATTGCTGCGCACCAGTTCGGCGATTTCGTCGATGCGCGCTTCGCTCAAGCGGGTTATCGCCAGGTTATTGACCAGCAGCGCCGGCCCCTGATCGCACATGCCGGTACACGATGTCTTGTCGACGCTGACCAGGCCATCTTCCGAAACCTTGCCCGGCTCTATCCACAAGCTGCTGCACAGGCGCTCCATCAGCGTCAGATTACCATGCATGCGGTCGGTGATGTTGTCGGAAAAGAGTATTCGGTACTTGCCGCGCGGCTGGAGATAGAGGAAGGAATAGAACCCGGCGACGCCCTCGATCTTGGTGCGCGGGACGCCCAGCGTCGCCTGCAGGCGATCGATCGCTTCCGGGGAAATCCAGTCGCAGGCTTCCTGCACTTCGCGCAGGATCTGCACCATACAGGTGGGATCGCGCCGGTAACGGGTAACCACCCGGTCGACAATCCCGGCAACTGCTTCTGCGTGCCTATCGTTCAGTGCCACGACGACCTCCCGACAAAGACTTATGACGAGAGAAAGCGTAGCACCAAATCGTTACAGCCTGTTGTCGAAGATCAACCGCCCATCAGGTTTTCGCCGTTGCCGGCGGGAATGGCGGCGGCGCGAAATTCGGCGCGGCGCTCCTCGACTTCGGCTAGCGAGGGAATCTCGATATACAGATCGGGGTACTGACGCAATAACTGATCGACCACCCATTGATTGGCGTCATAGGCGAACTCGCGGGCGACCAACGGCGCCGACGCATAGGCCTCGACAAAGAGCGCGACCGCCGCCGAACGGCTGACGCCATACTCGCAATGAACGATGACCACGATATCGCCGGGAGCGGCATGCTGCTCGCTGACAAAGCTGCCGATCCGCCGCGCCATCAGGTGATCGAACATGCCGAGCATCGGCGCCGGCAGGTATTCGTCAGCCGGCACGGCGTCGAAAAACGACAGCCGCAGAATATCCTTGAAACCGACGGCCAGCCGGGCATCGGGCGTTCCCGGATCGGTGATCGAGATCACCGCGGTATGCCCATTGGCAACCAGCGCTTCGGCCCGCAAGCGTGAGGTATAACAAACCTGACTGATCGGCATGGCTTATTCCATGAATACCGGATCGGAGAAGACCAGTGTTCCATCCTTGCGCATCATCAGGTTGTCCGCCTTGATCAGGTCGGGCAACGCACCGTATTCATCGGAGAAGCCTTCCAGAGCCTTGAGCGATTGCTGCACCGTTTCGCTCCAGCCCATCGGCGTGACGACCAGATGGTGCAAGGCGATGCGCCCCATGTCCTGGGCCAGGTTGCGCCACATCAGGCAGGCATCGAAATACGAGGCGCTCAGTTTGGTCGCCACTTCGGCCGCATCGCCGTTGCCTGGCAGCGGATAGAGCTTTTCGACCTCGACGATATGGAACGGGAAACCGCGACTGGACCGCCCGACGACCCCGTGATCGGCATAGACGACGGGGAAATGCGTGCCGGTCGGCCGGTCGGGCGCCGTATAGTAGGCGTAGTCGGTCGGCGAGGAGAGCACCTTGAAAACGCGCTCCTGGCCATCGATGACGTCGCCGTCAAGAACGATGGTGCTTTCGCCGCGACCGATCTCTTTCCGGCCGGCGAGCAGCGGATGATCAGGGACTGGATCGGGGAGAAGCTCGGTGCAATTAATTTCCATCAGAGACTCCGTCGCTAGTGAAAACGGGAGGATTCATTATGCATCCTCCCCTTGTCCGCTTAAGCGACGATATGCGCCCCGGCATCGACGTAGATCGTCTGCCCGGTCATGCCGGAAGAGCCGGCGGTGCACAGGAAGGCGGTCAGCGCGCCGACTTCTTCGATGGTCACGGTGTGGCCGAGCGGCGCCTTGACGGCATCGGATTCGAGCAGCTTGTCGAAGTGGGCGATGCCGGAGGCGGCGCGCGTCATGATCGGGCCGGGCGAAACGGCAAAAACGCGGATGCCCTTGGGGCCGAGATCGTAGGCCATATAGCGGACCGCCGACTCAAGGGCCGCCTTGATGATGCCCATCACGCCGTAATTGCGGACGACGCGTTCGGCGCCGAGGTAAGACATGGTGATCAGCGAACCGCCTTCGGTCATCAGCGGCTCAATCGCCTTGGCCATGCGCAGGAAACTGTGACAGGAGATGTTCATCGCCGCATCGAAACCGGATTCGGAGGTATCGATGACGCGACCGTGCAGGTCGTCGGCTTCGCAGAAGGCCATCGAGTGAATGGCGAAGTCGAGCCGGCCGAATTCGGCGCCGCACTTCTCGATCACCGCTTCAAGGCTGCCCGGCTGCGTGACGTCGAGTTTTTCAAAAAGACGGGCACCAATCGATTCGGCCAGTGGCTGGGTATATTTTGCCGTCTTGTCGTTCTGGTAGGTTAGCGCGACGTCGGCCCCCAGCGCACGGACGGCCTTGGCCACCGCGAAGGCGATCGACTTGTCGTTGGCAATGCCGGTAATCAGACCTTTTTTGCCGGCCAGCGGCAGTGCCGGATTGCCTTGGGCAACGGCGGTCGGTTCGGTAAATGTATTCATGTTGTTTTCCTTAAGCGAGTGATGGGACCTTGCTGCGTCCCTCTGTTCATCAACGACCATAAATCAACAACGATCAGCAGATGGTGCAGCGCACGCCCCGTTGGCAAGCCATATCCACGGGCTATTCTGATCGACATGTCACATCAACGGCATTGTTTGCTGCAGTGCAGCATACTATACTATCAGTTAGTCAAATTGGACTAGCCAGCCCGCAACGTTTTTCGGGAGTAACAACATGCACGAGAGCAGTGAGCAGCGTCATCTGGTAAACAAGACCTACAACGAAATCCGCATCGGCGACTCGGCCAGCCTGGTTCGGACGCTGATGCCGGAAGATGTCAAGTTGTTCGCCGTGCTGACCGGCGACTTCAATCCCGGCCTGGCCGATGCGACCTATTCCGAGAGCGGGATGTTTCGCGAAGTCATCGCCCACGGCATGTGGAGCGGTTCGCTGATCTCGACGGTGCTCGCCACCCAGTTCCCCGGCCCCGGCACCATCCTGGTCGACCAGACGCTGCACTTTGCCCGGCCGGTGACGATCGGCGACACGGTGACCATCACGGTGACCGCCAAACAAAAATTCGATCACAACAAGCATGTCGTCTTCGACTGCGTGTGCACCAACCAGGAAGGCCTGCAGGTTGTTCGCGGCACGGTCGAAGTGCTGGCCCCGACGGAAAAGATGTCGCGGACGCAGGAAATCCACATGCCGGCGATCCGTATCGACGACAAGCATGAGCGCTATACCCACCTGCTCTCCCGGGTCAAAGGCCTGGAACCGATTCCGACGGCGGTCGCCCATCCTTGCGACCGCGAATCGCTGAAAGGTCCGGTAATCGCTTTCCACGAGGGCATCATCGAACCCATCCTGGTCGGCCCGGAATTGAAGATTCGCGCCGTCGCCGAGGAATTCGGCATCGACCTGCACGGCATCCGCATCGTCAATGCCGCCCACAGCCACGATTCGGCGGCCATCGCCGTGTCGCTGGTGCGCACCGGCGACGCCGAAGCACTGATGAAGGGCAGCCTGCACACCGACGAGCTGATGGGCGAAGTGGTTTCGCGCGCCAACGGCCTGCGCACCAGCCGCCGGATCAGCCACGTCTTTTTGATGGACGTGCCGACCTATCATCGCCCGCTGTTGATTACCGACGCCGCAATCAATATCGCGCCGACGCTGGAAGAGAAGGTCGACATCATCCAGAACGCCATCGACCTCGCCCACATCCTCGGCATTCCCGAACCGAAAGTCGCCATCCTCTCGGCAGTCGAAACGGTCAATCCGAAAATCCAGTCCACGCTCGATGCCGCCGCGCTGTGCAAGATGGCCGACCGCGGCCAGATCAAGGGCGGCATCCTGGACGGCCCGCTGGCCTTCGACAACGCCGTCTCGATCGTCGCCGCCAAGACCAAGGGCATCAAGTCGGCGGTGGCCGGCCATGCCGAAATTCTTGTCGTGCCCGACCTCGAATCCGGCAATATGGTCGCCAAGCAACTCGAATACCTCGCCAACGCGCTGACCGCCGGCATCGTCCTCGGCACGCGCGTTCCCATCGTCCTGACCAGCCGCGCCGATACGGCCGAAACCCGCACTGCCTCCTGTGTCATCGCCGCACTGGTCGCCCACGCCAACCGTAAAAAGGTAATTTCCTAAAATGAAACAAGGCATTCTGACGATCAACGCCGGATCTTCGTCCATCAAGTTCGCCCTCTTTTCGCTCGCCCACCCGATTTCTCCGGAAGCCGAAGTGTCCGGCCAGATTGACGGTATCGGCACCGAGGCGACCAAAATGGTCGCCAAGAACAAGGCCGGCGAGCACATTGCCGACCAGTTGCTGGACGGCGAGAAAGTCAGCCACACCCAGGCTTTCGACGCGCTGCTCAAGTGGTTCACCGCCAGCCACGCCGACTGGGAAATCGTCGCCGTCGGCCATCGCGTCGTGCATGGCGGCGAGCACTATTCGAAACCCATCGTCATCACACCGCATGTACTCACCCGGCTGACCAGCTATGTCCCGCTCGCCCCGCTGCACCAGCCGCACAACGTCGCCGGCATTGTCGCCCTGGAAACGCTGCTGCCGAAGGTGCCGCAGGTCGCCTGCTTCGACACCGCCTTCCACCGCAGCCAGCCGGATGTCGCCCAGATTTTCGGCCTGCCCCGCTCGATCACCGCCGAAGGCGTCAGGCGTTACGGTTTCCACGGCCTGTCCTACGAGTACATCGCCCGCGCCCTGCCGCAGCATTCGCGACGTGCCGACGGCCGCGTCGTCGTCGCCCACCTCGGCAACGGCGCCAGCATGGCGGCTATGGTCAATCGCAAATGCGTCGCGACGACGCTTGGCTTCTCGACCATCGATGGCCTGGTGATGGGCACCCGCGTCGGCAACCTCGACCCCGGCGTCGTCCTGCACCTGATGGAAACCAAGGGGCTGAGCGTCAAGGACATGACCAAGATGCTCTACAAGGAATCCGGCCTGCTCGGGGTGTCCGGTATCAGTCAGGACATGCGCACGCTGCTTTCCTCCGACAAGCCGGAAGCCGAGGAAGCGGTCAACCTGTTCTGCTACCGCATCGCCCGCGAACTCGGCTCGCTGGCCGCTGCGTCCGGCGGCATCGACGCGCTGGTATTCACTGGCGGCATCGGCGAGCACGCCGCCGAAGTCCGGCGCCGCGTCTGCCTGCAGTCCGAGTGGCTGGGCATCCGGCTGAATCCGGAAGCCAACGCCCGGCACGACCTGTTCATCAGCGCCGGTAACAGCAGCGTCGATGTGCTGGTCATTCCGACCAACGAAGAATGGATGATGGCCCACCACGCCCAGACGCTGCTCGCGCTGTAACGACCAAGGCACCGTTGCGACACTGCAAAAAAAAGGCCCGACGAGCAATCGCCGGGCCTTTTTTCGTTGGCGTCGCCGCCGCTCAGACCATCATCAGCACCGATTTCTGTTCCAGATAGGCATCGAGCGCCGAGCGCCCCATCTCCTTGCCGAAGCCGGACTGCTTGTAGCCGCCGAAAGGCAGCGCCGGGTCGAGCATGTTGTGGCAATTGACCCAGACGGTGCCCGACTTGATCTTGGGAATCAGCCGATGCACCCGCGCCAGGTCGTTCGACCAGATGCTGGCGCCCAGGCCGAACGGCGTGTCGTTGGCCAGCGCCGCCACCTCGTCGAGATCGTCGTAGGGCATGGCGACGACCACCGGGCCGAAGATTTCCTCCTGGACGATGCGGGCCTTCTGATCGACCTTGGCCAGCACCGTCGGCTTGACGAAGTAACCGAGATCGCCCGAACGGCCACCGCCGGCGACCACTTCCGCCCCCTGCTGGCGGCCGATGTCGATGTAGGAACAGACCCGTTCCATCTGCTCGCGCGAGACCAGCGGCCCGAGCTGGGTCAGCGGGTCGAGGCCGTGGCCGATCTTCAGCGCATTGGCGTGGTCGGCCAGATCGGCGACGACGCGCTCGAAATTCTTCTTGTGCACGTAGAGCCGCGAACCGGCACAGCACACCTGGCCCTGATTGAAGTAGATGGCCTGCGCCGCGCCCGCCGCGGCAACCGCGGGATCGCAGTCTTCGAGGACGATGACCGGCGACTTGCCGCCCAGTTCGAGGGTGATGCGGGTCATGTTATCCATCGCCGCCTTGCCGATCAGCTTGCCGATCTCGGTCGAACCGGTGAAGGTCAGCTTGTTGACGCCCGGGTGGCGGGTCAGCGGGGCGCCGGCCGACGGCCCGTCGCCGGTGACGACATTGACCACCCCATCCGGATAGCCGGCTTCCTGGATCAACTGGCCAAGGTAAAGCGCCGACAGCGGCGTCTGCTCGGCCGGCTTGAGCACCACCGTGCAACCGGTGGCGAGGGCCGGGCCGAGCTTCCAGGCGGCGAGCAGCAGCGGGAAGTTCCAGGCGACGATGGCGCCGACGACGCCGACCGGCTCCTTGCGGGTGTAGCCGACGAACTCGTTGTGCGGCGCGAAGGGAATCGACACGTCGAGCGTACTGCCCTCGATCTTGGTCGCCCAGCCGGCCATGTAGCGGAAATAGCTGGCGGCGAGCGCGACGTCGACGGCCTCGGCGATCAGCACCGACTTGCCGTTGTCGAGCGATTCAATCTCGGCCAGCGTCTTGGCGTGTTCCTCGACCAGATCGGCCAAGCGCAGCAGCAGGCGCTGCCGCTGGTCGGGACGCATCTTGGCCCAGGCCGGCGCGACGAAGGCCCGGCGCGCCGCCTGCACCGCCGCGTCGACGTCTTCGACGCCGGCCGCCGGCACGGTACCGAGTACCGCCTCGCTGGCCGGATTGACGACATCCAGGGTCTGCCCCGAACGGGCGGCGACCCATTTGCCGTCAATCAGCATGGCGTGGTTTTGCCGGGCCAGAAATTCAAGGGTCCGGCTGTTCACTTGTGGATTCTCGGTTGCTTTCATTGTTTGTCTCCTTTTATGGTTTACATCTTGCGCAGCCGGCCTGACGGGCACTCCGCCAGGACTGCGGCCGCCGCCCAACAACTAAAACGATTCGCGGAACAAGGCGCCCAGCGCGGTGAATAGCAGGTCGCCGCCGGCCGCCTGGGCAATGGCGGTGAGCCCGGCGCGATCCGGGCGCAGGCTGGCCGAGAAATGCTGGCCGCCATCCTTGCTGAGCAATGAGGCGCCGCTCAGGCCGACGATCCGCACGCTGCCATCCGGGCGCTGGCTGATGCCGGTCAGCGATTGCTGGGTGCCGCTCGGCACTTCCGCCCAATGCTCACCGTGATCGACGCTGCGATAGACGTGGCCGCGCATGCCGGCCATCAGCACGCTGCCGTCGGCCAGCGCGGCGCCGGTCCAGAAGGAACCCTTGTTGTCGGTCTGGATGGCGACCCAGTGGGCGCCGGCATCGACCGAACGAAGAATGCTGCCGGCTTCGCCGGCCACCAGCAGCACCCCGTTGCCGACCGGGACCAGTTGCAGCAGATGCCCTTCGCCGGCCTCGCCGGCAACCAGGCTGCGCTCGGTCCAGGTCTTGCCGCCATCATGGGTTTCCAGGGCCAGGCCGAACTGGCCGACGGCCAGCCCATGCTCGGCGTTCTCGAACCAGACTGACATCAATACCTGATCCTGGCCGCGCATTTCGCGCAGCACCTGCCAGCTTTCACCGCCATCGCTGCTGCCGAGCACCGTCCCGTCGTGACCGACGGCCCAACCGCGGTGCTCATCGACAAAGAACACCGAGGTCAGCGGCGCCCGGGTCGGCACCTTGGCCTGACGGAAAGTCTTGCCGTCGTCCGACAGGTTGATCAGGCCGTAGTCGCCAACCGCGACGATGCGCTGGCCGGCCGTCGTCGCCGCATAGATCGGCGCCTTCTCGGGATTGATCAGGTGCGGAGCGCTGCTGAAATAGCTGGCGGCCGGGGCCTGGCCGACGCCGGTGGCGGCGACCAGCGGCACCGCGACAACGGCGGCGAGGGAAAGCAGCAGTGCGTTGAATTTCATCTTCACGATCGATACTCCGTTCAGTGGCCGATGGCCGGCGCCTTGACCGGGCCGCGCCGGGGAAAGCGGTAGTCGAGCTTGACGGCGAAGGCCGGCAGCACGGTGATGGCCATCAGCATGTTCACCATGAACATGAAGGTCAGCAGGATGCCCATGTCGGCCTGGAACTTGAGTTCCGAGAAGCTCCAGGTGGCGACGCCGACCGACAGCGTGATGGCGGTGAAGATGGTCGCCACGCCGACTTCGCGCAGCGCGCCTTCGAGCGCCTCCTTCATGGCTTCACCGCGCGCCAGATGGATCAGCAGGCGGTTGTAGATGTAGAAGGCGTAATCGACGCCGATCCCGGTGGCCAGCACCATCACCGGCAAGGTCGCGACGGTCAGCCCGATATCCAGGCTCTTCATGAACCAGTAGCCGAGGAAGGTGGCCAGCGTCAGCGGCAGGCAGCAAGCCAGCATGGCCCGCCAGTCGCGATAGGCGAGCAGCACCAGAATGATGATCGCGGCATAGACGTAGAGCATCATCGGCAGTTCGCGCGCCTCGACCTCCTCGTTCGTCGCGGCGAGCACGCCGACGTTGCCGGAAGCCAGGCGCACCGTCATGCCGAGCGATTCCGGGTTGTAGCGCAGGCGGAAATCCTTGACCGCATGGATGGCCGGCTCGATGGTCGTGGCCTTGTGGTCGGCGAGGTAGATATTGGCCGCCATCATCGTGCATGCCCGGTTGAACAGGCCGCCGGCTTCCGGCAGATAGCCGATGGCGACCTGCAGGGCCTTGGTATCGCGCGGCACCGCGGCCATCTTCGGGTTGCCCTCGTTGAGCCCGGCATTGGCGAATTTGGCCAGGCCGGACAACGACTGCACCGACAGCACGCCGGGCACCTGCCCCATGTATTGGCTGAACTGGTCGATGTAGTTGAGTACCTCAAAGTTGTTGCAGGAATCGTTCGGCGTCTCGAAGACCACGGTCAGCACGTCCATGCCGAGATCGAAGCGCTTGACGATGTTGCCGACGTCCTGGTTGTAGCGCGACTCGGGGCGCAGCTCGGGCGCGCCGGGCTGAAGCGCGCCGATGTGCCGGCCGTGGCTCTGCCAGACGGCGAGGCCGAGCAGGATCACGGCGGAAACCAGGACCAGGCGGGCGTGGTTGATGTCGGCGATGAAGCCGAGACGCTGGATCAGCAGGCCGCGCTTGTTCTGGATGGCTTCCAGATGCAGCGCGTATTTCTGCGAGAAACGGAAGAAGGAAGCGGCGACCGGCAGCATGATCAGATTGGTGATGATCTTGTAGCCGACACCGATCGAGGCGGCGATGCCGAGTTCGCGGATCATCGGAATCGGGATCATGACCAGCGTGATGAAGCCGACGAAAGCGGTGACCAGCGCCAGCGTGCCGGGAATGAACAGGCTGGAGAAGCTTTCGCGGGCGGCCGAAATGGAGTCCGCCCCCGCCGCCACCGCCTTGGAAATGGCGTTGATCTGTTGCACGCCGTGCGAGACGCCGATGGCGAAGACCAGGAAAGGGACCAGGATGGCCAGCGGATCGAGACCGAAGCCGAGCAGGGTCAGCGTGCCGAACTGCCAGACGACGGAAACCATCGAGCAGAAGATCGGCAACAGCGTCAGCAGGATCGAGCGGCAGTACCAATAGACGGCCAGCGCGGTGAGCAGCGTGGCCAGCGCAAAAAAGCCGGCGACGCCCTTGGCACCATCGGCGATGTCGCCGATCTGCTTGGCGAAGCCGACGATCTCGATTTCGTGTTCGGGCGTTTCCAGCTTGCCGCGAATGTCCTTCTCCAGCTTGTCAGCCAGCGCCAGGTAATCGAGCTGTTCGTGCGTCCCGGGATCTTCTTCCAGCAGGTCGGCGACGATCATCGCGGCGCTGCCGTCGTTGGCCACCAGACTGCCGGTGTAGCCGCCTCGCCCGGCCCGGTCGCGGATGACGTCGATCTTGGCGGCGTCGAGCGCCTCCGGCGTCACCGTGCCGCCGATCACGTCTTCGGCCTGAAAGCCTTCCTCGGTCAGTTCATAAACCCGGGTATTCGGCGTCCACAGCGATTGCACCGAACGCCGGTCGACACCCGGCAGATAGAGCACGGCCTCGGTGACTTCGTGCAGCTTCTTCAGCGAAGCCGGCGTCCAGATGTTGCCGTCGCGGGCCCGGACGACAACCATGATGCGGTTGGAGCCGAAAAGCTGGGTGCGGTATTTGAAAAAGGTATCGGTGTATTCATGGCCGATCGGCAACTGCTTGTCGAAACCGGCCGACATGTGCAGGCGCGAGGCGAGGACGCCCATGGCGACGGTGAGGACCAGCAGAACCAGCAGGGTCGCTGCCCGATAACGGAAGAAGAAATCCTCCAGGCGCTTTACGAAACCAACGATGCTCGACATCGAATTAAACCTCTAATGAGCTACTGCAAGGCCGAAATGACGGTGCAGAGGATGGGCGGCCTCGGGTCTAGGAAGAACCGGGACCGCCCGGTAGTACCAATCAGAAAGCGTAGGAAACGGTTGCGGTAGCCACGTCGCGATCGCGCAGCACGTTCAGGTTGCCCCCTCCGAAGAAGGTGCTGTAGCCGACCCCGACCTTCCACTGGTTGTGGTAATCGAAGGTCACGCCCAACGCCACCGCCTTGCGTCCTTCGACGAAGGGGATGGTGTTCGGGCTGGTGCCCTTGACGTCGTGGTAGAAGTCGACGATCGGCGTCGCCGTCCAGCCGGAGCCGAAGACGTTGGCGTAGGTCAGACTGACTTCGGCGACATAACCCCAGGACGTTTTGTTCGGCATGGCGTAGTTGTTGAGCAGGTAAGGCACCGCCCCGGACAGGTCGAGATCCGGGTAATGCGTCACCGCCACTTCGAACAGGAAGGCACCATCCGCCGCCCCGAGGAAGCGGGTGATTTCATTGGGCAGCCAGGTGAAGGCGGTGGTGTGGGCCTGGAACTTCTTCTCCCCGACGTAGCCCTTGGCTGAGGCATTCGTCGTGAAGTTGTTGGAGAGCGCCGCCAGGTTGTATTCCTGCTTCGATTTCGAGCCGCTGGCCAGCGGCACCGTCGGGTCGATCGCCACGCTGTCCTTCGGCCGGTAGGAGACTTCTGCACCGAAGGCCCAGTCGCCGACCTTGGTATTCATCGACAGGCCGAACAGATCGAGATCCTGGCCGTACTGCTCGACGGCGGTCAGCTGCAGGACGTTGGCCGCGCCATTGACCTTGAAGCCGACGAAGGGCAGCTTGTCGTGGTAGCGGATGTAGTAGGCCGCGTACTCGGTATCGCCGCCGGCCGGCTTGTAGCGCATGTTGAGGCCGTACTGGCCGCCCGAGCTGGGCTTCTCGCGTTCGGTCGGCACCACCCCGGCGCCGCCATTGGCCTGGCTGATCGAATCGAGCGTCCGGCCGCGCGTCGGATCGTAGTCGCCGGTGCCGCCGACCCCCAGGCTGGACGGATAGTAGGCGCCGCGCCGGCCGCCCTTGCCGAGAAAGTCGGCGGTCGACCAGTAGCTGCCGGCCGGATCGAGCTTGAAGCTGTTCCAGGCGAACTGGTAATAGCCTTCCATCGAGACGCCGGGCAGGATCGCCGTGTTCAGCGAGATCATCGGCGCCGGAATCAGGATTTCCTTGACCTGGGTACCGGGGATGTGGGCCTTGCGGACATCGAAGGCGTGAATCGAGTTGATCCCGCCCATGATGAAAATGTCCTCGCCCCAGTTGATCACCTGATTGCCGACCTTCAGCTTGGCCGAATTGCCGACCCAGTTGAAGTCCTTGGAAACCCACAGGTCGAGCAGCGAAACATCCTGGCGCAGAGCCTTCTTGGCATCGTCGTCGAGCGGCGTGCGGTCGGTATGGATGGCCGCGAAGTCGGATGACCAGGTCACCCGGCCGAGCGCCGCCCAGTTGCCGCGCTCGCCCAACGACAGTTCATGGGTGCCCTTGAGGACGGCGGAGACGATGTCGCCCTTCTTGTAGTTCAGGTTGCCGTCATCGATGTTGGAGTAGTTGAAGTCGCCAACCGACGTCGCGGCATTGCCATTGACCCGTTGCCCCATTTCGCCGGAAATCGGCGAGCCGCCGCCGGAGTCGTTGCCGATGATCGAACGGTCCGTCGATTGCATGCGGCGCTGGATGCCGAAGCTCAGCGTCGAATCGAGGCTGCCGCTGACGCCGTTGGCGAGATCGAACTTGAAGGCCTGGGCCGGGCTGGCCAACCCCAGGCCAAGCGCGGCAATCGCCAGGGCCGCCGGAGTGCGGCGGATGGATGTCGTGATCTGCATGAAATTCCCCTCTTATTTATGCGCTGGAACGATCAGCGGTCGCCGGCCCGACGCAGCTCGTCGGATTCGAAGCGCTTGGCGTCAATGCGGCCTTCCTGTCCGGCCAGCCAGTCGGTCGGCTTGCTTTCCTGGGTGGCGTTTTCGGCCATATAGCGATTGACCGTCAGATCCCAGGACATGAATTCCTGGCTGACACAGGCACCGAGCTCGACGGCCGGATAGAGCGAGGCTTCCATGACGCGCCACAGCTTGCCCTGGGCGTCGTACTGGTCGGCGGCGAGAATCATCCAGGTGTCTTCGTCGATGTAGAAGGTGCGCTTGGCGAACATGTGACGCATGCCCTGCTTGACCGTCGCCTCGACCTTCCAGACGCGATGCAACTCGTAACGCATCAGGTCACGCTTGGGGAATTGCCCCTCGTAGATCTCCTTGATCGGGCGCTTGGCGACCAGCTTGAAGCTGTTGTACGGCACGACCATTTCCTGCTTGCCGACCAGCTTCCAGTCGTAGCGGTCGAGCGCCCCGGCGAACATCGGGTACTGGTCGGCCGTTTCGAGGTTTTCGTAACCCGGGATCGGGTTGTCGTACTCGAAGGCCGGCAGGCGGCGGACGCGACGCTGGCCGGGGAAATACATCCAGGCATCGTTCGACTTGCCGAGGAAGTAGTGCGCCAGGATGATTTCGCCGGTCCGCGAAGCCGGCGCGGTGGCCAGATTGAGCAGCTTCATCTGGACGCCGCCGACATCCTCGATCGACTTGGCCTTGGCCGAAGCGAACGGGGTCATCACCACCTGATCCTGGGCCAGACCGTAGAAACTGCCGTCCGGGTTGATAAAATTGGTCTGGTAGTACTCGAAACGGCCTTCACCCTGCCAGCGCAGGCGATGGTTCCACACCGCCTCGGCGCCGTTTTTCGGGATGGCGAAGGGGAAGCCGCCGCCGACCGCCTGGGCCAGGTTGTCCTTGCCGTCGGCGCTCAGCTTGGCGCTGGTCGCATTGACCTTGGTCTGACCATAGACCGAATCCGGATAGCCGCAGCTGCGATGCGTCGGATAGACATCCATCCGGTAGCCCTTGCGGTTCTTGATCAGTTCGATCTGGCCGGCCGAGAGCTTGTCCTTGTACTTGTCGACATTGCTTGCCTCGATCGAATAGAGCGGCTTGTCGGCGGCGAACGGATCGACGCGGGGATCGCTCAGCTTGTGCTTGCCCTTGGCCAGGCCGCCTTCCCATTTCGGAATACTGCCGTCCTTGTTGCCGGCCCGTTCGGCGCCGACCGGCGTCAGATCCTTGCCCAATTGCGCCGCTTCCGGCTCGCTGACCGCCGCGCCAGCCTGGGCGGAAAAGCCGATCAACCCGATGATCAGGGCGGAAATCGGCATCACTCTGTTGGTCTTGCTCATTTTTGATTCCCTTTTCTCGAAATGCATCAATCACCCCAACGCTCACCGACCGGAATCAGTCGATGGCGATTCCCTGCGCCTGCAAATACTTGATGATTCCGGCGCGCACACCCGGCACATCGGCCAGCGGACTGGCCCGCAACTGCGCCACTTCCGGCATCGTGTAAGGCGCCGTATTGGCCGGCACCTCGTCCTTGCTGAAAGTCTTGAGTATCCAGTTCATCAACTCGGCCACTTCGCCGTTGCTCAGCGCCGAATGCGCGGTGCCCGGGACCTGGATCAGGAACTCCCGGCCGCCTTCGGCCTTGAGAAAATGACCGAGCGCGCCGCGCATGTTGGGCACCCCGGCCCCCGGGCTGCCCGAGCCGTCCTGGCCATGGCAGCCGGAGCAATGCAGCATGAAGTTGAGGCGCGGCGAGCCGGCATCGGCCGCCCAGGCCTGCGCGGCGAGCAGTGCGAAAACGAACAACAAGGCCTGTTTGCGCATGGCCTAGCCTCCTGCGGCAGCCGGCAGGCGGCTGCGCTGTTTATGGGTTTCATTCGGCGTGCCCGGCGTCTGGCGCGAGCTGGCCACGAAGGCCGGCGTCAGCCAGCCGAGATCGGCGACGCCCTCGTAGGTCTTGAGGATGTGGCCGAGCACGCTGGCCAGTTCGGCATCGGACAGCGCGGCGAAGGACGGCATGTTGCCGGTGTAGCGCACGCCATCGACGGTGATGCTGCCGACCATGCCGGTCAGCGGAACGCGGGCCAGGTAGGCCCGGCCTTCCGGGCTGCCGGCATGGCGGCCGATGTTGCCGGCGAGCGGCGGCGCGATGCCAGGCGCCCCCACCGCTCCGATCTGGTGGCAGGCGACGCAGTGGGTGGCATACAGCCCGGCCCCCGCCTGGTCGTCGGCCCACAAGGGAGCCGCGGCCAGGCTGACGAGGGTGGCAGCAAGCAGTTGGCGCATGGTTCTAGCCCCGTTGCTCGCCAACGCCGACGATGGCGGCGACGGTACAGTGGTAGGCGTTGCTGCCGTTGGCCATGCACCAGTTGATGTCGTTATGGACCCCGAGGCGATAGCCCGGCCGCTCCCGCTCGTTGCGGTTGCAGCCGCAACGGCCGCACATCGTGACGCCGCAACAGTCGTTGTAGCTGATCAGGTAATCCTTGCCGTCGGCCGGATTGCGGCAGGTGCCGACCCAGGTCACCTTCGACACCTCGGTGCCCGGCGGGCAGCTCGAAATGGTGCCGCCGCAGCAGGTGCAGAGGAAACCGTCGAGAGCGCAGTAACGCCAGTAATCGCAGCTCTCGTCGTCCTCACTCGCCTTCTTGGCCTCGCCGGCCTGGGCGGTCGGCATCATCCGGTCGAAAGGCAGCACCGGCAGGATAAAGGCGGTGCCGACGAAGAGCTTGCCGACCTTGACCAGCGCGCTGCGCCGGGAGGCCGACTGGGCGACGCGACGGGTCTTGCGCTCAAAGAAATCATCTAGCCATTTCACGTTATTGCTCCTTGCGGTGAGGGTCGATCAGGCGCGCTGATCGATGAATTCCTGGATCGAGGCCACACCGGCCTCCTTGGCGGCGAACAGGCTTTCCAGCTGTTCGCGGGAATTGACCAGGCCCTTGCCGCGAATGCGGCCGTCTTCGCCGATCAGCACCGCATAGGGCAGCTTGGCGATGCGGTAGGTCATGCCGAGATCGGTGGACAAGGCGTAGGGGAAGCTCTTCAGATCGGCCTTGCGGTAGAACTCGGCGTGTTCCGGCAAATCGCCGTCGCTGGCCAGCGCCACGTCGAGCCAGCCCTTTTCGGCGCCCTGGATCGACTTGAGGACCGGCAGCAGCTTCTTGCACACCGGACAGGTCGGCGAGAGGAAGAAGAGCAGCTGGCTGCGGCCGGTGTTGCCGCCGACGCTCAGCTTGCCGCCCCCGATCGAATCGAGCGTGAAAGCCGGGGCGACTTCGCCGACCTTCGGTCCCTGATCCATCATCAGGGCGCCCATCGGGGCGACGCGTTCGTAGAGGATGCCGATCTGGCGAGCCAGGGCGAGCACGACGACGACCAGGGCGAGGACGACACCCCAGAGAAAGACATTGGAGACCAGCAGTGCTTCGTTCATGGCATTTCCTTTATTTGCGGACGGCCAGCGCCAGCGGGGCGTTGGTCATCAATTGATTGGCAGAGACGTAGATTCCGACCAGGGCAAGGACCGCGCCGCCGACCGTCAGGTAATCGGCCCAGACCAGCGGCCGGCCGGCACTTTCCTGCATGGCCAGCCCGACCATCGCCATCAGCAGCCCGTTGCGGACGACCAGCGCCCACGACAGCGGCTGGCCGGACAGGCCGCCGCAGCCGCAATCGATGCGGGTATGGCCACGCAGCAGGTTGATGCCGACGGCCGAGGTGACGACCAGCAGCAGGGCCAGCGCCAGCAGGCCGCCGATAAAGGCGGTATCGGGGAAGAGCAACAGGCCACCGGCCGCCAGTTCGACCAGCGGCAGCAGCCCGGCGACCAGCGGGGTCAGACGCTCGGGGAGCAGGCGATAGTTGTCGACCGCGCCGGCGAAGACGACCGGATCCTTCAGCTTGTGCCAGGCCCCGACCAGCAGGACGACCGAGAGCGTCGCCCCGAGAGCGCGGGTGATCACCGGGTCGGCGATGAATGCGAGGAGGGCCTCCATCACTGCACTTCCAGCTGGGTCGGCGTGTCGCCGAAGCCGGCCGCGCTGCGCACCGGCTTCAGCTTGCGACCGCCGTCGAAAGCAGCAATCCCGGCGATCGCCGTATCAAAGGCAAACAGCCGCGGCGCCTCGCCCTGGCTGACCACCAGGCCGGTGGCCGGGATGGTCTTGCTGCGCGAGACGCGGGTTTTCGCAGCCAGGTCATAGACCCAGATTTCCTTCGCCGCTTCCTTGTGACTGCCTTCGTAGCCTTTCGGGTGCATGCCGACATACAAGGTGCCGCTGGCCTGATGCAGAGCGACCGGCTGATAGCCGCCGGGACGCCAGCCCTTTTTCACCTCGGCGGCCGTGCCGAGCGACCAGAAGGCGCCGGGCACGGCCGTTTCGCCGGCGACATTGACCGAGACGGCGTTGCCCTTGAACGAGACGAAATGGTAGGTATCGCCTTCCTGGGCGGCCGAGACGAACAGCGCGTCGCCGTCCGGGTCGAAGAATTTCGCGCTCTTCTTCTTGCTGACCGGGTTGCCGTCGTTGTCGAGCGAAACGGTGAGCATCGTTCCGTCGCCGCACAGCGTCGCGAAGCGATTGGCCGTCTGGGCGGGGTAGACGACGTAGCAGCCGGGCGTCTGGACTTCGGCGACCTGCTTGCCGGTATGCCGGTTGACGATGCTGACCGAGGTCGCCGGCGTGGCGTTCTGGACGATGATGAAACGCCCGTCGGCCGTCGTCCGCAGCGTGCCGCGATACGGCAGAGCCTGGGCGTGGCGGGCGGTGTAGGGAATCTCTTCCTTGAGCACCATGGTCTTGGCGTCATAGACGAGGATTTCCTCGATCCGCTCGCCGCGGTTCAGCTTGCTGTAATAGGTCGTGACCACGTAGATCTCGCTGCGATCCGGCGACAGCGTGGTCTGGGCAAACAGCCCGGTGGACAAAATGCCTTCGACTTTCAGGGTGCGCCCATCGATCACCGTCAGCTTGCCGTCGGCCATGTGCGGCAGCACCACGTCGGTGTAGTACAGGCGATAGGGATGAGCCGGCGCCAGCTTGGCGACGGTGATTTCGTCCACCGGCAACTCGGCATGGGCGGGTAATGCACCGCCCAGCGCTGCCAGCAGGGAAAAAAGAACTGCTCTCTTGGGTATCACCAGCGACCTCCTTTTGTTCTCGAATCGGGACCGTTACCGAATCGAAAAAACGATCCGGCCGATGGGTCAAATTGTTGTCGCTGGAGGCAACGAGGCGTTATCCGAAATCGGAACTTAAAGACTCAGCGGCGGCTGGCGAGTATCCGAAATCGGAAAAGTCGACATTTTCCCGATCAAAACATTGACCTGGCGCAAAGTCGGCGCGCCCTGGCCATGCTTGAAAAACGAAGCGCCGGGCAGCGCCCCGTCGCCGCTCGTGCACCGCCGAGCGGCGGCGACCGGCCGGCCCCGGAAAAAACTGGCATGGCTTGTGCTGAAAAGAACAGGTGTCGGACAAGCCGCAAAGCCGACCCGCTGCACGAATAGTGACAAGCCGTTGATTTATTGCCGATAAATGAAAATATTCTTTCGATCCGCAATGTCTGAAACGGTGCATTGCGCCACAGCGATGCACCAATCCGACACAGAACCGGGAGGCGAAATCCGCAGCGTAGCGTTGCCGGATAGCCGCAATCGGAAAAAAAACTTTGTCACTAATCGAAATCGATTCCACTAAACGAAATATCTGGACTATCCTTAAGGGCATAGTTGCCATTCCGCAAAGCGGATGCGGCACATGGGCCCGATGACTGAAAGAGTGTGCGTATGCCGCAAACCGCCGCCTCAAGCTATTCATTTCAAAATCGCACGACGCGCGATTCAGATGAACACGCCGAAGCCCTGCAGGACTGGGATCAGGTTTACGACCAGCTGTCACCGGGCAACTTCGAAGGCAAGGTCGTCGACCTGCACTTCAAGGGCTTGCAGATCTTTCGCGAAACCACCAACCGTTCGGTATCGCAGCACGGCAGTTCCTGGGACGGTTGCTTTGTCGTCGGCATTCCGATCAGCATGAACGGCACCGGCCTGTTTTCAAAACAGGTGCTGACCCGCGACTCGATGCTGACCTTTCACAGCGACCAGGAGTTCTCGCTGACCACGCCGGAGGGCTTTGACGTGGTGGCCGTCGCCATCCCCGAGGCGACGCTGCTCGAGGCAATGAATCCCGATTCCCAGGACCAGTTGCGACACGTTTTCCCGAAATCGCCGACGGTGATGGTGACCGCCCAGGGGCAGCTCGACGAATTGCGCAATTGCCTGCTGTCGATTTTCGACCCGGCCAGTTTCGAGCCAGCCCTGTTGCGCTATCCGCAGGTGCAACGGGCCATGAGCTCGGCGATCATCGGCCACCTGGCCGAAGTGCTGCACGCCTCAAGCCATGCGCCGCTGCCCAACCGCTCTTTCCGCGGCCGCTGCCAGGTGGTCAAGGAAGCGACCCACTACGCGCTCTCCCACACCGCCGAGCCGATTACCGTTGCCGATCTGTGCCAGAAACTGAATATCAGCCGGCGCATGCTCAACTATTGCTTCCAGGATGCCCTGGCGACCAACCCGGTGCACTATCTGCGCTCGTTGCGCCTGAACGGCGTGCGCCGGGATCTGCGCCAGCCGCTGCCGGCTCATACCCAGATCCGCGACATTGCCGGCAAATGGGGTTTCTGGCATCTGCCGCGCTTTGCCGCGGAATACCGCGCCCTGTTCGGCGAATTGCCCTCGGAAACCGCCCGCAACTGCCGGCACTGAGTCGCCACCGGCCGCGCCCTGCCCGGCGGCCGAAATTCCCGGCCGATCGCGAGCAATTGGACTGGCGATGCAACCAATTCTGGCACTCCGTTGTCCACGGAAAACCGGCTAGCGCATAGCCGAAATGACGGCTCGCCGACGGTGCTCGCCAGCCTCGTCGAAAGCCAGCCGCGAGCGCTTTTTTCGACCTCGGAAAAATTAACTTTTTCTCTCTTTTTTGCGCCGCAGGCGCACTGGAGCTTTGTTTTTTTTAGGCTTTTCAGGGACATGACAGAGAGCTTGCCGCAACGGCACAGAACCCCGTATCTAGTCAACGGATTGTATTGACCTACTAGATATAGTAGATTGCTCGTCATTCGAAAAACTAACTAGCCTGATTATCAATGCCATGCTGAGGAGCAAAATATGAGCCCGGTAGCCGAACAACTCTCCCTGACCGACATCCCCGCCGCACCGCAATTCGCCCCCCTGCAAGAGCAGGAAATCTCCGGCGAAGTGCTGATCGAAAAATACGCAAAAGGCAAGGAAACCAATGTTCACGACGTGCGCAAGCGCGTTGCCTGGGCACTGGCACAAGTCGAGCAGGAGAAGGATCGGGCGCACTGGGAAAACCGCTTCCTGTGGGCCCAGGAAAACGGCTTCATTCCGGCCGGCCGGATCAACTCCGCCGCCGGTACCGATCTGCAGGCGACGCTGATCAACTGCTTCGTCCAGCCGGTCGGCGACTCCATCGTCGAAGACACCGACGGCAAGCCGGGCATCTACACCGCGCTGGCCCAGGCCGCTGAAACGATGCGCCGTGGCGGCGGCGTCGGCTACGACTTCTCGTCGATCCGGCCGCAAGGCGCCCGCGTCAAGGGCACCCAGTCGCGCGCTTCCGGCCCGGTCTCCTATATGCGGGTCTTCGACCGCTCCTGTGAAACCGTCGAATCGGCCGGTGCCCGCCGTGGCGCCCAGATGGGCGTGCTGCGCTGCGACCATCCGGATATCGAAGTCTTCATCCACGCCAAGGACAAGGGCGACCTGTCCAACTTCAACATTTCCATCGGCGTCACCGACGCCTTCATGGAAGCCGTCGATGCCGACACCGATGTCGAACTGACCCACCGCGCCGAACCGAATGGCGAAATGAAGTCGGCCGGCGCCTACCAGCGCGACGACGGCTTGTGGACCTACCGCAAGGTGCGCGCCCGCGATCTGTGGGACCAGGTGATGAAGTCCACCTACGACCACGCCGAGCCGGGCATCCTGTTCCTCGACCGGATGAACAAGGACAACAACCTCAATTACTGCGAAGTCATCGAGGCGACCAACCCCTGCGCCGAACAGCCGCTGCCGCCGTATGGCTGCTGCTGCCTGGGTTCGATCAACCTCACGCTGTTCGTGACGCACGCCTTCTCCGAGCAGGCCGAGTTCGACTTCGACGGTTTTGCCGAAGCCGTCCGCGTCTCGACCCGGATGCTCGACAACGTGCTGGAAGCCACCCACTGGCCGCTCGAACGCCAGCAGCAGGAAGCCGCCAACAAGCGCCGCATCGGCCTCGGCTTCACCGGCCTGGGCGATGCGCTGGCCATGCTGCGCCTGCGCTACGACAAGCCGGAAGCCCGTGCCATGGCGACCCGCATTACCGAGCACATGCGCGACACCGCCTATCTGTACTCGGTCGAGATGGCCAAGGAACGCGGCGCCTTCCCGCTGTTCAATGCCGAGCTCTACCTGTCCGGCGGCAACTTCGCCTCGCGCCTGCCGACCGACATCAAGGCTGAAATCCGCAAGCACGGCCTGCGCAACTCGCACCTGCTGTCGATCGCGCCGACCGGCACCATTTCGCTGGCCTTCGCCGACAATGCCTCGAACGGCATCGAGCCGCCCTTCTCCTGGACCTACACCCGCAAAAAGCGCATGCCGGACGGCACGCTGAAAGAGTACTCGGTCGAGGACTACGCCTGGCGCCTGTACAAGCACCAGGGCGGCGACGTCAGCAAGCTGCCGGACTTCTTCGTCACGGCGCTGGAAATCTCTGCCGCGGCCCACAAGGACATGGTCGCCGCCGTCGCCCCGTACATCGACACCGCCATCTCGAAGACGGTCAACGTGCCCGGCGACTACCCCTACGAAGACTTCCAGGACCTCTACATGAGCGCCTGGAAATCTGGCCTCAAAGGCTTGGCCACCTACCGTCCGAACAGCATCCTCGGCTCCGTGCTCTCCGTCACGACGCCCGAACCGAGCACCGCCGAGTCTGCCGCCGCCGACGCCGCCAAGTCGCCGCAGGATTTCGTCTCCGACGCCAACCGCCGCCTGTCGATCAAGAACCTGCCGGCCCCGGTGCTCGCCAGCCTGCGCTGGCCGGGCCGCCCGAACCTGCCGGAAGGCAACCTGTGCTGGACCTACATGGTCGACTCACCGATCGGCAAGTTCGCGCTGTTCGTCGGCCACGTCGAACCGGAAGGCCGCGCCTGGCCCTTCGAAGTCTGGGCCAACGGCCCGGCCGAACCGCGCGGTCTGGGTGCCGTCGCCAAGACGCTGTCGATGGACATGCGCGCCAACGACCACGGCTGGCTGGAAATGAAGCTCGACGCGCTGGCCAAGACGCCGGGCGACGCCTTCGACATGCACATGCCGCCGCACGGCGAGCGCAAGCGCATGCCGTCCGTCGTTTCCGCCATGGCCCAGGTCATCCGCTGGCGTTGCGAGCAGCTCGGCGCGCTCCAGCACGAAGGCCCGACGCCGGTGAAGGATGCCCTGTTCAGCACCAAGGAGCCGAAGACCGGCACCGACGGCACGCTGTCCTGGACGGTGGACGTCAGCAACGCCTCGACCGGCGAAGACTTCGTCCTCGGCCTCAAGGAAATCACGCTGCCGGACGGCGTCACCCGTCCCTACTCGATGTGGCTGTCCGGCAACTACCCGCGCGCCCTCGACGGCCTGTCCAAGCTCCTGTCGCTCGACATGCGCGTCCTCGACCCGGCCTGGATCGGCATGAAGCTGCGCAAGCTGCTCGACTACTCCGAGCCGTTCGGCGACTTCATGGCCTTCGTTCCGGGTTCGCGCAAGCAGCAGACCTATCCGTCTACCGTCGCCTACATCGCCCAGCTGATCATCCACCGCTACGCGATGCTCGGCATCCTCGACGAAGCCGGCTTCCCGCTGCAGCAGATGGGCATCCTCGAAGCGCCGGAAGACAGCAGCAGCAACAAGGTGCACCCGACCCAGGGCAAACTGTGCAGCGAATGCGGCAACCACACGATGATCCGCAAGGATGGCTGCGACTTCTGCACCGCCTGCGGCGCGGTGGGTAGCTGCGGCTAAACCGGAAGCACGACGCATCGCCCGCGAAATGTGGGAACCCCCAATGTTTGCAATCCGTACTCCATAGATTGCAATCGGGGACCCCATAGTTTGCAATCCGAAGCCCCCAAAGTCGGCAACCGAGGGGCAGTTGGAAGCTTGCAAAACCTAGGTACTTAATTCAAAGCGAGTGTTGAGTCATCAACGCTCGCTTTTTCTTTACCCCCATCGGAGACACAGCTCCCCGAAAGGAATGGTCGTCTCCATATTTCCGTTAAGGAGAAAACCATACAAATCTCTAGGGCTGTGGGTTAGTTTTGCGTGCAACTCAACATAACGCGCCGCTTTATGCAGATTCCGGTTGAGTTCACCGCACGGGCCGGAATCCGTTGACCAGCACGTGAATATCTTGCTGCTAATGACCAGTATTAAGCGGCATATCTGGCAAGGGGCTTTCGTCTCAGTTCGGCCAGAAGCGGGCATTGAAAATTTGTCCTGATAGTGGTCATCCCAGCGGGCCTCACGTCCGTATTATTGGAGTTGTTATACGGACACAGTAAAACCAATTTCATTGCAGGGCAATGAAATTGGTATGCATAATGGGTGCATGTATATCAATTCATATATGGACCCTGTGGGTCAGTTTAATAACTGTTGGGCTCTTACAAATCGCCTATACTGCAATCCCCGAGGAGATTCACAATGAGTATCGACATCACGATTTCCATCGACGACAACATTAACGATCCGCTAACAATGGGACAGACCCACATCGTTAGCGAGATATTCCGAATCGCGAGCGAAGTCCTAACCAATGGGGGCAAGGTAATCGTCCAAAGGGTATATACCAACGCACAACCAGATACGCTTTGCGAGTTCAAGAGTGAAAGCGAGTTGAGCGGCTGGAAGGAACGCCTCAATGAAGTGCAAATCAAGCTCGGCCGCGAGCAAATCATCTAATTGAGAGACCGCTGTGGCGACATTCGATATCACTCCGGCCATCTGCTTTACTTACGGTTACGGCGAAGAAGACGGTAAGCAATTTGTCGAGGGGAAGTTCCTTTCCCGCTCGGACAATTCTTCGTTGGGTGTCTCACTAAAGGTATCCCGCGACACTCGTTCTGAGGCGGTGGATGCAATTCACCACCTCGCGAAGCTGATAGGAAACGACGTTGCCAAGTAGGGTAGTGGCCCACCCCATCATTCCACCAGACCTTGCACATAAAGTCGCGCAAGGCCGGTGAATTCAAACGCTATACGTCTTAGGCGCGAGCGCTATGGGCCTGCTATTCAGAGGTGTCTGCGACGAGCTTGACCAGTTAAACGAGGGAAGACTTCGCCCACATGGAAGACTGCACAAAATCTCGATTAGACGAGATGGAAAGGTCAAAAGAGGAGAGGGGCCTTTCGACAGATACCCATCGGAGAACAACGCCGTGCGCGCACACCACGTCGAATCCGGACTGTACGAGGGCTGCTTCATCTCATTTACAAAATCGGAAGATCGAGCTCGTGAGTTCGCGAGCAGGGACATCGAAGGGGAAAGAACGTCGGGGTACATCTATGTCGTTGATGAGGACATATTGGCCGAACACCGAGTCGTTGCCCTTGAGGTCTCCGATCCGCTATACCCATCAGAAATGGAAGTAACGCTTAGATCTGCCGACAATGGAGACTTGCCTGCTGCAATCGTTGTTAGAAAGTATCGGGTCTATGTCGAAGACCTATAACCTTTCAGTTGAGCGGACCTGCGCGAAAAGCCGGGGCGATTCACTGCGCCTATACAGCTGCCCCTCATACCAGATAATAGACAACGAAATTTAGCTACTCGTGAAGCCCACTGTTTTCTACAAGTACACCACCCCATCGACGGCCGAAATTATTCTCAGGAGTGGCCGGTTGCGGTGGTCAAGTCCAACAGTATTCAATGACTTGGCAGAGTTCCAACGCATGCCACGTTTTGAGCCAACGGTTAGCGAATCCCATCGGCTCCTTCCCTTGGTATTGATCGATGCCGCAAGCGGAAGACAGTCGCTTGACCTAGCATGCTTGGCTCCAGCTAATCATTTGGTTCTTAACCGCATCAATGAAGCCCTCCACAGAGGCATTGCGGAAGCCAAACTGCTAACCCTCTTCGAAGATTTTGAGCGACCCGATGCAGACGAAATCATCGAACAAAGGCTCCGGGATCACTTTGATTTAGACCTCAGGAGCGTGCGTGTCTTGTGTTTGACGTCCACATTCCACAATGAAGTAATGTGGGGCACATATGCTGACAACCACGGTGGCTGCGTTGTCGGATTCAAGGCCTCGTTGAAAGATAGCCCGTTTCATGTAGCCAAGCCAGTGACTTACTCAGAGGAAGCACCGATTGTTGGATCTGGCTTGGACTTCTTGCTATATGGAGACTCGCAAGAACTTCGGCGAAGAACGATAGAAGCCGTCTGCTATACGAAAAAGTCAGGGTGGTCCTACGAACAAGAGTGGCGCCTCATAACTCGGCGCCCCAACGAAACTGACGTCACTCATGGAGATTACGTCTTCTGTCCGGAGGAAATTGAATCAGTAACGTTCGGAGCACGAGCCAAACCTAAGTTCGCAGAGGCCATATGTGCAATCACCCGGAAACAATACCCAGCAGCATCTCTTTTCCGAATGACACACCAAAAGGGCGAGCTGAGCCGGATCCGTGTCGCCTAGCCTATGGCCCATCGCCGCTGGAGATACTCACGGAGTTCTCTCGGAATCATCGAGTTTCGTAATCCCCCCCAATCAACCTGCCGCATGAGATTCTGAATTGCTAGGATCCAGTATTGAAATAGTGGCCGGCTTTGAATGATTTCTGCTTCCCGAATCAACGCCACGGCCGCCACAAGATCCTCAACAGTATGGAAACGGAGGAGTTCCATTAATAGCTGTTCGCTGTGGAGTGGGCACCGCCAGAAAACCTTGGTCACCAGCGATGGGGGAAGAATAAAGTACTCTCGAATCCTGGGCGGCAACCCTTCGTAGATCCGCCGAAGGTCACTCATCTCCATCGGCGCCACATCGGCTAAAAGCCAAAGCGGCGAAAACAACCACTTCTCCGTTCCCGGGTAACGCGCCTCGACACGCTCGACCAGCTTTGGCCGGCCGTCCCCTTGGTATCGACTACGAGGCACAACCTCTCCTCGCTTGTATTTATTCCAAATACAAGAACGCGGCGTCCGAGCACTCCCTTCTTCCCGGAACTCCCTCTCCAGTTCCCCCACGGTCAGCCCGCTTGCCTGCGAGACGGCATGAAACCAACTCCGGACCCGCATCGACCGGATTTTTGGATTCTCTACATAGTGTTTGAGTTGCCTGGTCGTCATTCTGATAGGAAATCCACTCCGACAATAGTCGGAATTTTCCTTTTATATTAGTCAGTTATATTGAAATTAGTCAAATTTTTTCCTAGATTTTGACAATGACTAGAAAAACCAAAGCCTTCCGGGAGAATCGTTTTTAGTCCCACCGTTCTGGTGAGACAGGGATGGCCACCCATTAGGCCAAATCAGAAGGAGAAAGACAGAGACAGGACGCAATGACAGGGGGCCCTTTCGTGGGCCAAAAGCGACAACGGCCCAAGCTCTCCCGAGCCTAGGCCGTTTTTGAAGAAATCTAGTTTCGCACACCAGATGACTTCATTCTACGATCAGAAGGCGACAAGTCAAGCGCCTCTCTGCCGGTGTCGCTTACCTTCGGGAATCCAATAGCTGATGTCATTCAGACGTCGGCACGCTGGAGTTCCGCCTGCGATTTGTCGCGGTCTCTCCGTGTTTTGCAACTATGAAGGAGAGCGTCATGACTTATCAAGTTGAAATTGCATTTGCAGAAGAGGAACGCGCCCGCCGCGTTATATCTCGCTCCAACAGCCGTGTCACCGGCAAATATCCTGGCCTCAAAAGTCGCCGAATGCACTACTGGGAATCCTCCCTCGAGCGAGATGCTTTCATGCTCCTAGATGTTTCCGCCGAAGTGGTCTCATTCGACGAGCAGCCAGTGACCCTCTATTACGGTATTGGCAAGAAGCTCCGTCATTACCCAGATGTGCTTGTCTCGTATCCGAACCGCCAAGTATTTGTCGAAATCAAGACGGACCGTGAGGCGCATTCGATGGAGGTCGTAACGCGGACAGCCTATCTGATTCCCGCATTGGCGCGCCATGGCTACGGTTATCGGGTTTGGACCGAGTCGGAAATTCGTGATCGATCATTCCGTTTGTCCAATCTGAGATTTCTGCTCAGGTTTGGGCGGACCGAGGTCGAGCTTACTCGGTTCGAGTGGCTTCGGCAGTTGTTCAGAAAACATGCTTCGCTCCCTTGGAAGGAGATCGTCGGCCACCCAACCGACAAGGGCAAACTTTCAGCCCTCTGCCGGCTCATCCTCGAGGGGCGACTTCGAATCGATCTGATGCGACCGATTCTTCCGGAATCATTGATCAGCGTGGGGAGGATGTAATCATGAGCCGCGCAAAATTCATGAAAGGGATGGAAGCCTATCTGGATGGCCGCATCTGGATTTTCCTTCGGCAAATCGATGCCGGCCTCTGGCAACTCGAGGACAAGATCACGGGAGAACTGAAACGGCTTCCACAAGCCGAACTGCTCAATCTCTACCTGGACGGTCGGTTCAGATTCGTCGAAACACCCGAAGAGCAGCCCTCGATCAGCAAGAAAAAGCAGCGTGAGAACGCCATCAGCCAGTTCAACTGCCTGCCAGAAAAACTGCGCAATCGAGCGAAATACCGCCGACATTACGTCGAGGCCTTGCTGACCAAATTGGGCCCCACACCAAATCAAACCATGGCCGAGGAAGTCATCAAGGCCGAGTGGAAAGAAATCAAATGGCCGGCAAAGCCACCGCATTACGTAACGGTATGGCGATGGATGAAACGCTACCTACCGGGTGGCAACGATATCCGTTCCGTAGTTGACCAATATTGTCGCTCCGGCAATCGAGATGCCAGGCTCCCGGCCAAGCTGATTGAAATCCTGGAGGGAGCCATCGACAAGGTCTATATGACCCAGGAGCGAAAAACGATTCAGGACACCCTCGACTATGCAATCACCGAAGTCAGGCGCGAGAACGTTCTCCGACTTGAGGACTGCCAATTACCGATGCCTAAACTGCGTCAGGTCAGACGTCTGATTAACGCCATTCCTCCATATGACCGATATGCCGCTCGCCATGGCAAGCGAGCTGCAGACATCTATTTCCGGTCGGTCAGGAAAACCCCGGGCACGTCTTTACCCCTTGAGCGGGTCGAAATCGACCACACCCGATTAGATGTCTTCGTCGTCGACGAGGAGACGATGTTACCCCTCGGCCGCCCATGGCTGACGCTTTGCATCGATGTTCATACGCGCATCATTCTCGGCTTCGACCTCAGCTTCGACCCACCCAGCCATCTCACCGTCGCCCGCTGCCTTCGGCATGCGATGCTGCCCAAAGGCAACCTCAAGGAAAAGTATCCGGCAGTCGAGGGCACATGGGAGATGTTCGGCGTCATGGATACTCTGGTATGCGACAACGGCGCTGAATTTCACGGAGAAAGCCTTGAAACAGCCTGCCTGACTTTGGGTATATCCATTCAGTATTGCCCGCGTAAGCAACCGTGGTTCAAAGGGCCTGTTGAGCGTGTCTTGGGCACTTTGAATCGAGGCGTTGCGCATGGTGTTCCCGGCACGACCTTTTCCAACATTTTGGAGAAAGGCGACTATGACGCAGCAAAAAACGCCACGATGACCTTGAGCACCCTGCGGGAAACCCTGCATGTCTGGATCGTAGACCACTACCACCAACGCCCTCACAAAACCTTGGGCGATACGCCTGCACATGCCTGGAAGATCGAGACGGTCGGTCTGGATATCCCGGTTCCCGCCGATCCCAACGAACTCAAAGCAGTGCTTGGTGCCATCGATTCCCGTCGCCTCACGCACAAGGGAATCGAGATCAATAGCCTCTTCTACAACTCACCCGAGGTGCAGTTGGTTTCTCGCCGCTTAGGGAACAATCTTGACGTGACCGTGCGCTTCCAGGCCGACAACGTAGGGGAAATCCATATGCTGGTACCCGATACCAGTATATATCTGCCAGTGCCGGCCATCGACCTTGAGTACGCCAGAGGATTGACCCTTTGGCAGCACAAGGTCTGCCGTAGGTTTGCCAAGCGCAATCTGCAAGGGCGCACGGATGTCGAGGCCTTGGCCGAAGCTAAGCGCCGGATAACTGAACTGGTTCTCGATGACTTCAACCGCAAGGTTCGGCGCAGCCGAAATCGGAGTCACCGTTTTCTAGAACGCCAAGGTACTTCGCCGTCATCTCAAAACAGCACCACGGCGGCACCGGATACCCCAGCCCCAGCTACTCCAACTATCCCTCTGCCAAAAATCAAGCGGCCCCGAACTTTCAAGGCATTGGTTGAACCGCGCCGCCCCGATAGCGCTGCTTAATCCCGCACCTTAGGAGAGCTCAAATGTCATCTTTTTCAGTTACCTCTGAAAATCTCGACGATCTCGTCGACCGAATCCTGATTCCACACACACAGTTCGAGCGGGCTATCGCCCGTATCGAGCAATGCCTACGGGTAATGCAGAGATGCGCTGACCCTGTCGGCCTTGCCATTGTTGGAGAATCCCGAACAGGTAAATCACGCACCCTGGAGCACTTTGAAAGTCGTCATCCGCCCTTCCGGACCGCCGATGGGAGAAAGGTTCCGTTCCTTCGCGTCAAGGTTCCGTCCAAACCAACCGTCAAGGGTTTGGCCGAACTGCTTCTATACCATTTGGGCGACCCGGCTTTCGATAAAGGGACAGAAATCGCCAAAACGCTTCGCCTGGTGATTTTGCTTGAGCAGGCAGGAACGGTAATACTGGCACTGGACGAATTCCAGCACTTTTACGACAAAACAACCCGTAAGGTTCAGCATCACGTAGCCGATTGGCTTAAGGTCTTGGTCGATGATGCCAAGCTGGGGCTGATCGTTACGGGCCTGCCCAGATGCCTGTCCGTGATCGAGCAGAACGAGCAGTTGGCCGGCCGTTTCATGACGCCGATACATCTTCCTCGCTTCGACTGGACGAATGAGGATGACCGCGAAGAATTCTCCGGCATCTTGATGGGAATGGGGGAAAGCCTGTCGGTCTTCAAGTGGCCTCAGCTAGATTCGCCAGAAATCGTTTTTCGCTTTTACTGCGCCACCGGAGGATTGATTGGCTACCTAACCAAGCTGCTGAAGCAGGTGACTTGGAATGCACTGGATGCTGACAACCATTCGATCGGCCTGCCGGAACTGTCCGCAGCGCATCACGAAGCGCTGATCAAGAATGACCCTGCGTTGCAGCCTCGATTCGATCCCTTCCAAAGGGATTTCAGTTGCGAGATGACGGAGGAAATTATTCATCAGGTCAGGACTATCGGCACAGTCCAGCAGGAACCGCCATCCCAAAGGGAACCCTCCGGCCGTACACGTAAACCGAAGGCCTCGGAAGTCTTGTCGGGGAGAATCTGAGCAATGTACACGACCTGTCCCGATGGCCAGCTCGTGTACACCCCTCCCGCAAAAGCTCGGGAGGGGTTGCTCGGCTACGTTCTACGTATTTCGGAAGCCAATGGATACGAAACTCCATGGTACATCTTTGCATTGGCGGGGATAACTCCGGCGCAAATGACCAGTGGCTCGCTACCAATCGACAAGTTGTCGAAAATCATTGGCCGTCCCCTTCAAGAACTGGCGCATCAGGCATGGCACAGTTACCCGGACGGTAATCGCCTTCCCCCGACAAATGGGGGACGTCACCAAATGGTTAGCCAACTTCTACTTAAGCACCCCAAAATCTGCCCACAATGTGTTGCAGAGAATGGCAGTGTGGACTCGGCGTGGGACCTGCGCATCATGCTGGCTTGTCCGAAACACCGAATTGCCCTACTAGACCACTGTCCAGTTTGTCGGCGCAAACTTACCTGGTTTCGCCAAGGGCTCGATCGCTGCCGCTGCGGACATCGCATAACAATCGCAGAACAGTCATTGTTTCCGCAACACACGATCGATCTGCTTCAGGTCATCTACGATACGTTGCATGGTTTGCCGACCAACCCGACGCCACCGAGCCAGATGCCAGCGAGCGACCTGCAGCAACTGGGGATCAACGATCTTCTGAAGCTCTTGACCAAGGTAACCAATACGCTCGCAGGAAAGAAATCGCGAGGCAAGAGCGCAACGTACGACCGAGACACCCTAGTACACCTGTCAGATTTTTTCCAAAGCTGGCCTAAGCAATTTCATTGCTTCCTATATGGCATCGACTCCGCCCTGAACCAAGCGACCGCTGGACTGGCACGCCGCTTTGATTCTTTTTACAGGAGTGTCGTAACGGCCAAAAGTATTCCCAGAGAAAAGTTAGTGTTCTTTCGCACAGCATTCGGGCAGTACGGCCCCTCCTGCGGGCCCACGCCCGGTGCCGACCCCCGTTTTTTTCTGACCCCGGAGAAATGGAGGGAGTTGCGCGAGCAAGGACTGTCACCCTCGCAAATCCGGCTACAGACCGAGGGGACAGGAACACCAACCAATGTCGTCAATCGTGTTGAACTCGCCCGACGTCTTGGTGTGCGGCCCATTACGGCTCGTCGCTGGGCTGAACAAGGCAAACTCGGTCTGGAGCTTCAAGACACGCTCATCAGCGGACAGTCCGTCTACAAAACCCCC
This sequence comes from Dechloromonas denitrificans, assembly GCF_020510685.1. Taxonomy (NCBI): domain Bacteria; kingdom Pseudomonadati; phylum Pseudomonadota; class Betaproteobacteria; order Rhodocyclales; family Azonexaceae; genus Dechloromonas; species Dechloromonas denitrificans. Next base: position 3,493,147 of record NZ_CP075185.1, read on the forward strand.
ATCAAATTACCTAACAAGGTTACTGACGGCGCCGTAGATATACATAAGGCAGCAAAACACCTCGGCATCTCTGTAAGTATGCTGGAGCGACTGCGTCACGACGGCTATTACCACGTTGACCATTTAAGCGCCCGTTTCAAACAGTTCAACTATTTTGATCTAAACAAGTTACGTGCGGACTTTTTAGCTTGTGCCCCCAAAAAAATCCCCGATGTTCCGGCAAGCTTCATCACGCTTGCAACGTTTTGTCGGATGAGGATTTACGGCCCCGACAATAAATATCGAATCTTACGCAACATACTGGATGGCACTCTTATTCCTGTTGGGCGACTCGGGGAAAACATTGGCGATCTCGTAATCGATGGCCAATCGATTCAATCGTTCCGTGAAGACGTTAGTATCCATTACGCCCTCCCTGCCTTGATAGTAGGGAAAGTGCTCGAATGCGACCCGAGAATTTGTCCAACGTTGGTTACCTGGGGGGAATTACAAGGCAGTTATCGTGGACGTAACTTGTACGTGACAACACAAAGCCTAGAGGAATTTCGGGCGAAATACTTGTCTTGTCAAAGTATTGCAAAACGCCTGAACAGTACTTCTAAGCTCGTGGTGCGCCTCCTCACCGATCAAGGCATCAATCTGCTCAACGTACCGCGCCCCAATCGTTCGAACGTTAGTCCGCAGCCCTTCTCCCCCCGGGAACAAGCCGAACAACTATTCGGGTCAATCATCGTATTGCCTATGAATATAGAGCGGGGGCATGCTTGCGCATGAGGTCACACTAGGGACTTTTCGTTCGACAATATCGCCTTCCCAGTAAATGGTCACTCTACTTTTCTACGACTGCGAGTTCACCGATCTGAGCGATTCTGCATCGTTGATCTCAGCAGGTTTTGTCACCCAATCGGGAGACCATTTTTACGCGGAGCTCTTGGATTTTGAAGAAAGCGACTGCAACGAATTTGTGAAGGCAACGGTTCTGCCTCTGCTGTCTTTGCCCCCGACTTCAACGGCCGATTTCGTCTCCTCGCTAAACGATTGGCTCAGCAACGTGGGCGGAGATTTTCTGTTTATTGCCGATTCCGATTGGGATCAGAAGATCCTGACCAAAACCTTTGCCTCGCTCGGCAAAGCCATACCTGGAAACTGGCGATTTCAGAAAACCCCAGGCAACTTTACAAACGGCATGCAACGCAGTTTGTTCAATGACGAAATGGCGGCGTTTTTCCTGCGCCATCCGGATGAGAAACAGCACCATGCGTTGGCAGACGCCCGTGCGATCCGCAACGCCTACTTGCGCGCGGAGTCAGGCTATTAACGGTAGCCTGGCCAACAAGTGCTATTCGGCCTTTGCTATCGTTCGGCGGTTGCGAAAATTAGGGCAGCAATGTGCTGGTAGCCTGCCGCCTAGCAATACGCAAGATCCCGCAACGGAGGCTGGTACTTTCCTGTACCTAACTTTCAATTTCGAGGCCGACGCTGCCCAGGTCTAGCGTTCGGTGCACACTTCGGGCAGGCATTCCATCCCCTAACTCTTGATGCGATAGTTGCTTGCCATTCAGTCCCACAGGAGTTGCATCGCCACCAAATTTTAGCTCCGCTGCTGGGCCTATAGTCCTCAGGCCGATGGCCATTGTTGCTCGTCAGATTAAACTCACCTGCGAGGTTGGGGTAAACAACCGCGAAATTATCCGTAGGGCTCGGTCTTCGCTTTGCACAGTACGGGCACCCTTGTATTCTGCTTCGGTTGTACGGGGATGCCTCATAAACATGGGATGGGTCCTCAGGACAAAACCACCAGACCTTCTTAGTTGAACGGGGCGTAACCTCGCCGGGACCAAGGTCGCCATTCATCTTAGGATGCCATTGGCGCGCCAAATCCGGATAGACGGTAGCGAGATTGTTGTTAGCGTCAGGAAGGTTCCCCGCACAGTATGGGCAACCCGCACCCGATTGGGTTCGGTGAGCGATGCGCGTTCGCCACACATGTAAAGGATTTCGGGAACATTGCCACATCACACGCTCGCCGGAATTTGGCAGAAACATCTCTGGCAACAGGGGCGCATTGCTCTCGAAATCCCATTCGGCCGCAATTTCCGGGTATAGGTAAGCTAAAGATCGGCTTGGAATTGGCTTTTTTAGATAACAACGGAGGCTACGAAATTGCGAATCAGCCCGAAGGCCTCCGCAGCGCGCTGCATTCTCTAACTCCTGGGCCATTTCATCGGCTAAAACCAAGCCAGAGTGTGCCAAAGCATTAAGCGTAGCCGTAACGATTTGCTCGTGGTTAGCAGATGTCTTCACTACAACATCATGCCGACCGATTGGCGAAAGCGGGGCTTGCCTTACTCGTAGAACTTTGACCCCATGGACACCAAGGCGAGTATTCTTTGCAAGATCGTGCTTTTCACGATCCTTGTGCCAGTATCTGCCGTCAAACTCAACAGCAACGCCAAGCGACGGCAAGAAAATATCGCACTCGATCCCATTGACACGGAACATCCACTCCGCGTCAGGAAAAAAGAAGCGCAATTCACAGAAAAGCCGAATTTCAATCAGCGACGACTGTGTCATACATTTTGCACAGCCCGTTCCAACCAAAGCTCGTGCAGCTACGGCAGCCGCCCAGTGATGGCCACGTTTGCACCGCCACCACACATTCCGGTTGCTTCCCGGAACAACGTCTTCCGGAGTGATTGAGTTGCGTTCCACATCCCACTCCGCAACGAGATCTGGCCGGAGTACTTGTAGGCTGTTACTGCCATCTGCAAGCCGATTGGCGCAATACGGGCACCCCGTTTGAAGGATTGCTCGATTCGCAATCCTTGCAGACCAGGAATGTGACGGATCGGACGCACAACGCCACCACGCAATACAATCGCTTCCTGCACTGAAATCCTTTGGCGAGAGACTGCCGTTCTTTTTTCTATCCCATTCAGTTGCAAGCTCTGGATGCGTCGTCTGCAGGCTCGTTTCCGAGGTTATACGGTGTCTGGAACAATAAGGGCAGCCATGACCAGACGTGCGCTTTTTGACCGGGGCGTCCCACTCATGTCCCGCGGGACAATGCCACCACACCACACGATCGGAACGCGGCAGCAAGTCAATTGGCTGCAAATCGCCATTGCGGGTAGGGTGCCATGACCTGCCAACGTCGGGAAATTCGGTTGTTAGGTTGTATTCCGGCGAAGCCCTATCTCGCGTACAAAACGGGCACCCCTTTGATGACAGAAAAGCCGCGACAGTCGTCCGCCACTCATGATGCGGATGCTCTAGGCACTGCCACCAAGCCTTGAAATCTGAACCGACACCGACATTCCAAGGCGTGACTGCACCATTCATCGTCTTATGCCAGCAGAGTCGCCCACGCTCAGATTGATAGCCTAGTGAATTACAAATATTGCAACGCTGGGTCTTGATCATTCGCCAAACGACCCGCCGAAAGGTATGCCCTTCAGGGCATCGCCACAGCAAATCCTTTCCGCTACCGGAATGAATCAGTGTCGGATCGCCATTTTCTGGCAACCAATGTCGAGCAACAATTTCTGGATAGGCGGCCGCTAAGCTATGATTTTCTAGCGGCGTTCTCTTTTGTCGCGGACTTGTTTCTTGTACCTTTTTGGAATCAGATATGCTCAAAATTCAGCAACCTTTCATGTTTAGCTTGCTGGCCAAAGCCTTTGAGATTCTTGATTGCAAAAGAAGCCAGAGTACCACGGACATACCAATTCAGATTTCTGCGCCTGTCATTGGCCGCAAATTGGGCCAAGAAGCGCAGAAATGGTCTGTTCGCTTTAGGCGACAAACTGCCGGATGCTATGGGTAACAGACAGTAATTTGGCCAGAACGGTCATTCAACGGGCACGAATTGAACGGCGGCTTTCCAACCGTCAACAGGCGGTGAGGCCATTGGGTGCTGAGCGGCAGGCAACATGCAATTTACATTTTCTCTGACTGGGATCAAAATCAGCCGCACGCCATTGTTTTACGCCTTACGCATAGTGACTTGTAGCGTCCCGTAGTCGGCTTTTACAGCACCAGGGAGGAATCATGATCCGAGCGTCTGCACTCCTAGCATCTTGCCTCGTTGCCACCGGCTGCGGCACCGCCCTCAAGGTAACGCGAGTGGATCCGAAGGATCCGAAAACCTTCGTCGGCGCTCCCTTCTCGCTGATGCATACGCGCTACCGCGTCGAGGTGACCCGCCAGGTTGCCGGCTGCGGACCCAACATGACCGCGTTAATGAAGGCCGAGGTCAAGGTCACAGAAAGTGCGCCCGATCCCGCCCAACAATTTGTTCTGGACACGAACGGTCTGGCCGGCTGGTTCAAGACGAGCGACGTCAAGCTGACCTACCATCCCTCGGGGGCCGTAGCGTCGCTCAACGCCACTGTTGAAGATCACACTGCAGAGGTGATTGCCAATGCCGCTGCGACGGTGGTCAAAGCCATATCGATCAGTGCTGCTGCTGGCGGCGCCCCAGTCGGCGGAGCTCTGGCGGAGGCCTGCAACGCCAAAACCGTCGACGCGCTGGCCCAGATCAAGAAGCTGAAGCCTGGCGTGAACGCAGCTACCGCTGTGGTCGATGCGCTTACTACCGACATCAAGAATCTCTTGGCTAAGGTCGCTGCCGCATCCGGCAACGCCGACGAAGCGACCAAAAAGCTCTTGTCCCAGCGCTACGACAGCCTGGTCCTAGCCAACGAGGATTTGAAGGATAAGAGCACTGCGCTGGACAAGGCCCTCAAGGTCGTCACCTATACCGAGACCCTGGTTTGGCCGCCGAATGGCAACACTTGGACGCAGGTATTCCCGCTGCCGGATGGAGTCTTCAAGCGCTGGGGCAACGTGGACGATGATGAGAAGAATCGGATGCAGTTTGCCGTAACGCTGGCTCTCGGCGGAATGGGTGCAACCGGCCGGGCCGATTCACCCGCAACGCCGACAGCCGTTCAGCCGGATCTCGGGCTTCCGTACCGTATGCCGCTCGCCGGGCGCCTGGACGTTTGTGCGGGGGCGGCCTGTACCGCCAGCGATGTTCCTCTCACCCGTAGTGACGGGGCAGTCTTGCAACTTGGACCCGTCTATTACTTCCCCTGTGTCAGCGGTTCGTTCACGAACGTCAATTGCGCGTTCGAACTGACGGAGAACGGCTTAGTAAAATCCATGGGGTCGAGCCAGAAAGCGGCACCCGCTGCGGGCGCAACGGCAGCCCTTAAGGATCTGGCGACCCAGGCGGCTACGGCGCAGGACACCTGGAGCACGCGGGATACCAAGCGGCTGCAAGCCAAAACGGCCGCATTGAAGGCAGAGGCCGACTTCGTTACCGCCGCGGCCACCTTGACCGATGCCTCACAGATGGCCATGCTCAAGACCCAGGCTGATTTGATGAATGCGCAACGGGCGCAGATCGAGGCCGAAGCAGCACTCAATGCCGCAATGAGCAAGGCGGGGAAGCTCTGATGGCCACCAAAAAATCCGCGTCCGAAGCGTGGCACGTCAAGACCAGCAAAGTTCCGCACGCGCTGCTCCGAGCGCTGCCAAGTTTCCAGGCGCCTCCGGATGCACTGCCGGTCAGTAGTTCCCGCCTCTTCAGCCTGCTTGCTGATGCACCGGGGGCTCCCGGTACCGCCGTCGTGGATTGGCGCACCAGCGGTGCGCTGTCGCCACCAGCCTATCAAGGCCCTTACAACACTTGTACGTCGTTCGCTGTGGTCGCCGCTATCGAGGCGCTTCACTATCTGAAGATGCGGACGCGCATTCAGTTGTCGGCTGGCTTCATTCATACCTGCTTACTGGAGCGTGACTACTCCACTGGCGCCGGTCCACGCGAGGCTGTTGATGCCGTCTGTGCGCATGGCGTGGCCTATGGATTTCCGGGGGATTACCCATTCCCCCCCAATCAGTGCATCGCGAAAAACCTGTACCCCGTGCGACAACGCGTTCGGCTTACAGGCGCCAACGATGCAATGTTGGCGATCGCAAACCATGGCCCCGTCGTGGCCGACATGTTCATCGATCCTGCTTTCGTCAATCTTCCAGCGGGGCGTATCTATTCCCACCAGGAATCCCCACAGTCGCGGCTGCATACCGTATGCGTCGTCGGATACGATCAGCCCCAAGCTTGCTGGATCATCGCCAATAGCTTCGGAAATCGCTGGGGGGATGCAGGCTTTGGCCGCATCGCATTCGGGTCCGGTGGCTTGCTGGATCAGCGGGGTGGCTGGCAACTGATCCTCTAGCGTTCATGATAGCCCCTCCCTTAAACGATATATAGAGGCCAGAGCACCGCCTTAAGCGCTCTCCGGATCGGAAAATGGGGACCGCGTGAAACAGGTGCTTCTCTTCGCAGCTCGACCAGGATGAGACATTGCTCTGACCGCCGCGTGGCAACCGAGGTGTCTGCAGCGGGGCTAACTCAGCCTCTCAAGCTTTTCAACAGCGGCTATTCAGCCTGGTGCGTCTCCACCGGTGGAGGATATGCTGACGCTTCAGCGATTTCACTCGATATGGCCGCCGAGGCCACGGCAAGCAAAAACATGGCGTCGCCTCGGCTATATGACTGCTGTGCACCAGCGTGATCCACATGGTGCGCGAGATGAGCATAGTGGTATGCCGCCTCTCTCACGAGCAATTCCCGCTCGTGCTTTGTCATGGTTTTTCGGGCAGCCTTACAGAATTTGTCGAGCGCTCCTGAGCTCTTGTCCTGCTGCCCAAGCACCTTCCGAACGCCCTCAAGTGCCTGCCGGCAGCGTGCTACCACGCTATCGTAGCGCCCCCCCAGCAAATCCCCATGAGCGTGCCGAACAAGTTCTGTAACGGGACGCAATTTATGTCCTAATTCCGCTTTTGGCAGTTCAACACCGATAACCAAGATATCCGCGTAATCGAGTTGCTGCAGTACCCGAGCCCAATCGCTGATAGTGGCCTCATAAGAAAAATCCTCGCGAGCCCACTGGCTATCTCTTTCTCCGCGCGCCTCGCCAGAGACAGTTACGCGGAAATATAAACCACCGCCGTTTCTAAGCGCCTCCAGAGCAAATAGTTGCTGCTCGCTAAGATTAAGCAGAAATTGGATACATTGCCTTTGGGTAATCTCTTTTGTCTCCAGCGGCAAAGGCGTTTCAGGCAATGCATAGCCGATCCGCTTAAGATTTTCACGATTAGCGCCGACTGAGATGTCCGCCCGCAGGTTGCCCAGAACTGCTTTCCCGTCGGCAGGTTCCCAATTCGGCAAATTAAATTCGAGACTGAAGTTGAGCTGGTAACAACCGACTCCCTGCACACCAAAGATATCCAACACTTTGGCGTCAGCGATAGTGCGGCTTTTGTATGTCAAACCCAAGTTGATTTCCTCCTATGCGGCGAGTAGCTAGATTCGGTAGTTATGTGTTTTCGACCGAGCTATGAATTATCCGCTCTCAGTCTGCTGTCGAGTTGCGCATCACGAAAGCAATCACTAGCACGCAATGCTGCGTGCCACATCCCTAGCGCCAACAAAATCCAAACAAAGCGACGCAAACGAGCGACGCGCTATAGCCTCAGGCATCGCCCAATCCCACTTTTCGCGCAGAATATTCTTGGCATCCGTGAGCAGAAAATCAGGATCAATATTCTCTAGTTCAGCGATTTCGCGCAGAGCATCCAGAACGCGGCCCTTGGAACTGCCCGTGATGTTAATCACCAACCCTTCGTTGCTTGCCTGCAGACCAGATCGAATGAGCAGCAACCCCAAGGCGTCATTAACCCAGTCGCCACGCCAAGTGAGCAGACAAACTTCGTTACCCTGTTCCAAGGCTTGATTAGCATCCAGTCCTGCACGCTGATAATAGCTCTGCCCCTCCTCCAATAGCGTCCGAGCTCCTTCATCGAGAAATGGCACCTTATCAGCGGCCGCTAGGACTGCCCGCATTTCCTGCCGGACTCGGTCATGCACCATTGCTCCGCTGCCATCGAAGGCCGGTGGCGCCCCACCTTGGTCCGGAGCGACCACAATGAGCTTCTTGTCGCCGTCCACCTCCAAGACCCGCCAACGACGGCCCGCAAAGATGATCCGCTGTTCCGGCACGAGAGGCCGGCTCACGGGCAGTGAGCCCAGCGCCTTGCCGTCGCAGACCAGGCGGAACTCTTCATCGCTGGAGAATGCGGCAAAGAATTCGTAGTGATTGACGAGCTTCTCACCGAGCTCTCCATGCAGGAGAAGGCCGGAACTGTCCTGGATTAGAAGACGCAGTTCCCCCATACGCTTCAATAGCAGAAGAAAATCTTCCCGCGACAATCTCTCAAACGCCCCCCCTTCAGCAGCCAACGTCCCCCATAGTTCGCGGACATGCGCACCGCCACGCTCAGCGATGATCGAGAGTATTTGCTGGACCAGGGTTGAGCCATGTATGCCGCCGACCCGAGGGGGTTCAAACCACCCGCCGATCAACAAGCGGATCATGGCCACCGATTGCACCAAGCCTTCCCGCAGGCTATCCGAGATGCTGGACTTCGGCCCCAGGGCAGGTTCGATGCAGTAGCTACGGAGAATCGCAGGCTCTCCCTTTCGGCGTCCCGATCGGCCGAGCCGTTGCCGGAGGCTCGCGACTGACGGCGGCGGGCCGACCTGGCAGATGCTCTTGACCGAGCCGATATCGATTCCCAGCTCCAAGGTCGTCGTGCAGATCGCCGTCGCCGGGCGAGTTCCTTCCTTCAAAGCCCGCTCCGCCTCCTCCCGATAATCCTTGGCCAAACTGCCATGGTGCGCCCAGAATTCATTGGGAACGCTCTCCCGTTCGCAGTGACGACGTAGCAAGTCGGCGTAAATCTCAACCGAGCGCCGGCTGTTGGGGAACACTAGGTTGTTCGAAGCGCGCAGCACTTTGTAGAGGTGGGCCGCCACCGCCACCACGCTGCCGGGCACCACGTCTTCCAACTCCGGATTCTCTAGCTCTGGTTCGCTTTCGATCCGCGGCGGTGTTTCCGTATAGCCTTTCAACAAGATCTTCAGTTCCTGGCCGCCGCTTTGGGACACGATCAAGTGCACTCTGTCGCCGGCCGACGGGCGCAGAAAGCTCGCTGCCAATCCCATGTCACCCAAGGTGGCCGACAAGCCCACGCGAGGCACTGGATGGCCCGCCACCCGCTCGACCCGACGCAGCAACGACTGCAGTTGCTTGCCACGCTCCGATCCAATGAAGGCGTGCAACTCATCGACCACGATATATCGAAGCCCGGCCATAAGCCCGGGCATGGCCGAACCGCGCATGACGAACAGGGCCTCGAGCGATTCCGGGGTAATCAGCAGGATACCCTGGGGATACTTGAGAAATTGATGCTTGCGGTTGGCCGCGACATCGCCGTGCCAACCGACGACTGGCACCTCTAAGGACTCACACAGGTTGTTCAGCCGGCCCCACTGGTCGTTGATCAATGCCTTCAGGGGGCTGATGTAGAGGACCGAGCCGATGTCCGGCTCATCGCGCAGCAAATGTGTCAGAATCGGAAAAAAAGCCGCCTCTGTTTTACCTGCCGCCGTAGCGGCTGCCACAATCACGTCCCGGTCGGCATCGATGAGGGCAGAAATCGCCTGTTCCTGGGCATCCCGCAACGTGGTCCAGCCTTCGCTCCAGATCCAGCGTTGGATACGCTCGTCGAGCAGGGAGAACCCTTGCGAATCAGAGCTGGAAGCTGGCGAACTCGTCATCATTCTCGAGCGCCAAGTCGGCTGTCCCGCCACTGTCAGCGACCACCTCAGTAACCCCAATGAGTGCCTTCCAATCGGCGCCAGGGTTCTGCTCGAGTACTGCCAATAGGTTAATGAAGGCCGTAATCGTGGTCCGCGGCGTCCTGAAATAGGCATCTCCCAACCGCTTGGCGCAATGCTCCATGAAGGCGGGAATGGCGGGCTCCGGTAGGAGATATTGGGCGACCTCACCTGATGCATAGACATGCCGCAGTTTCTGCAGCAGGACGAAGAAATCCTCCGGGGTGAGACTAGCCAAACGCATCACCGGACCCGAATAGTCAACCATGCCGGCCTTAGCAAAGGTGTTTTCTGCCAAGCGGGACTGCAGCGCGGCATAGCTGTAGAGCCCGCGCCGCGTGTCCATGAGGAACTCGGGTGTTCCCCCCAGCACGAACCCTAGGCCCTCGGCCGAGCCCTGCAGTGAGTCGTTCAGGATGCGCAGGATCTGCTCGTAATTGGAGTTCCTGGCCTGAGTGTTCGAAAGCTTGTAGAGATTGACCAATTCATCGAGGCAGACCATCAAGCCGCTGTAGCCTGCCAGGCGGACAAAGCGCGCCAGCAGCTTCAACTGATCATAGAAGGACGCATCGTCGATGATGGTCCGCACGCCCAGCGCCGCCCGGGCATCGGTCTTGGTAGTGAATTCGCCGCGCAGCCAGCGAATAGCGTCGGCTTTGAGTTGCTCGTTACCTTCTTCGAAGCCACGGCAGTAGGCGGCGATGACTTCGGCAAAGTCGTAGCCATTGACCATCTCGGTCAGGTGATCGAGCCGTTGCCGGATTGCGGCCTCGGTGGTGATGCCGCCTGCCTTGGCCTCCGATTTCGCCTGCGCCACGAACTTTTCGACGATGCCAGCCAGCGCACCGCCCTCGGGTTTGGTGCGGCTGGCGAGGTTTTTGGTGAGCTCGGCGTAGAGCGAGCGTGCCTGGCCACCGGTGGCATGCAGTCGGCGATCAGGATTGAGGTCGGCGTGCATCGTGACCAGCTTCTTCTCCAGCGCAATGGCGCGAACGAGGTTCAGGAAGAAGGTCTTGCCGGAACCATACTCGCCGATGACGACCCGGAATCCGGAGCCACTATCGGCGATGCGCTCCACGTCCTTCATCAGCGCCTCCAACTCCTTGACGCGACCAACCTGGATCAGGTGCTGGCCCGTGCGCGGCACGACGCCGGCTCTCAGGGATTGGATGACGGCATCACGGTCTTTGGCGCGGATGGTGCTCATAGGGGAAGTTTCTCCAGAAGCTCTTGGTTGATTTCGATGGGGTCGTCGCCTTCGGCAAGCGGCGCCTCGAACGAATCCAGCATGGTTTCGTTGATATGCTCCAGTGCTCCGTCCAGCATCAACTCCATGTCGGCCGCCATGTCGGCCAGCTCGTCTCGGGACCATACGTGCCGGCCAATCAATCGACGCAGGAAGGCGGAATGGTCTTGATCCAGGCCCAATACCCCGGACACCATCTCGGGCGCATCTTCGGCCGATGTAGCCTCGTCGACGGCCGCTTCGGCGGGCGCTTCCTCCGCAAAGACATTCGCCAGCAGCGCGGACACCGCCTCTGTTTCCTTCTGCAGCTGGGCAATACGCTCGACGTCGAGAGTAAAACCCGGGGGCTCGGCCGGTGCGACGGAGGCACCAATGGCTGGAGCAGCCACGGACGCCCCGGTCGCAGCTTGGACATGCAGGTCGGAATAAACCTGTTGGGCTTCGATCCCCAGCATCTTGTAGACCCGCTCGAGGAACTTCACCTCCTCGGGAGTGACCTTGCCGTCGGCCTGGGTAAGATGCGCCAAGAAGCGGACGATGGAGCGCTTGGCGTCCGCCGGCAAAGGCTCCAGCTTTTTCTTGAGCGACGCTAGGGTGGCCGGCTGGTCGACTCCGAGCCGTAGATGGGCTTTGAGGCGTTTTCGGTGCGCTTCGCTCAAATGCGCCCAGGAATCCACCTGCTTCGAAATGTGCAGTAGTTCGTGTGCCGACGCCTCGCCATCGGCCAGCGCCGCCACGCAGGCGAGGTCGAGCGTTACCGCAGCCGCTGAATAGGCCGGCCCCGTACGTACTGCCCCATCCTCCGGGTGGGTGGCGAACAACGCGACTTTTTCCTCTGCCTTCGGTGTCTTGGCGCCCGCCAAGACGTCTGGCTCCATGCCGAGGTGAAGACTCTCCAGCGCCCGGGCGAGGCCCAGTACCTTGTCGCGCGTCAAGCCACCCGCGCTCTTCAAGCGTCCGGACAGTTCGCCGAAGCTCATGAGAATCAGGCCATCACCGACTCGCTTTTTGAGATCATCGAGTTCCGCCCTTACGGGGGCCGGCCAGAGTTCGGCAGGCAGTTGCAGGAGTCCCTCCAGCGCTTGCGCCTTGTCGGGATGGCGGCCGATATACCGGCTGTAGGGATCGAGCGCGGTCGTGCATTCGTTGACCAACTCCTGCAATTTAGTGACCGGTGTCTTCACCGCTGAGACGTCAGGTAAATCCGCGATCATGCGGGTGAAATCGGAGGAGCGGAGACCGGCCGAGGCCGGTGTGTAGCCGACCTTGAGCTTGGTGCGATTAACTTTGAGGATGAAGCCTTCGCCATAGACCTCGGAGTACCTCTGCTTGAACAAGCTGGCGAACAGATCGGCGCAACGGGTCGCAGCCGTCCGACGTGAGATGTTCGGGTCGGCCTGTGCCCATGCCAAAGCCCAGTCGGCGGGTACCGGCTTCTGGTCGACCGCCAGCTGTCCGAGACCAACGCGTAGTGCCAAGGGAAGAACAAAAGAGTATTCCGTGATGATTGGCGGCTGTCCGAGATACGACCTTTCGCTGACTCCGTCGGAAACTATATAGCTCAGGAATTGGCTCGCGTAATTCCGGAACGAGTGATTGCCGCCGTAGATATCCAACAACCCCTGAACTTCGGCTGCAATGGCCGGGATATCCGCCTTGGCAACAGGATCAGTCTGCGTATCCAAGAGGACTCGGCGTTCCAATCCATAGAAGAAGAGAAAGACGTAGCCGATGTTGGCCTGCGGCGCATTGCGTTCGCTGGAATGCCACTGCAGATAGCCCTTTCGGGCATCCGGCGAAATGCTCGAGTAGCTGGGCCAGTAATCGGTCAGCGCCAAACTGATGTCGACATCAGCGGTGGAGACCTTGAGGCTCGGGTTGATCAGGGCAGGATCGACATCGTAGTAACCCGACTTCAGACCGGTGCCGACATAGATCATTCCTCCCGGAATAGTGACTCCGGCGACAGTGACGGTTTCCCCACCCGGGATCCAGCGTGCTTTTGCCTGAGCACCGGCCGGCGGCGTCGGGATTCGGTATTCATCGCTGCCAGACGTTCTGGTAAGGCTAACAGTGGCAAATACCTCGGATTGCTTGGCGCTGTTGGTGGAAGCTCCGGCTTGAGGTGCAACAGATCGTGCAGGCGTGGTTGTCCGGGCTTGAACCGGCGCTGGCTTAGGCAGAACGGCGGTGTCCTTGGTTTTCGTGAATTTCAGGACGATCCAGACGACAATCGCCAAGACAATGAGGCCGATCCAGATCTCTTTGGGGACTGAGGCCAGGAGCCCGATGATGAGGGCCGCCCCTACAAGCAATCCACTCCCTGCTGAACTCTTCTTCGCCACGATGCGTCCGCGCCTCCTATTAGCTTATCACTTCCACACAGGCATGATCGTATGTCGCTTGGCATGACTAGGCAATATTCATAATTATCGCTCTAACAGAGACCGATCTGAAAATACCGATTCGCAATCGGGTTGTCCTGCTTTTTGGAGCTCCCTCAGGCAAGAAGCCCGACCCACACAAAAACCGCCGATACCCACATGGGCATCGGCAGTCACAGACAGATCGTTCAATCTCATTTCTGAGCTAATCTGCCATGACCTCTTCCCGAACCTGATCAACGATACCAATCCGGCTGAACAACTCGGCGAAGGTGTCGAGCTTAATGACCCGGAAGAGCTTCACCCCGGCTATGTTGAAGGCCACCGAAGTGTCGTGAGTGGTGTAGGTCACGGTCGACACCAGATCATAGGCCGGCGCCAGCAGCGGACGCAGCGGGTTGTCTTAGATGAGTGCCCAGTTCTTGATGTAGGCGTCGCCGATCAATTTAGTGCGATTTCACAACTAGGCGTTTGGCACACCACGGAGGAACCCACAGACCCATCGACATGCCTTTCGTCATATTGCAGCGATGAGAGCAAAAGTCGAAAATTCAAGATTAAATCTATCAAAACCGCATAGCTGACAACTTTCAGCAATCGACACTCATTTAATTCGGTTATCACCTTTGGACGAGTGTTTGGTCAAAAAAGTGGGAAGTCGAACAAGGAGGTTTTCCGTGAAGGCTGATGACATTGCACACGCCCGAACTCTTGCAGAGGAATTCATTGCACAACGAGATGGTGGGAAGATTAGCGCCCAACTGGGTGACGGAGGATCTGCGGTCGTATTTAAGTTAGAGCAAGCCAATGTTGTGCGTGCACTCAAGGTATACGATCCTAAATTTTTTGCCTCAGATGGTGCCCAGGCAGAGCAACATCGCTTGAGTCTTCAAAAACGACTCATTGGGCACCATTGCCCCTCCATGATCGATACGCTTGCCGTTGATGAAGACCTTGGGACATGTTTTTTAACAATGGAGTATTTCGCCGGCCATGAACTAAAGAAGGTTCTCGGCAAGGTCCCCGATGAATCCATACCTTCATTAATTTCGCAATTAGTCGAAGCAGTACTCTTTCTAGAACAATTTGGGCTTGTCCACCGCGATATCAAACCAGAAAACATATTGGTATCTGAAGACTTCACGCAACTAAAACTGCTGGACTTAGGTGTTGTTCGCGAAATCTCGACCGACGAAGAGAGAGCAGATGCCACTGACCATGGTCAGCGACGGCCATTCATCGCAACTGCACAATATAGCTCTCCAGAATATCTTTTCCGCCTAGAGCCGCCATCCGCGGAATTATGGAAAGCCCTCACGTTGTATCAGGTTGGTGGCGTCCTACATGATTTAGTGTGCAAACGTCCACTATTTGAAAAATCCGTAGCAGCTGACAATAAATATGCATTAGCAATGTCAGTCATGAGAGAAACTGCAAATTTCGATGGCGTTTCTCCCAAGGTTGCAGAATGGGCAGCCTTGGCTGCACGATGTCTAACGAAAGACAGTTCACTTCGCTTACAGATCGTTGATTGGCCAGACTTCAAAGGCGGAGCTTTATCGCCAAGAGATCAGTTAAAACGAACATTAGCGGCTCGTGGAGCAAGAACTGATCGCGCAATTGTCGATGAAACACGTATTCACGAGCTGCACCGTATTCGTGAATCTTCCGCAGCAAATTTAATTCAATCGCTTCGCCAAAAACTAGTAAGCGAATACTCACCACAGTTAAGAATTTCAGAGCTTCCCACTACTGAAGGACGAGCTAGTATCGTTTTATCGTTAGCCGACGAACCTCTTGGAGTTGCGTTGGCTATTGAATTTAGCTGGGAATCAGGAACAAGGGAAAAATTTGCGTCGGTACATTTAGCAGCAATAGCGACAGCTAAGCTCGATGGAACTGAACTCAGTGGCAAGCGTAAAGCCATTGGCGAGAATGACCTGGATGGCAGCAGTCAAGTGCTGTTAGTTGAATTACTGATTGATGCCGTAAGTGAAATTCTAATAAAGCACAGCGCTCTTACAGCGACGGGTAATATTTCTGAAGGAGCCGACTTAGTTTCGTTAACTTGGATGCAGCCAGACCAAAATCAGAGGTAAGAAATGCAAAATAGCTGGTGGACAAAACTCGAACAAATGGACGCAGACCAAAAACGGTTTGTAGGATTCGATGCCGATGGCAAGCACCTTTTGGTTGGCCCCCCGGGATGTGGAAAAACGAATTTGTTGGTAATGAGAGCTCGCTACATCTATGGGAATGGTTTAAAAAACGTCTTAGTGCTGACCTTTACAAGAGCGCTACAGGATTTTATTCGCACGGGCGTCGCTGAACGAAAGTATCTTGGTACAGATCAAATTCAGACCTTCAAATCTTGGGCTCTGACTCATTGCGGCATCTATGCTCCTGATTTAATGAAGAGCTACGACAGAAATGCATCATTTGACGTCCAAAGAAACCAACTTCTGGAAATTTTGAAAACTGCCAACGAAAGAATCGGCGGGAAAAATCTATATGACGCAGTTTTAGTCGATGAAGTACAAGATCTGCTACTCGATGAAATCAAGCTGCTAATGCAACTTTCAGAACGTATTACGGTAGCTGGCGATACGAAGCAAATGATCTATGAGACAGGCCAAACCGTTGATGCTCTTGAGCCTCTGGGCTTTATCAAGACCGAATTAAAGTACCATTACCGCATAGGTCTCTCGGTAGCAGACGTTGCAGACCGAGCCCTGCAACCTGCAGAGGATGCTCAAAAACTACGTGCCAACTCTCAATACAATGAAGAAGAATTGAAATCTCGTTCGAACTTATATGAATGCGCCAGTCGTGAGCTTCAATTCGAAACCATGTACAAGACCTTGGAGTTGCAACTGCGCTCTTATCCCGGAGAGGGGTTGGGAGTCCTAGTTCCTCGCCGATTCATGGTGACAGAACTGCAAGAGAAATTCGAGCGAACACCATTAGCGAAATCTATTGCCTATCACACAGAAGACGGAGTTGAGCATTCGTTTCAGTCAGGAAAACTCATCCATGTACTTCCATTCAAGTCCGCAAAAGGAACCGAATTCCGAGCCGTACATCTCTACGGACTCGAAGAACTCAAGTATCCTCAGGTACGTCGAGAATTGATATTCATGGCCGTTACAAGAGCCAAGACAGCTCTAGATGGGTACCATACAGGCAAAATTCTCGGTTCAGTGGCAACCGCATTTGCGAAGCAGACCCCACCACCATCCCTTGCGGACTTATTGTAATGAGCACTGCAATTACGATCGATTGGTACCCAGTAGAACGTCAATCGCTACCGGCCATCCTGATGGGCATCGAGAAACCTTCCGGTTCTCCGCTACCCAATCCTCTGGCTACAAGCTCCAAGGATGTTGTCTTGGGTATAGCGAACCTGACTGGGGTTGTTGAGTCATCCTTTCCAAGCATAATGCTTGTTGGATCGGCCAGAAAAGAAGTCCTAGCATGGATTTCAACGTACGCTGAAGAGGCGTTTCCATTATCACAATTTTGTAGGGTGCTCTCCACCGACGATTGGTTGGACCTTGCTTCTGAACAACCATCTTCACAGCTGATCGGCCCAGTAAATTCCTTATGGTCATCATTAGTGTTGGGAGAAATGCTCGGGCAAGTCAGTTCCGATCAAGATGTGTCGACTATTGCGCTTTCTAGAGCGTCGGCTTGCTTTTCCTTTGCAATAGCGCGTACAACTCTCCTCTACCCACATCGGGATACGCTGAGAAATAAATGTGCTGATCGCCTATCTTTTGTGGAAAATAACTCACGTTTTGGCCGCAAGAACATCTCAACAGCACTACTCAAGCCTATTTGGTCTGCCGCATTTGCTGTGGAACGTATAGCGATTGGATCATCCGATTTCGCTACTTATCTTCTCGGTCTATTAAAAATTCTCGCCCCTCAAGTATTGGCATTAATCGAAAGCAATAAATTGCTTTTGAGCGACTCGGCCGAGGAGCGGGTTAAAGGATTTGACTCGATAGTTGATTATTTGTTTGCGGAATCAAAACATAATCGAATTAGCCGAAGCCATTCAGCTTTGTGCTTTGCTGTAGCTGCACTATTAGCCGGAAGAGGAACCAGCCACATTCAATTACTAGGACCGGTAGCACAAGACTTCCCTGATGCATTCCCTTGGTATGGCCTACTTGCTGGCATGGTTGGCCAGCAGTATTGGGATAAGGCATGGAGCCAACAGGTAAAGGGGGTTGAACGCACATTGAGACAATGCTTTCGCCTCGATGAACCTGTTCAAGCCGACATTTGCTGGATCGAATATGATTGGCTTGCGCGTACGTATGATTCACCCGAGGCGTTTTCCATGCTTCCCAGAAATTTCCCAAGTGGATTGGCTATTGAATTACTCCCTGGAGTGATCTGCCAGTTCAGACTAGAAGATCATTTTGGTGCCAAGCTGCGCAACGAGGCTTCCAAAACGCCAACCGAGCCAGCTAAACCTACTAACGTAGACAATACCAAAGAGATTGCTCGGGTGTTGGAAATGCTTAGACAGGCTCAAGAATTGCTGCAGAAGCAGGTGCCAGAGGCAAACAAACAATTTGGCTTATTTGTCGAGCAAGAATTGCCCACAACTCAAAAACCAAAGCGC
Organism: Dechloromonas denitrificans; assembly: GCF_020510685.1. Classification (NCBI taxonomy): domain Bacteria; kingdom Pseudomonadati; phylum Pseudomonadota; class Betaproteobacteria; order Rhodocyclales; family Azonexaceae; genus Dechloromonas; species Dechloromonas denitrificans. Next base: position 3,511,161 of record NZ_CP075185.1, read on the forward strand.
AGCAGAGAAAGTCGCGCCCGAAAATCGTCCGAGAAGTAACCTTAGCCGTTCATGTGAGTGCAAAAGGTGGTTAATCGGCTACGGTCGTTGCAATACTAAGCGACTGCCACCAATAACAATTTCGGAAAGATGAGAGTAATGCAATGGCGCTGTTCATCCAAAAACCGATTCTCTGGAATACCTACCACTACCTACGCCCCTCAGGCGTGATCGCCACAAGTGGTTACCCACGAGAGAGCGGCTATGGACACGAAGAGTGGAACAATTCGCCGCAACTGCTGCTCAAGCGGGGCCGAGAGCATTTTCGAGTCTTCCACACGGAAAAGATTGGCTCCGCACCACTCGACGAAAACGCGGGGCAGACGTTTGTCTTTATGACTGTCTCACATGATGGCGTCCAGCAGCTCGTCGGCATTGCAGGTAACGCGATCGGGCTCTCGCAAAAACGCGATAAGGCGCAGCGCGAAGAGATCATTCAAGAGCTTCACCTGGGCGAGTTATGGGAGGACGCTTGGGCAGTCGAGAATGTGCAAGAGCAATATGGCGGCAACCTGCGCCGCTTCCTCACGGGTTGGCGACGCGATTTGCACTGGATCCCCAACTGGATCTGCCCCGACGACTTCTATTGGTGGCTCGATACGCCGATTACGCTCAACGCACAAGTAATCACCGGCAAGAGCAAGCTGCTGAGCATGTTTGGCAGCTATACGGAATGGGATCTGCCCACCGTTGGTCGCGTGCTCGACTCTGTTCCTCCGAATCAGCGAACCGAAAAGTGGGCGCGCCTCGCGGATGCGGTGCAGAGTGCGCCAACGGATATCCTCGACGCCGATGACCGCCCCGATGGCGAGGAGCCGATTACCGACGTGCTCATCCGAGCGAATGCACGGCGAGGCCAGGGCCTGTTTCGAGAGAACCTCATGCGGGTGTGGAACAGCGCTTGCGCGGTCAGCGGGATCGATTGCCGTGAACTGCTCATCGCCTCACACATTAAGCCGTGGAAAACATCCACGCCGAAGGAGAAGATCGATCGCCTCAACGGGCTTTTGTTGTCGGCAAACCTCGATGCGCTCTTCGACAAGGGGCTTATCACCTTTGACGACAACGGAAACATGCACCTCTCCCCCCGGTTGGACGGTCGCCATCGCGAAGTGCTCGGATTGCCCCAGCCACTGCGCTTCGTTCCCAAGGGCGTTGACGTTTATCTGAGATACCACCACGACAACGTCTTCCAGCGCTGAATGGCCCGGACGTTGCCCCCGCAGCCGCGCGAGCTGGCCATTGGGGGGCTTGCAGCGTCACCCGATTTCAAGCTGGATCAGAGCATCGAGTCTCTGTGACCGAGCGGCGACGACGGCCTTAGCAAGCCAATTGCTTGAGATCGCCAACGGCCACTTCGTGACACTCCAGTTCGGAAAATCTGAATTGGCTAGCTGACCAGCGCACTGCAAGTTACGTAGTGGCCATGATCCGAGTCGGTAGTTGAAAGACATCTCCGATGACGTCTGCTTTGCGATCTGGATACAGACGCCCCAACACATCGGCAGCAGCCGCATCCGTTCGAAATACATCCACAATAGGGAAGTATGTGACGTGAAATGCGTCAGCAAGGTCGCTACCGAGGGGCTTGCGCGGTGTACTGATCTGCGAAGATCTACGAATGAGCTCCGCTAGGTATCTGATGAGAGCATCAAAGGAAAGCATAGTGTCGCTGACGGTTACCACATCTCGATTTGGATCGAAATCTTTAAGATCGGTCATCAATTTTGGAACGATTGATCCGCGAAGTTCCTTTACCAGCCTATCCAACTCCTGATTAATCTCAACTGTAAGCACGGATTTTTGTTCGCCAGTCGGGGCGGCGCTGGCACGCAATGCGACTTCACTCCTGACCGCAGTTACCGCATTAACATAAGACTCATATCCGCTTCTAAGTATGTTCGGAAGATCTAATCCGTTATCAGAACTGGATGTCAGGAATAAAGAGAACGACTCAATATCTTGAATACTATCCTCAACCATGCAGACAACATCCTCCCATTCCGTTTGATGCCCGTAGTATTTCAAAAATACCGCTGTATCCTTAAGGAAGGGATACGTCTGGCGAAACTCTGCCATTACGGCTTCCATGTTCTTTTTCCGGCGCAATGTCCGATTCAAGCCACGCCTTTCAGCGCGGTTGCCTCGCTCAGGACGATCCAGGGGTTGGCTGCGTATTCCAATATCAGGAAACCAATTAGTGGAGAGCGGAGGAGGCTGATCTCCACGCCTTTTACAGAGATCCACTGTAATTTCGTGCTCTAACAGCGTAGTGAACGACGGCAGGCTGTCTCTACCACAGAATTCAGCTACAGTACGAATTCGCTCAAGACCATTTGCGGTTGCCTTGCCGTCCTTTGGGTACGCCTCGTAGATGTGTACGTCACTGAAAACAAAGCGTGCCTTGCCTGCTTTTTTCAGTTGCAGTAATTCCCCCTTGAGTTCTGCATACTTCGCATAGTCCTTGTGCTTGGTCGAAAAATGAGAAAAATCCTGGCTATCGAGATAGATGGTTATCATTTAAATTCCCTGTGGCGCAATCTTGAGCTGCCTGTGCAGAGCAGCGTGTTCACTAGTTTATCGAATTGATGATCGTAGTTTGCCCTAGCCATGGCAGGTGGGATATGGCTAATCGTAGAATGCAGGCGTTCAATTCGATCCGTTGAAGAAGTGGGATGCCAGGTAACGACTCCGCTCGCTTACTTGCCTTTGGGTGGCCAAGGCGACTAATAGCAGGTGCTGGTCGTTTGAGCCGTTCAGGTCGGATACGAATCAGTGCTCAGCAGAACCTGATTTCGCATGTAACCGGGGAAGATACAGAGGCCATACCCTATCGTTTTCGTGAAGCAGTGTATTTTCAGCTCATCAGTATGCGAAGAGACGCATGAACACAGACCAATTCAAAGCAAGCAAATTTGGCTCATGGGCTACCGAGCAAACTCACCGCGAGTTCGAGCGCTTACCCGCCCTCCAAAAGGAAGCCCTTGATCTGCTTGTTGAGTCTGTGAGACTCGGCGAAATTACTACTATCGATGGCGTCGACTCGCCACTTACGAGGCGTATCCAAGCCCATCACGGCGTGACCCAGTTTGAAATGAACAGCAACTGGATCGGTACCGACCAAGATTGGAAATGCCCGTGCTGCGGGCGTTCTAAGTTCCAAATATCTCGCATTGGGAAGAAGGGACAGATTCTCGCCAAACTGGTGGTTCACCACGACCACATGGGCCAGGTGCTTGAGGAAGCTTTCAATCGCGCATTTGTAGAACGAGGCACACAGGTCGCGCAACAAGAGGGGCTGCGTCTAGTTGAACGAATGGGAAGGGCGTTTTCTGCCTACGATGAGGTCCTCATCTGCGAGGACTGCAATCACGCTGACAGCGAGGCTAAGAAACTGACTGGTGTGCCTCGCGAATTCTCCTTCTCGATTGGTCAGATGCATCAGTTCATCCAGTACGGAAATCATCGTCCGCATCAGATCAATGCCGCGATCGCTTCCGACATTTGGCGCAAGGCTGAGCCAGCCTACCGTTTGCGAATTTCCTTAATCGAACAAGTCGCTCACGCCGCTGCCAGCGATTCTCACTGGCATGAGTCATTTCCGAATCTGGCACCTGTGCCGACCCTGGACTCTGACAGCTATAGGCTTGGTGACCGCGAGATCAAACGATGGGTCGGTGTCGAAACAACGCTACGCGCGCTGGGCCCAAAGACCAAGGTTTCCGCACCGAATCTCACGAAATGGCGCACGACGCGACCCAAGTCCGGAAAACCCCTGCCACAGAATTACGTGGCCTTGCTCCGCTCGGCACCAGGCTCAGCGCGCATGTGGGACTCTGTACCAGATAACTGGCGTTGCCCGACCTGCAACCGCGACAAGAGCGCTGTTGTATACATTGGCGATAAGCAAAACGTCCTGGCAAACATGCCGGAAACCTCGGGCCGAGGCGCCTGGGCACGTGCAACGCGAATCTGCGGACACTGCAAGACAGTCTTGCTGGCTCTGAAACACGAAGTGGAAGACCGCATTGGCCACGACATTCAGAACAGCTACCAGTTTGTCTCTCCGGTGGAACTACAGTCCATCATTCGCAGCCGGCCCCAGTGTTCGCACGAGGTCATACCTGATCGCGCCGCCGCCCTAGTAGAGGTAATTGTTGCGCGCCAGAATCAAAATGGCGGCTAGGTGGCAAACCGGGCATATGTACTTCTGCGCGCTTGGCGAAGCTGTTGCAGACTATGGTGTCCAGTACAGACGCTATTGCAAACTTTGGGGGCTAGGAGTTGCAGACCTAGAGTACTGGGCCCAAGACAAGCTGTTGTTTTGTAGAGAATTGCAATTGCAGTCTATAGGTGGTGCCCACACGAAAAGCGGGTGACAGCATGAGTTGCGATAAACCAAGAAGCCCCGGGATCAACGATCCCGGGGCTTCTTTTTTGAGCAGAATTCTGCTCTGACAAACCAGACAAACTTCAGGACGGGCTTGACGCTACCGTTCCACGTTATTTCAACGGCATTCCCAAGGGAGGGTGGCGCGTCCGAACTCTCGTTCCCGGCACGTTGATCAGACGGCCGTAAAGCCGCCGTCAATGATCAGATGGGTTCCGGTGACGAAGCTGGATTCATCGGATGCCAGGTAGAGGATGCCGTTGGCAATGTCGATCGGTTTGCCGATCCGGCCGATCGGATGGAGGGCGGTGAAAGCCTCAATCGCCTGCTCTTCCGATGCGCCGGTGGCCAACATGGCCATTTCCCTGCCGGCCTTGGTATCGACCAAGCCCGGGTGAATCGAGTTAACGCGAATCTGATAGCCCTTTTGCCCGGAATACACCGCGGCGGATTTGGATAGCATGTGGATGCCTGCCTTGGCGGCGCAATATGCCGCCAGGTTGGGCGCGCCGGAGAAGGCGGCCACGGAGCTGACATTGACAATGCTGCCGCCGCCGGTTGTCTTCATCCACTTGATGGCGAGTTGTGTGCCAAGAAAGGTGGCATCAAGGTTGATCGACATGATCCGCCGCCATTCTGCGAAGGTGACGGTCTCGATGTCGTTGTAGGTTCCCCCGCCGGCATTGTTGACCAGAATATCCAGCTTGCTCGCCCGGCCCTTGATGGTGGCAAAGACCTCATCCCAGGCCTCGGGAGAACTCACGTCGTGATGCAGATATTCGGCCTTGCCGCCCGCTGCGGCGATCTCCGCAACGACCTCCCGGCCGCCGCCATCGTCGATGTCCGTCAGCCAGACGGTAGCTCCTTCGGCAGCCAGGAGCTTTGCCGTTTCGCGCCCCAAGCCATTGGCGGCACCGGTAATCAGGATGGTCTTGCCAGCAACTCTGTTCATCTAACTTCTCCTCTGTTTTGGTTTTAAGGATGGGCCTTCAGAACGATCAATCCGCTCCGGGTTGGCCTGTGCTCGCCCCAAGATTGTGACTTACCGAAAAGTATATAGAACAATCGTTCTTTTTCAAATCCATCAGAAATATTTTTTGCTTAATTTTAAATAACAATTTAAAACAATGACTTAGAAAGCAATTTGTTTTCTTGCAAAATATTTACGCTTTGGTGTTGACAAGAAAGTTTTGTCAAATAGAATGCGAAACAGAACGACTGTTCTAGTCGGAATTAGGCAGTCAAGGTTTGTGCTCGAGGCTGGATGTCAGGCCGGGGCGAAAACAATTTTTGTATGAAAGTGAAATATGGGAACCGTCAAAGAAAGTGCCGTCGATCTGGAAAAGGAAAAGCCGGGGCGCCGAGAGGAGCTTTTGCAGGCTGCCTTGGATCTCTTTTCCGAGAATGGCTTCGAGGGAACCTCGATTCGGGATATCGCCAAAACGCTGGGGGTGAGCGTCTCGGTGGTCTATCACTACTTCCAGAACAAGGAGGGCCTCTGGTCGGAGATTCTTGAATACTCGATCAAGGCTCTGCCGGGCAAACTCGAAGCCGCCCTGGCTGGCGGCGGTCACGCCCTGGAACGATTTCGTCGCCTGTTGCGGGCCCACCTTGTGGCTTCGGCCGATTACCACAAGGAATCAAAAATGTTCCTGATCAGCCACGATCGCATGTCGGTGGATGGCGACAAGGCCAGCAAGGAAATCCAGAAACGGATTCTCGGCATTTACGTACGCATCCTCGATGAACTGAAGCAGGAAGGGTGGGTGAAGACCGGCAGCACCAAGATTCTGGCCTTCAACATCCTCGGCGTCGTGAATTGGCAACTCCGCTGGTATCGCCCGGATGGCCCGCTTGATAGCGAACAAATCTATGACGAAATGATCACCTTCATCCTCTACGGGGCAGTAGGAGTGCCGCCAGGACGCAGTTGAACGAGTTGAACCCGAAAAAAATCATAAAGGAGACAATGTGTATGGGCTTTACAGTCGATATCGATACAGGCGGCACTTTTACCGATGGCTTCATCACCCGGGGTGATCAATTCCGGACGGTCAAAACCCCCACCACGCCACACGATCTGACCGTTTGTTTCATGGAATGCATCAAGGAATCCGCCAAGGCCTTCGCAGTGCCTTTGGGCGACTTTCTTTATGACACGGATATCATCCGGTTTTCCAACACCATCGGTACCAACTCGATCATCCAGCGCGATGGTCCAAAGATCGGCCTGATTGTCACGGCCGGTTTTGAAGGGCTGTGCCCGACCCATGCCGGCGATGGCAAGCGGCCCGTGGTCGAGGCCAGCATGGTGGCGGCGGTCAACGAGGAAACCAGCGAAGCGGGTGTCGTTCATCGGGTTCCGGAACGAGACCAGGTCCTCGCCGCCGCGCAGTCGCTGATTGACCGGGGGGCCCGCTGCCTGGTCATCGCGCTCAATCACGCCGACGTCAATTCGGAGAACGAGCGCGTGGTCCGGGAAAGCATCAAGCGGGAATATCCCCGCGACTATCTCGGTTCGGTGCCGGTATTCCTCAGCAGCGATATCGTCCAGCGCCCCGGCTATCAGGAGCGCATCAATACCGCATCGCTCAATGCCTACATTCACGGCAAGCTGACCCGCCTGCTCTACAAGGCGGGAGAAGATCTGCGGCGGCAGCAGTATCGCGGTCACCTGTTCATCGGTCACAACAACGGTGCGGTTGCCCGTGTGGCGAAAACCCGGGCGATCAATACCTACAACTCCGGGCCGGCCGCCGGCTTGCTGGGCGCCAAGGAAATCGGGGCGCTTTACGGGGCGCGCTGCGTCATGTCGGGCGACATGGGGGGCACCTCCTTCGATATCGGCTTCGTGGTGGATGGCGAACCGAGCTATGCGCTGCGTCCGGACGTCGAAGGCTTCGGTTGCAACCTGCCGATGCTGGCTATTCGCGCCCTGGGCGCTGGCGGCGGGTCGATAGCCGAGGTGGTCAATGGCGTTTTGCGGGTTGGTCCGCAGTCCGCCGGCGCCTTGCCCGGCCCGGCCTGTTTCGGCCTGGGTGGCAAGCGGGCGACGGTGACGGATGCCAATCTCGTGCTGGGCTGGCTCGATCCGGACTATTTCCTGGGTGGGAGCAAGAAACTTGATCGCGAAAAAGCGAGCGCGGCGATTGAGCAGGACGTCGCCAAGCCACTCGGGATTTCCGTTGAGGAAGCCGCCTGGTTGATCAAGGAAACGGTCGAGGCCGATGTCGGTCGCGAACTCAGCGACCTGCGCAAGGACATGGGCCCGCACCCCGACCCGCTGCTGGTCGTCTATGGCGGTGCCGGTCCGCTGCATAGCTGCGCCATCGCCCATGCCTCTGGCATTTCGACCCTGGTCGTCACCCCCTTCTCCGCCGTGTTCTCGGCATATTCATCGTCGCTGATGGATGTCGGCCACCTTTACTACCGGCGCCTGGATCTGCCTTTGCACAGCCATGCCGACCTGTCTCTGGTCGACAAGGCCGTCGGCGAACTGCGCCAACGGGCCGAGGCCGATATGCGCGGCGAAGGTTTTTCCGCCGCCAGCATTACCTGGGAGCTGGAGTTGATCGTCCGCTCGGCGGCCGGCAGCGAGGCCAAGATAGCGGCCCCGGTCGATTTTCACCATAGCCCTGAAGGACTCCAGGCCGTGCGCGAAAAAGCCACGGCCTTGCTCGGCCCGGCCGGGGATTTGCCGCTGACGCTGTGCACCCTGGGGCTCTTTGGCAAGGCGCCGGTAGCCCATTACCTGCCACGCGAAGTGCCGGCCGCCGAGGCGCCGGTGCATGCCGCCCGGCGCGGCCAGCGCCAAGTCAGCCTGCATCGCCAAGGCCCGGCCATTGCCCTTGATGTTTATGACCGGGACCTGCTCGGCAACGGTCACCAGGTGTCGGGGCCGGTCATCGTCGAATCCCGGCAAACCACCATGGTGATCCCGCAAGGCTGGTCGCTGAAGGTGGATCGCTACGACAACGCTCTGATCGAAAGGATGCATTAAATGAAGGTCAGGATCACCGAATATCTGGATATCGATCTGACTCGCGAAAAATGGCACTGCCATTCCTGCGGCCATGAGTTGACCGATGCAACGAACAACTACAAACACGGATGCCTGGTCGCTGAGGTTCCCATGGAGACAGCGCACCCGCCGCTGACCGAGTCGACCTTCTCCTTCACCCCGGACCCGGATTTCTGCCGCCTTCTCGAATTCTATTGCCCGGGCTGCGGAACCACGCTGGAGAACGAGTACCTCCCGCCCGGCCACCCGATTACCCATGACATCGAACTGGACGTCGCGGCGCTCAAGGCCCGCCACGGTGTCCGCTAGGGAGAACCGGTGAGTTACTTTCGGACAATTTCCCTGGGCGAGATTCCCGAGCGGGCGATCTGGTTGCCGTTTCTGGAAACCCTCGCCGCCCAGGTTGAAGGCTGCGACGTGCCGACGCTGCTTGGCGATGCGACGCGCTGGGCCAACGCCCTGCCGCGCATTGCCAAGCTGGTCGAGGCCAAGGTCGTGGCCGTCGGGTTTCTCAACGAGCATTGCCTGGAGGCGTTCTCCGCCATCCCCGACGAACCGTGGCGTCACGACAGCTTGGCTGCCTTGCTCGAATGTATCCGCCGGCTGGCCGAAACCGTCCGCCCGGAAAGGGAGCTGGCGGTCGCCCTGCCCGGACCGGCGCGCATTTGTCGCAGTCTCGGCTGGCCCTTGGACCGGGCATCCCTGGATCGCATCAAACCCGGCCTGATGAAGCTGCTGGAAATGGCCTGCGAGTGCCGGCCGGATCTGGTCGTCATCGACGAGTCGGGCGAGCCGGATGCCCTCCTGGCCACGCCGGACTATCGGCGGATCTGCAGCACGCTGAAGAATGTCACCGAGTATTTCGGCATTCCTCTCGGCCTGCGGGTTGCCGGCTATGACGACGGGGCGGTAACGATCCAGGCCCTGCGCACCCTGCGCCTGGATCACCTGCTGCTCGGTCAGGCGGCGACGGGATACCCCCCGCTGGCCGAGGCCCTCGCTGCAGCCGCCGGTCAGGGCTGGCAAAGCCTGGGCCTGCCTCTGGCAGACCCGGACAAGGCAATCGCCCTGCCGCGATCGAACCCTGCCGGCTACTGGTGCTCGCCTGACCAGGAAACCGATCTGGAGCTGGCACGCAAGACAGGACAGGCCCTGGCGGCCTGATCGACGAACGATATCAAGGCAGCTCGGAGCGTTTGAGTTGCCAAAATTATAAGGAGCGAGACATGGGATTCAACGTAGGGATCGACATCGGCGGCACCTTCACCGATTTCTGTTCGGTCGGCGACGACGGGCAGATCATTGTTTACAAGACACCGACCACGCATTACGACCTGTCGGTCGGCTTCATGCGCGGCATGCGCGAACTGGCCAAGCGCTCCGAACTGGCCAGCCGGGAGTACCTGTCCCAGGTGCATGCCTTGCGCTATTCGACGACGGTCGGCACCAATGCCCTGATCGAGCGCAACGGCCCCAAGCTGGCCCTGATCACCACGGCCGGCTTCGAGGACACCATCTTCATCGGGCGCTCCCGGAGCTGGGCCGACGGCTTGCCGCTCCATGAGGTCAAGGACATGGCCCGGATCACCAAGCCGGCCCCCCTGATCGATCCGGACATGGTCGCCGGGATCAGCGAGCGTATCGATTGCAACGGAAAAATCATCTGCCCGCTCTCCCGTGAGGACGTCCTCGCCAAGCTGCAGGCCCTGGTCGACAAAGGGGCGATGGGCTTCGTCGTCAGCCTGATGTGGTCCTTCGTCAATCCCGAGCACGAGCGCATGATCAAGCAGATCATCGAGGAGGAATACCCCGAGGATTACCTCGGCGCCATGCCGGTGACCCTGTCCAGCGAGATTTCGCCGAAGGCCGGCGAATACACCCGGACCATGACGACGGTGGTCAATGCCTACATTCACGGGCTGATGGCCGACAACCTGAATCGCCTGGGCAACGAGCTGCGCGATGGCGGTTACGAGCGGCCGCTGATCCTGGTGCACAACACCGGCGGGACCAAGAAGGTTTCCCGTACCAAGGCGGTGCTCACCCACAATGCCGGTCCGGTCGCCGGTATGTACGGCTCGGCCGCGGTCGGCGCGCTCTCCGGCTACCCCAACGTGGTCTTCACCGACATGGGTGGCACTTCCTTCGACATCGGCGTCATCGTCAATGGCGAACTGCGCGCCCATGACTTCATCCCGGTGATCGACCGCTGGCGCACCAACATTCCGGCCATCGAGGTCAAGTCGATCGGTGCCGGCGGCGGCTCGATTGCCTGGATCAACGAACTGATGGGCAAGACCGTCGAAGTCGGTCCGCAATCCGCCGGCTCGATGCCCGGCCCGGCCTGCTACGACAAGGGCGGCCAGGAACCCACCGTGACCGATGCCGACCTGGTCCTCGGTTACCTCAATCCGGACAACTATCTGGCCGGCGAGATGTATCTCGATGTCGAACTGTCGCGCGAAGTCATCGCCGAAAAGATCGCCAAGCCCCTCGGCATCAGCGTCATCGAAGCGGCCTACCGGATCCGCCGGCTGGTCGATGCGCGCATGGGCCAGGAAGTCTTCAACGAAGTGGCGCTCAAAGGCCATGATCCCCGCAAGTTTGCCGTCTTCGCCTGCGGCGGCGCCGGCGCCACCCATGCCTGCGGTTTTGCCCCCTACATCGGCGCCCGTACCGTCGTCGTCCCCGCCGTGGCCTCGGTCTTCGGCGCTTTCGGGGCGTCGACGATGGAGATCCGCCAGGTCTGGGATGTCTCGCGCTCGCTCAAGCTCTTCCACTGGGACAAACAGTCCTATCTGAAAGATCTGGAATCCTTCAACCGGGTTGTCCAGGACTTGAAGAGCCTGGCAATCCGCGACCTGAAGCTGGAAGGTTTTGGCGAAGAGCAGATGGATTTCCACCTCGAACTGGATATGCGCTATGGCAGCCAGTACAACCTGACCAAGATTCCGGTGCCCCGTCTGTTGCTGCACAGCGAGGACGACGCGCGGGAACTATGCGAAGCCTTCACCCAGCGTTATTCGGAAATCTACTCCCCGGAGGCAGCTTTCCCGGTAGGCGGCATCAACGTCGAGGGTTTCTACCTGACCGCTTCGGTAAACCAGGAAAAAGCCGCCTTCAAGCAAAGCGTCGGAACCGGGGCATCCCCCGCCGCCGCCGCCCTCGGCACCCGCCCGGCTTGCTTCGACCCGGCCCAGGGTCTGGTCGATACGCCGGTCTATGACTGGCGTCTGCTGCAACCGGAAAACACCATCCACGGACCGGCCCTCATCGATGCCCCGGAAACCACCTATGTCATCGACCGCGGCTGGACCTACACCATGGATGCCTGGCGCAACGGCGTCCTGCAGCAGAACCGCTGATTCCCGACTGGAGAAAAGACAATGAATGCACCTGCTACTTTCCGCTATGGACGCGATTTCGAAGTCGTCCAGCGCTTGCGCCCGGAACCGATGAGCGACCGGGAACGGGACGCCCAAGCCTTGATCGAGGGGCTGGAGTTTGAAATCTTCCAGCACAAAGCCAGCATGATCGCGCTGGAAGGCAAGGAAACCACCATGCGCCTCGGCGCCTCGACCGCCATGCGCTGGGGCGACGTGGCTTTCGGTATTTACACGGCGCGCGGCGATCTGGCCATCTGCGCCACCGGCATCTACCACCACGCCGTACTCTCGCAAATTCCCGTCAAGTACATCGTCAAACACTGGCGCGACGACCCATCGGTCGGCCTGAATGACGGCGACTCCTTCTTCTTTAACGACCCCTTCTATGGCGGGGTGCACAACGCCGACATGGGCCTCGCCATCCCGGTGTTCGCGGACGGCGAGCTGGTCTGCTTTATCGGCGCCGCGGTCCATACCGGCGAATGCGGTGGATCGGAACCCGGCGGCATGGTCAATGGGGCGCACTCCCGCTATGACGAAGGTCTGTTGGTCCCGCCGATCAAGATCGGCGAGAACTTTGTCCTGAAGGAAGATCTGCTGGCCATGCTGTCGAACATGACCCGCGACCCACGGACCATGATGCTCGACATCAAGGCCCGTCTCGCCGCCTGTCGCATCGCCGAGCGTCGGGTCAAGGAAATCATTGTCGAGAAGGGGGCCGATTTCTACGTTGGCGCGCTACGCCGGGTGCTGCAGGTGACCGGCGAAGCAGCCCGCAAGAAGGTCTCGCTGATCAACGACGGGGTCTATCGGCAACCGCGCTTCATGGACACCACCGGTCCCGAGGACGCGCTGCTCAAGATCAATCTGACGGTGATCAAGAAGGGCGACAAGATCAAGCTGTGCTTCGAGGGCTCGTCGCCGGCCATTCCCGACCGCCCGGTGAACAGCTACTTCCAGGGCATCATCGGTCTGGCCATGGTCTATTTCTGCGGCTGGTTCTTCCATGACCTGCCGGCCAACAACGGCCTGCTGGAAGCGATCGAGTGGGAGTTCCCGGAAGACACCTTCGTCAATGCCAAGGGCGACATGCCGGTCTCCTACGCGCCGGCGACCCAGGTGGCCTTCACCCAGGGCATGTTCATGTGCGGCGCCCGCATGATGTACGCCATCGATCCGCTGCGGGCGGTCGGCTGCTGGTACTCGGGGTTCGCGGTGACGCCATTCGGCGGCTTCAACCAATGGGGCGAGCCGATTGCCGACATCACGCCGGAAATCAATGCGACCGGCGCCGGCGCCCGGCCGGACATGGATGGCGTCGATTCGGCCGGCGCCTTCTTTGCGACCATGAGCGACTGCGGCGACATCGAGTCGATGGAAGCCGATCGTCCCTTCGTTTATCTGTTTCGCAATTTCTTCAATACCTCCTACGGCCACGGCAAGTTCCGCGGCGGTTCCGGCGTCGGCTATGGCGTAATGGTGCATGGTGTGCCCTGGGTCGCCATCGGCGGCATGGGTTTCGGCACGCGCTTCCCGGCAACGCTTGGCATTTTTGGCGGCCGGGCATCGCCCCCCGTATTCGTCCAGTCCGTCCATGGCAGCAACATGAAAACCCTGCTGGCCGAAGGCAACTCGGATATGCCGCGCAATATGGGCGAGCTTTACGAGAATGCCACGGTGGAAACCGGGGACCGAACACTGGGTCACGTCAGTTCGCCACCGAAGGCCTTCGCCGAGGGCGACACGCTTTACGTCCCTGTCCTCGGCGGGGCCGGCTATGGTGATGTCCTCGAGCGTGAGCCGGCCAGGGTGGCGGCAGACCTCAAGCGCAATCTGGTTACCCCCTGGGCGGCGGCGAACATCTACAAAGTGGCCTTCGACAAGGAGACCCTGCGTATCGACCAGGCCGGCACCGAAGCCCTGCGCCTGGCGACCAGAGAGGAGCGCAAGCGGGCCGGCAAGCCCTACGCCGAATTCATCAAGACCTGGTCCGAGTTGCGGCCGAAGCCGGAAGTGCTGCGCTACTACGGCGCCTATCCGGACCCCGCCGCCCAGCTCGGCAAGGCTGCCTGAGGAGAACGGAGATGGGGCAAATAAAGCTGTTCTCGCCAGCGGAACGTACGATCCATCATCTACTGGAGCGGCGGGCCGAACTGCAGAAGGAGGCCACCTTCTTCTGGTTCAAGGATGAGGCATTCAGCTATGCACGGCTGAATCGCATGGCGTCCTGCGTCAGCAAGGGGCTGCAGGACATCGGCGTGGCCAAGGGCGACCGGGTCGCCGTGATGCTCGGCAACCGGCCGGAGTTTCTAGCCGTGTGGTTCGGTCTGGCCAAGCTCGGCGCTATTGAGGTGGCGCTGAATACCGCGCATCGCGGCTATCTGTTGTCCTACCAGCTGAACCAGGCGCAGTGCAGCGTGCTGATTGTCGATAAGTCTTTCCTGCCCTGCATCGAAGACATCGGCAAGGATCTCGACAGCTTGCGGCATGTCGTCGTTCTCGACCTGGACGAGGCCTTGCCCGAACTTCCCGGAATCGAGGTGCAGCGTTACGCCGACCTGGTGGCCCGGGGTGAAGACTATCGGCCGGCATCCGTCCATTGGAACGATCCGCTCGGCATCATGTTCACTTCGGGAACGACCGGGCCGTCCAAGGGCGCGGTACTTCCTCAGAACTACGCCATCCATACGGCGGAGATAATTTCGGAAATCGCCGGTTACGGCCCGGACGACTGCCTGTACAACGCATTGCCGCTGTTTCACGGCAATGCCAAGTTGCTGTCGACCATGCCCGCCTTGTATTCCGGCGCCACCATGGTGCTGGCCGAGCGTTTTTCGGCCAGCCAGTTCTGGGACGATATCGCCCGCTACCGGTGCACCGAATTCAACTACATCGGCAGCATTCTTTCGATCCTGCTCAAGGCCGACCCGCAACCGGACGACCGCGAAAACTCCTTGCGGGTGTTGCTCGGCGCGGGCGCCACGCCCGGGGTCTATGAAGCATTCGAGGCGCGCTTCGGGGTTTCGCTGATCGAAGGCTACGGCATGAGCGAAATCGGTCTGCCGCTGATGAGCCGCCCGGGAGCCTGCAAACCCGGCACCTGTGGCAAGCCCCACCCGGATTACGAGGTGATGGTGGTCGATGACGAGGGACAGGAGGTAGCCGAGGGCGTGCCGGGCGAATTGCTGGTAAGACCGAAAAAGCCCTGGACAACCCTCCTTGAGTATTACCGGATGCCGGAGAAGACCGTCGAAGCGTGGCAAGGTCTCTGGTTCCATACCGGCGACTATTTGCTGCAGGACGACGAAGGCTTCTATCACTTCGTCGACCGCAAGAAAGATGCGATTCGCCGCCGCGGCGAGAATATCAGCTCCTATGAAGTCGAGACCATGGTGACCAGCCATCCGCTGGTCCTCGAAGCCGCCGCCACGCCGGTCAAATCGGAACTCGGTGAAGACGAGGTGATGATCACGGTGGTTTTGCGCGAAGGTGCGCGTTTGTCGGCGGAAGAGCTGATCGCTCACTGCGAACAGGTGATGGCGAAATTCATGGTGCCGCGCTACGTCCGTTTCGTTGCCGGCCTGCCCAGAACGCCGACCGAGAAAGTCCAGAAGTACGTCATTCGCGACCAAGGCGTTACCGCCGATACCTGGGATCGGGAAAAGGATGCCGGGCACGGCACGCCGGTCGCCAGACAGGGAGCACCCGTCTGATGATCGACAAAACCATGCCATCAGCCCACCGGTTGATTGATCAGCCGCCCCCAATGGTTGTTCCCGATCTGTTTCAGGCCCTCGATGGCGATGCCGGACGGCATGGCCTGGTCGGCGGCTATTGCCCCAGCTGTGACCGGCATTTCTTCCCCACCGCCGGGCAATGTCCGGGCTGCTACGGAAAGCTGCAACGACAGGTCTTCGGGGAACGCGGCCGCCTCTACAGCTTCACCGTGGTGCGCACCAGGGCGCCGTTTGCTCTGCCCGAACCCTATGCGGTCGGCTATGTCGATCTGCAGGACGTGCCGCTGCGCGTCTTCGCCCTGCTCGACCCGGCGGCTATTCCTTATCTGCGGGTCGGCGCCAGCCTGACCCTCAAGTCCATGCTGCTCGGCGAGAATGCGTTGGCGACGCCCTGTCTGCGGCCGGTGTTCTGCCTGAGCCAGGAAGACGCTGGCAGCACGGAGGCCTCATGCGCGGAGTAATGATCGCCGGGACCGGCAACATCCCCTTTGGCAAGCATCTTGACCAATCCGTGGTGTCGATGGGCAGCCAAGCTGGACTGCGGGCCTTGAGGGATGCCGGGCTGCAAGCGCGGGACATCCAGATGGGCGTTTTTTCGAATGCCTTGGCCGGCAAACTTTTCGGCGACCTGACCATCGGCCAGAACGTCTATGCCGATCTCGGCATGACCAGCATCCCGGTGATCAATGTCGAGAACGCCTGTACCTCGGGCTCCACCGCCTTCTATCTGGCCTGCATGGCAATCCGCGCCGGCGAGGTGGATTGCGCGATGGTCATTGGCTCGGAAAAAATGTGCGTCCCGCAGATCGGCCTCCTTAGTTCGGGAAACAGCGAGATCGATACGCTACTCGGCCTGGTAACGCCGGCCAGTTTCGCCCTGCGGGCACGGCGCCACATGACGGAGTTTGGCACGACGCTTGAGCAGATGGCGATGGTGTCGGTCAAAAGCCGCCTGCATTCGGCGTTGAATCCGATTGCCCAGTTCAACAAGTCGGTCACCATCGAGGAGGTCTTGGCCTCGCCGCTGATCGCCGACCCACTGACGCGGCTCCAGTCGTGTCCGATGGCCGACGGCGCATCGGCCATCGTCCTGTGCTCCGAAGCGCTGGGGCGACGGATCGATGCGCGCGTCAGGGTTCGGGCATCGGTCTTGCGCACCGGCGGCTATGCCAACCCGCAGGATCTGGCCCGTTGGCATACCGACTACGAAGGCGCCCGGGCGGCCTACGAGCAGGCCGGGATCGGCCCCGACGATCTCGATGTCGTCGAATGCCACGACGCTTTCTCGATTGCCGAGATCATGCATTACGAAGCCCTCGGTCTATGTCTGCCGGGAGAAGGCGGACGGTTTGTCCAGTCAGGCGCGGCGGCCCTGGGCGGCGCCCATCCAGTCAACGTTTCCGGCGGTTTGTTATCGCGCGGCCATCCGGTCGGCGCTACCGGTATCGAGCAGATTGTTGAACTGAGCCTGCAGTTGCGGGGACGGGCAGGAAAACGCCAGGTGAGCGGAGCAAGAACAGGACTCGCGCATTGCATGGGCGGTGACAAAGCTGCCGATACCAAATCCATGACCGCCATCGTGTTGTCGGTCTGACTCTGTACAGGAAAAAAAGGCATGACACAGCAATGCAAACACCCGGACCCCGACGAACTGGCCAGAAATGTCGGCCGGTTCATGTCCTCCCTCGACAAGGTGGGAAACCGCCTGGGCATGCGGCTGGATGAAATCCGGCCAGGCTATTCGCGGATCACCATGCAGATTACAGCGGAGATGATCAACGGCCACAACATCTGTCATGGCGGCTTCACTTCTGCCCTGGCCGACACCGCCTGTGCCTATGCCTGCAATTCACACAATCAGAACGCCCTGTCTCAGGCCCTGAACATTGTTTTCCTGACCCCTGGCGCGCTGGGCGAAACCCTCGTGGCAGAAGCGCGGGAAAGCGCCCGGGTCGGCCGGACAGCGACCTACGAGATCACCGTTAGCGCCGCTGACGGCCGGATGGTGGCTGTCGCCCAGGCGCAGTGCCGCGCGGTAAAGGGCCAGATGATTGCCGACCCATTGTCGCCATGAATCTGTCGGCACAAGTCGGTTGAAAATTTTTTGACCTGAAAAAGAACGAACGTTCGATAAGTAGGCAACAACAAGAACCAGGCAGTCCGCAGTAATGCATCGGCAGTTGAGCAGGAGGTCTTGTAGCAACGCAGCAGAGGGCGAAGTACAGCATCAAATCGGCAGGAGGCATTCAAAAATTTTCTGGAGGAGTTCGTGATGCAGTATTCGAAAAAAAATTACCATCGGCACGCGCGGTCAACCATCCCATGGATGGCGGGCGCCCTGTTTTCGGCCCATGCCCTTGGGTTTCAGACAGAGCTGGAGGATGGAACAAAAATAATTTCCACCACCAACATTTCCTACGGCTCGCAATGGCGGGCGGCAAGTCCGATGAAGGAGCTCATCGGTCCGGCCTACGGCGGGGTTTCCGGCTCCTCGGCCAATGACGACGGAAACCTGAACTACAAGAAAGGCGACCAGGTTTCGTCGGTGGTCAAGCTGGTCTCCGACCTCGAAGTGAAAAAGGACAACTACGGGGCGCTGGTCCGGGCCAAGGCCTGGTACGACATGAACTGGGAAAACCACACCGTCCCTCATGGCAGTTCGGTCAATCAATATGGCGGGGGGGCGCTGAGCGACCAGGGCTTCGTCAATGAAGCGCAGTTCTCCGGGGTATCGCTGCTCGATGCCTACGCCTACGGCAACTTCCGCCTGAACAATTCGGATTTGACGCTACGGGTCGGCAAGCAAGTCCTCAACTGGGGCGAGTCCACTTTCTTTCAGGGGCTGAACCAGACGAGTCCCCTCGACATACCGGCGCTCCGCCGTCCGGGAGCCCAGGTCAAGGAAGGTCTGATCCCCGTCGAAACGGCTTACTTCAGCTGGGCTCCCCGGGATCAACCACTGTCCATCGAAGGCTTCTATGAATGGAAATTCCGTCCTTTCGTGGTCGATGGTTGCGGCACCTTCTTCTCGACCTCGGACATCGGCGTCGATAACAGTTGCGGCGCCAGCGCCAACCTTGGTCCGGCTATAGCCTTCCCCGATGGTTCTGTCGGTTACATGCAGCGCGGTAGCAACCGCAAGGCCAAGGATTCCGGGCAGTACGGCTTCGCAACCCACTACAACATCGAATCGGTCGATACCCAGGTGGGCCTGTATGCGATGAATCTTCATTCCGGCATTCCGATTTTTTCGTCTTACACATCCAGCCCGACTCACGGCATGGCTCAATTGCAGTACCTGAAGTACATGTTCGAATATCCGGAAGATGTCCGGCGCTATGGCGCGACCATCGCGACCAACATTCCAGGCGGCTGGTCCTTGGGGATGGAGTTGAGCCACACCCCCAACCAGCCGGTCCAGGTCAGCGCGGTGGATATGTTCTACGCCGCGGTCGGTAGCGGTCTCGGTCCCTTGGGCAGCAAGTATGCCGGGGCGGCCGATGGCACCTACATGCGCGGCTATGACCGGGTGGCTCAGACGCAGTTTCTGGTCAATACCTTGAAGCTGCTTTCACCAATGTGGGGGGCAACGGGCGGCATGTTCATTGCCGAATTCGCCTATCAGCACGCCAGCATCGACGATCCCGACCAGCCCGGCGCCACGCGCTACGGCCGCTCTTTCAACTACGGCGCCAATCTTGCCCCGATCTGTCCGTCGACCGTTCCCGGGCAATGCAGCAACGACGGCTATGCAACGAAAAACGCCTATGGCTATCGCCTCTACGGCCAACTCAACTACACAACCGACATCGGCGTTTCGGTCAAACCCGGGATCTATTTTGCGCACGATTTGAAAGGCTGGTCAGTCGATGGCCAACTCAACGAGAAGCGCCGGATGCTCGGTCTTTCGCTGCGCTTCGAGCGGGCGGCCTATTGGGCCGAAGCCTCTTATGTCGGCTACAACAGGAATGCAACATATGACGATGGCCGGGACCGCGCTTTCTACGGCTTCAGCCTCGGCTACACGTTCTGATACCAACCAGAGGAGGAATGAATATGAAAAATCATACGAAGCGGTTAAGTCGTTCCATCATCGTTGCATCGTTGCTGATATTGGGAACCGCGCACGCCAAGATGACCCCGGACGAGATTGCCCGTTTGAGCAAGGATCTCACGCCGGTCGGCGCCGAAAAGGCGGGCAATGCAGATGGCAGCATTCCCGCCTGGAACGGCGGTCTAACCACGCCACCGGCCGGCTTCGATGCCGGGAAGGGATACATCGATCCGTTTGCTGCCGAAAAACCGGTCGTGACGATTACCGCGGCAAATGCCGATCAGCATAAGGACAAGCTGACCGAAGGGCATTACGCGATGCTCAAGAAGTATGCAAGTTTCAAGATGAACGTCTATCCGACGCACCGCACGGCGGCTTACCCGCCCGACATCTACGATGCAATCAAAAAAGGCGGCAACGCGGCCGAACTGAGCGACGAGGAAATCACCTGCTCGGGATGCGGCGTGATTCCTTTCCCGACGCCGAAAACCGGTCGGCAGGTCATGTGGAATCATCTGTACCGCTATCGTGGCGGCGGCGTCGAGCGGGATCTGGTAACGGCTCCGGTGCTCGCCGACGGGAACATCCTCTATTACAACAAGCCACATATGATCTGGGCCCAGCCGACCGATTTTCTTGACAAGGAAAATGTCCCGGCCGGTCTGGTCAG
The DNA here is from genome assembly GCF_020510685.1 of Dechloromonas denitrificans. Classification (NCBI taxonomy): domain Bacteria; kingdom Pseudomonadati; phylum Pseudomonadota; class Betaproteobacteria; order Rhodocyclales; family Azonexaceae; genus Dechloromonas; species Dechloromonas denitrificans. Next base: position 3,531,458 of record NZ_CP075185.1, read on the forward strand.
CTCGTTCATCTTCTTTCAGACCGCCCCGGCCCAGGTGGAAGGTCGTGCCGGAGTGGCCAAGAGCTACTCGAATCCACTGGCGCGCCCGCTCGATTTCTACTTCTACAACGCCGGCTTGCGCCGGGTCAGGAAGATGCCGGAAACGCCCAATGACTACTTTGACGATGCGCTGGAGGGCTTGCGGACGGCGGACCAGTTCGACGGCTTCTTTGGCTCGCTGGTGTCCTACAACTTCAAGCTGGTCGGCAAGAAGGAAATCATCGTTCCCTACAACAGCTACAAGCTGGCCGATCGCAGCCTGAAGTACAAGCAGATATTGACCAAGAACCATCCCAATCCCGACTACCTGCGTTTCGAGAAGCACCGGGTCTGGGTCGTCGAGGGCAGCCTGCGGGACAACCAGCGCCATATCTACTCGAAGCGGACCTGGTACGTCGATGAAGACAGCTGGACCGTGCTGCATGACGATGCCTACGATTCGCGCGGCCAACTGTGGCGGGTGAATGACGTCTACACCATGCAGTATTACAACGCCATTGTTCCCTACATCCAGTCCTGGGCAATTGCCGACTTGAACAGCGGCGCTTACATCGCAGAGTGGATGGACAACGAGGAAAAGCGCCCGATCAAGTTTGGCGTCAAGAGCCGCTGGGCCGATCACAGCGCCGAAGCGTTGAAGCGCATGGGAACGAAGTAGCAAAAGACTATTTATCCCTGTCCGGGGGCGAAGTCATAGTCGCCCCCGTTGTATCCATCACCCCGATTCGGAAACGTCAAATGCACCATTACGCCGGAAACTCAGGCTGTCGAATTTCATTTGGAATTCGCCGGACTGTTCTGCTCTTGTCATCGCTGGCCCTGCTTGCCCAGCCGCAGCTGGCTGCTGCCGCCGAGCCAGCTGCGGCGCAGGCACTGCTCGCCCTGAAAGCCAAAGCGGGCATCAACAAGGTGGCGATCCTCGATGCTGTGCGTTCCGGCAAACGGATCGTCGCGGTGGGCGAACGCAGTCTGATTTTTGTTTCTGACGACGAGGGGAAAACCTGGTCAGCGCGACCGACCGCAAGCGAAAAATCATTGACCTCGGTGATCGTGCAGCGAGCAGGCGTACTGATTGCGGCAGGCCACAGCGGGGTGATCCTTCGGTCCATCGATGGCGGCGACAATTGGACGCGGTCGCCCGTGCCCGTTGGCCAGAAGGAAGCGCTGCTCGGCATGCTGGCGCTGTCGGATGGCCGAACATTGGCTTTTGGCGGCTATTCCAGTTTGCTCGAATCAGGCGACGGAGGGAGCACATGGGAGCAACGCAGCATCCTCGATGCGGAGATGGACAAGCATTTCTACGGGATAGCTGCGAGCGATCAATCTCTGGTTCTGGTCGGCGAGGCGGGATTGATTTCGCTCTCCAGCGACTTGGGAAAGACCTGGAAGATCGTCCCGTCGCCCTATCACGGCTCGCTTTTCGGCGTGGCGGCGCTGCCGAACGGCGTGTTCATTGCCTACGGCATGCGCGGAAAAATTCTCGGCTCTTTCGATCAGGGGCAGAACTGGCGCGAACTGGAGTCCGGTACCAAGTCGCCGTTTTTCTCCGGAACCCTGTTGCGGGATGGGCGACTGCTGCTCGGCGGCAAGGATGGCGTTCTGGCCATGATCACCGCCGATGGCCAGGCCGTTGAGACAAGGCATACCCGGGATCGCCGTAGCGTATCGCGCATAGTCGAAAGCCAAAAAGACGAATTGCTCCTGTTCGGGGATGTCGGCATTCGGCACATGCAGTGGAAGGATCTGGAAAAGTGACGAGAATGGACAAACTAAAACCAAGCATCGATACGGTGGCATTTCGCCGGACGAATTTTCAGGCCGGCCTGATCGGCACAGTGGCCTTCTGGATCTTCAGCAAGCGCTTTCCCCTCTTGCTCATCGGCATCCTGACCACGCTGGTGCTCGGCATCTCGGCTAGCCGCCTGGGATTGAAGGCCGAGTTCAACAAGATGATTCCGCTCGGCCATGAATACACCCAGACCTTCACGCAGTACCAGAAGGAACTGGGCGGCGGAAACCGGGTATTGATCGCCGTCAGCAACAAGCACGGAGACATCTTCTCCAAGGAATTCCTGGCCAAGCTACGGTCCGTACATGAAGGGGTGTTTTATCTGCCCGGGGTAGAACGGGCTTCGGTCACTTCCATCTTCTCGCCCAAGGTCGTTCATTATCAGGTCGTCGAAAACGGCTTCGAAGGCGGGCCGCTGATCGCGCCGGATTACGACGGGGCTCCCCTGGCGGTCGAGAAGGTCAAGGAAAACACCACGAAGTCCAACTGGGTTGGACGGATCGTCTCCAACGATTTCAAGTCGGCGATGATTTCGGCCGAGCTCATGGAAACCGACCCGGAAACCGGGGAAAGCCTCAACATCCATCACTTCGGGAATAAGCTCGAAGAGCTCCGGGCCAAACTGGAGGGCGACGATGTCGCCATTCACATCATCGGTTTTTCCAAGGCGACCAGCGATATCGTCAATGGCACCGGCAGTATCGTCATCTTTTTCGCCCTGACCTTCCTGGTCACGGCCCTGTTGCTCTACTGGTACTCCAGCTCCGGGATGTTGACCGCCTGGGCGCTGGTCGCCGCGATGATTCCCGTGGTCTGGCTACTCGGCATCATGCCGCTGGTCGGATTGACCCTCGACCCGCTGTCGATTCTGCTGCCCTTCCTGATTTTCGCCATCGGGGTGTCGCACGCGGTACAGATGACAAGCGCCTGGAAGCAGGAAGTCATGACGGGCGCCGATGGCCAGACCGCCTCGACCAATTGCTTCATCAAGTTGTTCATTCCGGGCAGCGTTGCTTTGCTGGCCAATGCGCTGGGCTTCATGGCCATTGCCTTTGTCCCGGTCAAGATTGTCCAGGATCTGGTCTTCACCGCCACCATCGGCGTGTCGATCATGATCGCCACCAACAAGATGCTGCTGCCCATCCTGTTGTCGTACATGAAGGCCGGTCGCAGCTGGGGAACAAGCCATGCCGGCCACGAGGCCGGGGCAGACCGCCTGTGGCGGGCGATGAGCTGTGTCGTGCAGCGCAAATGGGCGACGGTAGCCATTCTCTGCGGCCTCGGCTTGTTGCTGGGCGCCGCCCTGGTCGCCCGCGACCTGAAGGTCGGCGATTTGGGCAAGGGCATTCCCGAACTGCGCCCCGAGGCGCGCTATAACCAGGATGCCGAGTTCATTACCGCGAACTTCTCCCTCGGTGTCGATGTGCTGGGGGTCATCGTTGAACCCCGGAACATGCGCGAGCCGTGTCTGGAATACTCGATGGTCGATCATCTTGACCGTTTCGAGTTCGCCATGCGCCAGGTGGCCGGGGTCGAGTCGGTGCGAGGGCTGGGCGGCGCGGTGCGAACCCTGAATGTGATCAACAACGAAGAAAACATTAAATGGGATGGCATTCCGGAAACCCGTGCCCAGCTTGGCCAGTACATGACCGATGCCAACGCCAAGGACAAGGATCTTGCCCTGTTCGGTTGCCACACCGCCCAGGTCCTGCTTTACCTGAAGGATCATCAGGCCACCACGCTGACGCATGTGGTGGACGAGATCAAACGTTACCGGGAGAACTTCACCGACGACAGTATCCGTTTCCGTCTGGCAACCGGTAGCGCAGGGATCATGGCGGCGACCAACGAAGTGGTGGCGGATGCCGACTTGTGGGTGAATCTGGCCTTGTTTGGTTCGGTCAGCCTGTTGTGCCTCCTGACCTTCCGCTCAATTCGAATCACGGTGTGCATCGTCCTGCCGCTGGCGATCGTCACCGTCTTCTGCAATGCCATCATGGCCTGGCTGGATATCGGATTGAAGGTAAATACGCTGCCGGTGGTCGCGCTGGGCGTCGGGGTCGGCGTCGATTACGGCATTTACCTTTTCGAGCGGATCAAGCATGCGGTGGATGACGAGGGAAAAAGTTTGCAGGCAGCGCTTCTCGATGCCCTGAAACAACGGGGAACCGCCTCGGTATTCACGGCCTTGACCATGGCTGTTGGCGTTGGCACCTGGGTCTTCTCCGACCTGAAGTTCCAGGCGGACATGGGATTGCTGCTCGCCTTCATGTTTGTCGTCAATCTCCTGGCGGCAATCGTGCTCTCGCCCGCGCTGGCCGGGTTTCTTTGGCGCAACGGGAAGTCTTGATGAATCGTCGGCGCGCCGGACAGATCGCCACCCGGGGGCGCCGGTGACGTCGGCGGCCTGCTGAGCCGCCTCGCGGATCGATCGAGCCGTCTTTGGTGAACAAAAAAAGGGGGGCTTACGCCCCCCGAAGGAGAGAGACCGAGACATACGGGGTCCCTCAACCGCAGTCACCCGAGGTGGGTGGGAGATGGTCGGGACTCAGTCGCCGCCGCGCAGGTTTTGCACCTGGAAGAGTCCGGGCGGGTTCTTCTTGGGATCGACCTGTCCCTTGAACTGGCCGGTGGTGCAGTGTTTCGATTGCAGGTCGACCATCGAGAAGGCGTCGTCGATGCCGATGCCGGCCCCCTTGTTGACCGGCAGATGGCGGTCGGCGTGCGACTTGCCGACCATGAAGACCTTCCATAGCTCGCCCTTGCGATCGTAGATTTCGTTGGCGCCGTTCAGGTTGCCGAGCTGCACGTCCATGTAGAAGACCCGCTTGCTGACCGGATGATTGGCATTGACCGGGGCCGCCTCGAGCACGTAAACCTTGCGCAACTGCCAGGTTCCTTCGTGGAAGCAACCGCCCTGACCGCCAAAGGCGACGTATTTGTAGCCGTCGGCTTCGGCCGGCATGTCGCTCGCCAGCTTCAGTTCATCATGGTTCCACATCGGCAGCAGCACGTTCCGGGTGCCCTTGTAGGTCCACTTCATGTCGGAAACGCGACCGTTGTAGCCTTCGAAGTCTTCGATCATCAGATCGGAACCGAGGAAGGAGTCGGTCGCCTGGCCTTGCGCCAGACGCCGGACACGGCGCTGGAAGCCGAGGTAGAGATAGGCATCGTCAAGCTTGTTGTCGTCCTCGAAACGCTGGATCAGCAACTGGGTATTCTTCAGGTCGGCCGGCTCATGTGCCTTGGTATAGATGGCGCGGAAGATGCCCGAAGGATTCGGGGTGATTTCCGGCACCGGCGCATCCTTGGTGCGATGCATGAAGTTCAGGAAGTGAAAGTCCCACTTGATGGTCTTTTCCACCTGGCCGCTCTGCATGTTGCGGTACTTCCAGTAGAACGGGGAAATGATCGCCCCGTCACCCCAGTTCACCCCGTACTTGTAATTCCAGGCCAGCTTGTCGCCGGCGTGCGGATCCTTGACATCCGGCTCTTCCGGGAACGGACGGCCGGCTACGTAACCGGTCAGTTCGCCGGTCTTGGCGCCGAGCTTGGCCTTGTTCAGATTGGCCCTGGTCGCGTCGACGTAGGCCTTGTTGATGGTGAACTGAGTCGTTGCGCCAATCTTCAGTTCAAACAGGCCATCCTTGATCAGCTTGTAGACACCCGCCCCCAGCACGTCCTTGAACTGATCGACGTTGCTCTTGTTGATCACCGTTCCCGCCGTCAGGCCGGGAAAGCTCGGCATGCCCGCCTTGTAGGGGTTGAACGAGTTGTCGACATCCGCTTCGGTGGCCGCCTGCGCCACCCCGACCATGCCGACGGCAAGCAGCGGCACCAATGCAATCAAACGTTTTTTCATGTTTAGTCTCCTCTTTTTTAAATCAGAACTTGTAGTTCAGCTTGACGAACAGGTCGTTTTCCTTGAAGGCCGCACCAATCGGGCCGGCCCGGAAACGCCCGAGAGGCTCCATGCCACCCAGGCCCCAGGACTGGCCGACCGCCTGGCTACCGTCGTAGCTGGTAAAGGGAGCAAAGGGATTGCAGGAACGGCAATCGTCGAAATTCCAGCGATCGCGCCCTTCGGCCATCTTGTAATTGGCGCCGATGGTCAGTTTCAGGTCGTTGGTGTAGTTCCACTCCAGTTGTGGCGCCACGGCCGTTGCCACGGCCCGGAAGTCATGGGCAATGATCAGTTGCGGGCTGACCGTACCATTGCGCAGGAAGGCCTTGATCAACACCGTGCCGATAAAGTTGTCCTTCCAGTCGGGCATGCCGACCGGGCCCAAGGCCGCTCGGTGGTACTCGTGGTCGAAGATGTGCTGGTAGAACAACTGACCGGATATCAGGGTCGCCGAGGTTTCGCTGATCAGGGGGATGAAGGTCGGACGATCGACACCGATGACGGCGCGGAACACGTCGTTCTTCGAATACAACTCGCTGCGTGCGGTGTTCGAGAACTCCTCACCCTTGGTATAGGCGCCCTCCATACGAACCGAGGCGCCGACCGCTGGCAGCTGGAAGTCCATCGAACCACCGATCAGATTGACCCGCGGAAAATGCATGTCGAAGGCGATCAAGCCGCTGACCGGCGCGACGCCGGGAATATTGCCGTTGCCTCCGGTAAAGGGATTGACCGCCCCGGCCGCCCCGTTGATCGCATGCAGCGACGGCAGCTGGGAACGATAGGTCAGGGCATTGAGAGAGAACGACAGCCCGCCCGCCGTCACGCCTTCAAACTTGACGCCAAGCTGGGTATTGGCGAGCGACCAGTCCGGCAGATGGACATTGCGGATACCGATCTGGTGCGCGCCGAAGTTGGTCGCCAGCGTACCGTTGCCGGCGAAGTTGGCGACGGTGCCGCCGTTATCCCAGAGATTGGCCATGCCGCGGAAGAAACAGCCGGCATCGAGGATCGCATTCGGCGTGCCGCACTGCCCGAGGTTGTTGGCGCGGAACTTGTCGAAGTTCCAGACCAACTGGAAGTTGCGATCCTGCATCGAGTCGCTCGCCCCCATGCGGTACTCGGCCTGGGCGATCCACATCGGAATGCGGATGTCGGACAACTCGTCGTAGATATTGTTGCGCGAGAAATCGACCGGATTGATCACGTCGAGCACCCGGAACAGGTCAGTCCGCCCCCAGACCACCTGCTGCTTGCCGATCTTGACGAAGAGATCCTTGCCATCACCCAGACTGAAGGTCTTCTTGGCATAGAGCTCGCGGACGAAGTCGAGCCGGTCGTTGAACTCGGGCGCTTCGAGTTCGCTGAGCTTCTGGTTGCCATAACCGCCGAAGTCGCGGCAACCGCGGTTGTCGGTATCGCAAGGCCGGACCGGCACGGCGAAGGCGACACCGCCGTTGGTCTGGTGCCAGCGATCGCCGAGCACGCGAAAGCCCTCGTTCGGGCTGTTCGGATAGCTGTCGACAAACTTGTTGTTGACCAGACCGAAGGCGCCGGCAACGGCGGTATGGCCCAAGCCTCCGCCATAGGGAACGCTGCCGCCCCCGCCGGTGCTTTCCAGCTGCACGGCACCGCCGGCATTCTTGCCGTACTCGTTGCTGTTCATCCGGTATACACCGTCCCAGCTGCCGCGCAGGATACCGTGGATACCCCAGCCGTCACCGACCCGCTTGTCCGCTTCCATCTGCAAGGTGTTGCGGAACTTGGCCAGGCCGACGTTCTCCCGGCGCACGGTATGGTTTTCGTAAGTCGTGTCGATCTGCCAGGGCGATGAATCCTCGCCCATCGAAGGCAAGTCGTCCGCCCGGACCGGGCCGGCAAAGCTGGTGCATAGGACGATGCCCAGCACGCTCAGCCGCATTTTTGGATATTGCTTTGTCTCGCTCATGTTTCCCCCAGCGCTTGGTGTGTTCAAGAAGGATGGCTTTGCTGTTCCCCCCGGTTTCCGGAGTGTTTTGTTAGTCGTTTTCGAGCACCCCGTCCTCGTCGTAATGGACGGCCGTCACAAACTTCGGTTTGAAGACGACGCACCACGACGGCACGATCAGCACGGCGGCGATCGCATTGACGATGAGCATGAAGGAGAGAAGGATCGCGGCGTCCGACTGGAAGCGCAGGTCGGACATGAAGATCCACATCACGACGCCGGCGATCAGCGTCACGGCGGTGAAGCTGACGGCATAGCCGGTGGTGGCGACGGCATTGATCACCGCCTTCTTGATGTCCTGCAGGTGGGCGTATTCCTCGCGGATGCGGTCCATGAAATAGACCGCATAGTCGATGCCGACCCCGACCCCGACGGCGATCACTGGCACGGTATTGACGCTGATCCCGATGTCGAGCGCCCCCATGTAGGCGTAGGTCATCAGCGTCGAGAAGAGCATCGGCAGCACCATCAGCCAGCCGGCATGGAAGGAGCTGTAGTAGATCATCACGATCAGGAAGGCGAGCAGCATGACCGCCGGGATGATGATCATGTGGTCGGAATGCAGCGCCTGGTTGCCGGCCGCCGTGACGCCGATGATGCCGCCGCCGAGTTCGATGTGCAGACCGGGCACTTCCGCCTCGATCTGCTTGATGCCCTCCTCGGCCAGCGCGACGATGCGGTTGATGGTCCCGGCCTGGTGGTCCTTGTAGTAGAAGACCATGTTGGCTTCGCTCTCGTCGGCATTGACGAATTCCTTCAAGGCGCCGGGAATCGGGCTGGAAGCCATGTAGGCGAACATCAGGCCGCCGATTTCGCGGGCCGTGTCGGGCAGTTGCATCCAGCGCGGATCGTCGTTGTGGGTCAGCTTGTTGACCACGCGGACGACGCCCGGCATGGCCTTGGTGCCGCCCAGCGTCGGGTCGTTCAGCATGTGCGCCTGAAAGCGTTCGATGGCGGCCATCACGTCCGGCCGCTTGATGCCGCCCGGCACGTCGGTACGCGCCACGACGTGCAGTTCCTCGGAGCCCGGGAAGCGCGTGTTGATCGCCTTGGTGGACACGTTGTAGTCGTGGTTCAGGTGGAGCAGCGGCGAGCCCGGCTCGGATTCGCCGAGTTGCACCTTGCTGACGAAATACATGCCGCCGATCGCCCCGATCAGCGTCAGGATCAGGATCGAACGCGCGCCGCCATCGGTGCCGCCGGTCAGCGCCATGGCCTTGCCGAGGAAGTTGCGGATACCCTCGTTGCCGTTGGCGTGCTTTTTCGGGGCCGGCAGGATGGTCAGAGCCAGCGGCACCATGAAGTGCACCGTGAAGATCACCGAGAAGCCCCAGAAGCCGGCAGCCAGACCGAGCTTGTGATTGAACGGCGCGGCGCCCAGCATCAGCACGGCGATCCCCAGCGCATCGACGATGATCGCCAGCGAACCCGGCCGGAACAGCGCGTCGAGCGCATTGCGGGCGGCCTTCGGGCCGTCATGGACAATCGCCAGTTCCTCGTAGTAGCGCACCACCAGCTGCACGCCGTGCGAGGTGGCGCGGGCGGCGATGAGGAAGGGAATGGGCAGCGACAACGGTTCGAGATTGATCCCCATGAAGGCCATGAAGCCCAGGCCCCAGATCGACGACAGCGCAATGCCGAGCAGCGGCAGCGCAATGCCGTAGAAGCGGCGGAAATAGAGGATGAGCAGCGCCGACAGCAACAACAGCGTCCACGCCAGGATCTCGACGATCTGGTTGAGGTAGGTATAGACCCAGCCGGTCAGCACCGGATTGCCGGTGACGTAGATCTGGTGACCCGGCTTTTCCAGGCTTGCTCGCACCTTCTGCAAGGCGGCGAAGGTCGCCGGATAGTCGATGTCGCCTTCGTTGAGCTGCGCCTTGATCAGCGCCGCCTTCATGTCCGGCGAAACGAGCAGGCCGAAAATGGTCGGGTTGGCGATCACGTCGTTTTTCAGTTGCTCGAGTTCGGCCACCGTCCGGGTCGGCTGCAGCGGATCGTAGTAGGACTCGGAAGCGAAGCCGCCCTGGTCGTCGAGGAAGACCTTGCGCGCCGTGCGGTGGGTCAGGCTGGTCACCAGGTTGTGATTGACGCCGGGCAGGTTGTCCACACCCAGCGTGGCTTCGTGGATCAGCTTCAGGGTTTCGTCGTTGAAGATGGAGCCCTTGTCGACCTCGACCGACATGACGATCATGTTGGCGCCGCCGAAATTTTCCTTCAGACGGTTGTAAACCTTGATGTAGGGATGGTTCTGCGGCAGCAGGTCGGAGAATTCGGTAAATACCCGCAGGCTGGGCAGGGCCGCGCCGAACAGGCAGGTGATCAAGAGCACCAGCGACAGAACGATCTTCGGATTGCGGAAAATCCATTCCTCGCCGCGATGCAGGGCATGGGTGATGGTGTGGCGGAATTGGCTAACCATGGCGTGGTTTTCTCCGGGCTCTTATTGTTTGGCGACGGTGCTGACGGCGCGCAGCAAACCGCCGGGGCCGCCGATGACGACGGCCGACTGGCCGGGCAGCGAAGCGCCGCCGCCAAGGAAGACCGGCAGCGGATCGGTATAGGGCAGGACGCGCCAGGTGTCGCCGTCGAGGCGGGCGATGACGCCGCCCGAGCCGACGCCGACCGGCACGCCGTCATGCAGGAACAGCCGGTAGAGCGAGGCATGCGCCGCGTTGACCTGCTTCTGCCAGCTCCGGCCGCCATCCGTCGTATGCATCATCTGGCCGGCGATGCCGCTGACCCAGCCTTCGTTGCGGCTGGCGAACAAGGCGGCGTAGGGATAGAAATCGCCGGGAATCTTGGCGCCCTTCTTCCAGCTTGCCCCGCCGTCCTCGGAAAACACCGTCAGGCCGAACTCGCCGAGCGCGATGGCGTTCCGGTCGTCGAGAAACTGCAGGCTGGTGATCTGCGTGTCTTCACCGAGATCGGTGCTTTGCCAGGTCTTGCCCCGGTCCTTGCTGCCGGCGATCACCGCGTTGGTGCCGGCGACCCACCAGCCGCCCTGCTTGTCGCAGGTCACCGACAGCGGCGTGCGCGGCGCTTCGATCGGCACCGATTGCCAGTTGGCGCCGTCGGCATCGGCCGACCACACCTTGTGGTAATGATCGACGGCAACGAAGCCCTGGTCGCCGCAAGTCGCGATATCGACCAGCGACGCATTGCCGAGCGCGCGGCGCTGCCAGCTCTTGCCCTGATCGACGGAAACCAGCGCGGCACCATCCTGGGTGCCGACCACGACGACCTTGCCGTTGCTCGCCACCGCCTGGGCGATGTCGTAGCGATGCACGGCACGCTGGCGTTCGGCGGCAATGCCGGACATGTCCGGCACTGGCGAACAAGCGGCCAGGAGTCCACCCGCAAGTGCCCCCCAGACCGGCAACAACGCAATTTTCCTGGTCATGCTCATACCCTTCCTCCGGTGTCTCGTACCTGTGGCGGTACTTTTTGTTTTCCCACTAGAATTACGATTAGGAAAACTGATTTACTTGTTTTTCTTGAAGCGAACTATGCCTTCCCGAGAGAAACCCCGTCCAATACCAATTCCCATATCAATCAATACCTTGCAGGTATGAACAACGGTTTTTCAGGCAAAAAAATGCCCCGCCGCCCTGACGGGCGGTTTTTCCTGCTTTTCGGGATGGCCGCTCAGCCCGGCCGGGCTTTACGCGACGCTAGCGCCCGAGGTCCTTGGCGGTCTTGCCGCCAATTCCCCATTGCGCCTTGGGCACGTCGTGGATCCAGACGCGAACGTTTTCCAGCGGCGCGCCGACGGCTTCGCTCAGGGCGGCGCTGACTTTCTCGATGACCGCCTTCTTCTGCTCCTCGGTGCGGCCTTCGATCAGGTAGATCTGGGCAAATGGCATGCTGTCTCCCTTCGCTATTTAAATGAACCGCACGCCGACGCTGCCCAGCGCCTGGATCCGCAGATTGACGTGATCGCCGGCCTGCACCGCGACGGCTTCGGTGACGCCGCCGGAAAGAATCATCGTGCCGGCCGGAATCTCTTCGCCGCGAGCCCCGAGATGGTTGGCCAGCATCGCGATGGCCGCCGCCGGATGGCCGAGCACGGCCGCCCCGGCGCCGATCGCCACGGCTTCGCCGTTCTTCTCCATGACGACACCCAGCGTGCGCAGGTCGACTTCGCCGACCGGCACCGCCTGGCCGCCGAGCACGAAGCGCGACGACGAGCAGTTGTCGGCAATGACGCTCTTCAGGTCGAACTTGAAGTCGCGGTAGCGCGAATCGATGATTTCGAGGCCGGGCATCACGAAATCGGTCGCTGCCAGCACGTTGCCGATGTGGCAACCAGGCCCCTTCAGGGCCTTTTTCAGCACGAAGACGATTTCCGGCTCGATCTTGGGATGGACCAGTTCGGCCACCTTGATCTCGCCGCCGTCGGCGACGCTGAAATAATCAACGAGGAAGCCGAAGCACGGGGTGTCGACGCCCATCTGCTTCATCTTGGCATGCGAGGTCAGGCCGCACTTCAGGCCGACCACGCGATTGCCGCGCGCCAGCTTGCGGCGCAGGATCTCGGCCTGGATGGCGTAGGCGTCATCCCAGTCCATCTCGGGATGAGCCTCGGTAATTTTCACCACGTCATGCGCCTGCAACTCGGCGTTTTCGAGGTGCTCGGCGAGTTGCTCAATAACTTGCTGGGTGAGTTTCATGCGATCAATCCCCGTTCTCTAGCCATGGTAATGGCGGTGTCTTCAATCATGTCCTCCTGCCCGCCGACCATGCCTCTGCGGCCCAGCTCGACGAGAATTTCGCGGGCCGGTACGCCGTACTTCACCGAGGCGCGCTTGGCGAACAGCAGGAAGGAGCCGTAGACGCCGGCGTAGCCGAGGGTCAGCGCATCGCGGTCGATGCGGATCGGGAAGTCCATGATCGGTACGACCAGGTCTTCGGCGACATCGGTGATCTTGGCGACATCGACACCGGTTTCGATGCCCATCAGGCTGCACACGGCGATGAAGACTTCCATCGGCGTATTGCCTGCCCCCGCGCCGAGGCCGGCGGCCGCCGCGTCGATGCGGTTGGCGCCGACTTCGATGGCAGCGATCGAGTTGGCGATGCCCATCGCCAGATTGTGGTGGCCGTGGAAACCGAGTTCGGTTTCCGGCTTCAATGCCGCACGCACAGCGCCGAGGCGCTCCTTGACGCCGTCCGGCAGCAGATGGCCGGCCGAGTCGGTGACGTAGATGCAGTTGGCGCCGTAGCTTTCCATCAGCTTGGCCTGCTTGACCAGGCCTTCGGCGCTGTTCATGTGGGCCATCATCAGGAAGCCGACGGTATCCATCTCCAGCTTGCGGGCCATCGTGATGTGTTGCTCGGAAACGTCGGCTTCGGTGCAGTGGGTGGCGACGCGGATGGTGTTGACACCCAGGTCGCGCGCCATCTTGAGGTGGTCGACGGTGCCGATGCCGGGCAGCAGCAGGGCCGAAACCTTGGCCTGCTTCATCCGGGGGATGACGGCGCCGAGGTATTCCTCGTCGGTGTGGGCCGGGAAGCCGTAATTGACCGAGGAGCCGCCCAGACCGTCGCCATGCGTGACTTCGATCAGCGGGACACCGGCTTCGTCGAGGCCGGTGGCGATGGCGATCATCTGGTCGAGGCTCATCAGGTGCCGCTTGGGGTGCATGCCGTCCCGCAGGGTCATGTCGTGGACGGTGATTTTCTTGCCGCGCAAACTCATTTCATATTCTCCTTAGGCTGCCGCTTTTGCGTTTTTGATTGGCTCGAGCTTGAGCGTGCCCTTGATCATTTCTTCGGCGAACATCTCGGCCGTCCGCGCGCCGGCGGCGGTCATGATGTCGAGATTGCCGGCGTAGGTCGGCAGGAAGTCGCCAAGGCCCTGTACTTCGAGGTAGACCGAAACGCGGTTGCCGTCGAAGACCGGGCCGTTGACCAGGCGGTAGCCCGGCACGTATTTCTGGACTTCCTTGATCATCGCGTGGATCGATTCGGTGATGGCGGCCTGGTCCGGGGCGGTTTCGGTCAGGCAATGCACGGTGTCGCGCATGATCAGCGGCGGTTCGGCCGGATTGATGATGATGATCGCCTTGCCCTTGGCGGCGCCGCCGACTTTCTCGACGGCCCCGGCAGTGGTCCGGGTGAATTCGTCGATGTTCTTGCGGGTGCCGGGACCGGCGCTCTTCGAGGAGACGGTGGCGACGATTTCGCCGTAGGCCACCTTCTGGACGCGGGACACCGCAGCGACCATCGGGATGGTGGCCTGGCCGCCGCAGGTGACCATATTGACGTTCATTTCCCGTTTGCCGACATGCTCGACGAGATTGACCGGCGGCACGCAGTAGGGGCCGATGGCGGCCGGCGTCAGGTCGATCATCAGCACGCCGAGCTCATTGAGCTTGCGGCTGTTCTCGGCATGGACGTAAGCCGAAGTCGCATCGAAGGCGATCTGGATGTTGTCGGCCAGGACGTGCGGCAGCAGGCCGTCGACGCCGTCGGCGGTGACTTTCAGGCCGAGCTCGGCGGCCCGTTTCAGGCCTTCCGATTCCGGGTCGATGCCGACCATCCAGGCCGGTTCGAGGAAGGGGCTGCGCTTCAGTTTGTAGAGCAGATCGGTCCCGATGTTGCCCGGGCCGATCAGCGCGCATTTGATTTTCTTGCTCATGTTGGAGTCCTTGTTGGAAAGTGTTCAACAAATGGTGGAAACGATCCCGCCCTCGACGCGCAGCGCGGCGCCGGTGGTCGCGGCAGCACGGGTGCTGCACACGTAGGCGACGAGCGCGGCGACTTCGGCCGGATCGATCATGCGTTTGAGGATGGAAGTCGGGCGGCCTTCGGCGAAGAAACGACGCTCCATTTCTTCAAGGGGGATGCCCTGCTCGGCGGCCAGCTTGGCGAAGAATTCGCCGACGCCTTCCGAGCGCGTCGGGCCGGGCAATACGGCATTGACCGTGACGCCGGTGCCGGCGCAGCTCTGCGCCAGACCGCGCGACACTGCGAGCTGGGCCGACTTGGTCATGCCGTAGTGGACCATCTCGCCCGGCGTGTTGATGCCGGATTCGCTGGAGATGAAGACGATGCGCCCCCAGTTGGCGGCCGTCATGCCCGGCAGGTAGTGGCGCGCCAGACGCACACCGCTCATCACGTTGGTGTCGAAGAAGCGCTGCCATTCGCTGTCGGGAATCTCGGCGAACGGCGCCGGATCGAAAATGCCGAGGTTGTTCACCAGGATGTCGACCTGCGGCACGGCGGCGGTCAAGATAGCGATGCCAGCCGGGTTGGACAGGTCGGCCGCAACGCCTGCGACTTCGGCACCGGCGACCAGTCCGCGCAGGCGTTCGACGGCTTCGCCAACGGCTTGCGGCTGACGGCCGTTGACGACGACGCGTGCCCCTTCGCGGGCCAGTTCGCAGGCGATGGCGAAACCGATGCCCTTGGTCGAACCGCTGACCAGGGCGCGCTTGCCGGAAATTTGCAGATCCATGGTCGGCGCCTTAGACGAACTTCACCGAGCAGCCGCCGATGCCGCCGATCGTGACGCGCAGGCTGTCGCCCTTGACCACCGGCACCATGGCGCCCATCGCACCGGACAGCACGATGTCGCCGGCCTTCAGCGCAATGCCCAGGCTGCCCAGCGTATTGGCCAGCCAGACCATGGCGTTGACCGGGTGGCCCATGGTCGCGGCGCCGGCGCCGGTGACGACGATCTCGCCGTTCTTCTCGAGCACCATGCCGCACAGCGCCAGATCGACCTGGTCGATCGGCACCAGCTTGTCGCCGAGCACGAAGACGCCGCAGGAGGCATTGTCGGCAACGGTATCCTGGATCTTGATCTTCCAGTCCTGGATACGCGAATCGACGATCTCGAAGCAGGCCATCACCCCTTCGGTCGCCGCCAGCACGTCGGCCGCCGTGACGCCCGGCCCGAGCAGATCCTTTTTCAGCAGGAAGGCGATTTCGCCTTCGGCCTTGGGCTGGATCAGCTTATCCATCGGGATCGACTCGCCTTCGTTGTACACCATGCCGTCGAGCAGGTAGCCGAAGTCCGGACGATGCACGCCGAGCATGTTCATCACCGCCTTGCTGGTCACGCCGATTTTCTTGCCGACGACTTTCTCGCCCTTTTCCAGGCGACGCGACAGCATGCGCTGCTGGATGTGATAGGCGTCCTCGACGGTGATCTCGAAACCGCGCGAGGTCAGCGGGCTGATCGTCCGGCAGTTGGCGAGGGCTGCGTAGAGCTCGTCGCCCAGTTCATTGATTTGTGATTGTTCCATCGCGCTTTTTCCTCTGTTGTGCTCTCTATTCGGCCAGGAAATTGCTGACCAGTTGATTGAAACGGCGGTTGTGCTCGATCTGCGCCCAGTGGCCGCACTGCCCGAAAACATGCAGTTGCGAACGGCTGATCCAGTGGTGCAGGGTCAGCGAGTTGGCGAGCGGGATGACTAGGTCGTCGCGACCGTGGACGATCAGCGTGTCGTGCGTGATGGCCCGGATATCCGCTTCGCTGCAGGCCATGGCATCGACCCAGCGCTGGCGCGGGGCCGGGAACATGGCCGCGAAGGATTCCTGGAAACCCGGCCGGATGCTGGCCTGGTAGCGCAGTTCGGCCAGCTCGTCGGTGACCAGGCTGCGGTCGTGGGCGAAAATGTCGAGCAGGCCGCGCATGGCGGCCAGCGACGGCTGGTAACCCCAGACCGCATCCAGTCCCGGCGTGATGGCGAACGGCACGCCGACGCTGCCCATCAGCACCAGCCGGCGCACCCGCTGCGGATGACGGATGGCCAGGGCCAGCGCGATGGCGCCGCCGAAGGAGTTGCCGACCAGATCGGTCTGCTCGATATCCAGCGCATCGAGCACACCAACGGCGTGATTCACCCAGGCATCGAGCGAGTAGCTAACGCCGGCCGGCCGTTCGGTGTAGCCAAAACCCAGCATATCGGGCGCGATCACCCGACGCGAGACAGCCAGGTCCGGCAACACCAAACGCCAGTTGGCCCATGCCGTGACGCCCGGCCCGGAGCCGTGGATCAGCATCACCGGCTGCCCCGTGCCCTGATCGTGCACGTTGGTGGCAAGGCCGGCGGCGACGATGTTGCGGCCGATTTCCGGGCTGGTCGTGGTCATGGGTAAATTGCCCTCAGAGCTTGATGCAAATGTTCTTGAGTTCGGTGTAGAACTCAAGCGAATGGACGCCGCCTTCGCGCCCGATACCGGACTGCTTGGCGCCGCCAAACGGCGTGCGCAGGTCGCGCAGGAACCAGCTGTTGACCCAGACCAGGCCGACTTCCATCTTCGCCGCGACGCGGTGGGCGCGGGTGACGTCCTGGGTGTAGACCGAGGCGGCCAGGCCGTAGCTCGTGTTGTTGGCGCGCTTGACGACTTCTTCCTCGCTGTCGAAGGGCATCACTGTCGTGCAGGGCCCGAAGATTTCCTCGCGCACCACCGCGGCATCGTCACCCAGGCCGGTCCAGATGGTCGGCTGCACCCAGGCGCCGTTGGCCAGTTCGCCCGGCATGTCGGGCACGCCGCCGCCGGTGACGACCGTGGCGCCCTCCTCGACTGCCTTTTTGTAATAGGAGAGCACCTTGTCGCGGTGTTCCTGGCTGACCAGCGGCCCCATGTTGCTGGCCGGATCGGAGGGCACGCCGAGCTTCAGCTTTTCGGCGCCGGCCTTCAGCGCGGCGACGAACTTGTCGAACAGCGGCCGCTCGACATAGACGCGCTCGGTGCCGAGGCAGACCTGGCCGCAGTTGGAGAAGCAGGAACGCAGCGTGGCTTCGATGGCGACGTCGAGATCGGCATCGGCGAAGACGATGGCCGGGTTCTTGCCGCCCATTTCCAGCGATACCGGGCGGGCGCCGTCGGCGGCGGCCTTCATGATCGCCGCACCGGTGCGCGTTTCGCCGGTGAAGGTGATGGCATTGACGCCTTGGTTGGTGGTCAGGAATTCGCCTGCCGAGTTCGGGCCAAAGCCATGCACGACGTTATAGACGCCCTTCGGCACGCCGCAGGCATTCATCACTTCGCCGAGCAGCGTCGCGGTGGACGGCGTTTCTTCCGACGGCTTGACGACCACGGCATTACCGCAGGCCAGCGCCGGGCCGACCTTCCAGGTCATCAGCAGCAGCGGCAGGTTCCACGGGCAGACGACGCCGACCACGCCGACCGGGCGGCGCATGGCGTAGTTGATGGCGCCCTTGCCGTCCGGCGTCGCCAGTTCGAAGAACTCGGTCGGCGCGTTCTTGATGACGTCGGCGAAAATCTTGAAATTGGCCGCGCCGCGCGGAATGTCGATGTGGCTGGCAAGGCTCTTCGGCTTGCCGGTGTCGGCACACTCGGCTTCAAGGAACTCGTCGAAGCGACGGGTGATCTCGTCGGCCACCTTGTTCAGGATGTCGGTCCGTTCGACCACCGTCATCTTGCCCCACGGCCCTTCCAGGGCAGCGCGGGCGGCGGCGACGGCGGCATCGACTTCGCGTTTGCCGGCTTCGTGCACCAGGCCGATCACCGAATTGTCGAGCGGCGTGCGCTTCTCGAACTGCTTGCCGGTGGCAACGAATTCGCCGTTGATGAAGTTGAGGATTTGCTTCATTGCTGATTTTCCTTTTTTGGTTTGCTGTTCTTACGCCAGGCCGATGGCCCGCAAGCCGGCCCTTGCACATTCCTCGTCCTCGGCCTCGGAAGCACCGGAGACGCCGATGCCGCCGAGCCAGTCGCCCTCGCCCACCGGCAGGCCGCCACCGAAGACGACCAGTCGCGGCCGTGCCGAGAAGCCGAATTTCATCCCGTCGTCGTGGCCGATGGCGCCCATCCAGGCCTTGGTCGGGAAGCCGAAGCTGGCCGAGGTGTAGGCCTTGTCGATGGCGATCTCGATCGAGTGGATGAAAGCACCCGGCATGCGCAGGAAGGCCATCAGGTTGCCGCCACGATCGACCACGGCGACATTGATCTTCCAGCAGTTCTGCTCGGCGTGGGCGACCGCCGCCGCGCAGGCGGCAGCCGCGGCCTGCGCGGTGATGCCGGGTTGCGTGGCGGCGACCTGCATCAGGTCACCACGCTCAGGAAGCTGTCGTTCAGCGTGCGGTCGTGATAGAAAATCCCGCGCCCGACATCGCCCATCGTCCACTTGATCGGCTTGCCGTCCGGGTAGGACTGGTAGCCGCCGCAGAAGGTCTCGAAACGGTTGCCGGACGGATCGAAGGCGTAAATTGTCGTGCCGCGGGTGACGCCGTGCCGGGTCGGGCCGATATCAATGGAGACGCGATTGATCGACATCAGGTCGGCGGCGCGCAGCACCTTTTCCCAGCTATCGAGCAGGAAGGAAATGTGGTGCAGCTTGCCCGGCTCGGGATGGCGGACGAAGGCGATGTCGTGCGCCTTGATCGAGGTCGATAGCCAGATGGCCAGGTCGCCGCTGCCGTCCTCCAGTTCGATGTGCTCGACCAGATAGAAACCGAGCACGTCCTGCAGGATGGCCTGGGCCTTTTCGATGTCCGGCCCGTAGCACAGCAGGTGATCGAGGCGGACCGGGGCGATGCCGTGCTCGGCCGCCGGAATCCAGGCTTCCGGATTGATGTAGGGCTGGCCGTTGCCGATGTCGGTCTTCTCGGCATACAGCTCGAAGGTATGGCCGGTGGGCAGCAGGAAGCGGACGCGTTCGCCGGTTTCCAGCATCTCGCGAGCCGGGATGCGCTCGGTCTTGACGCCGTAATCCTTGAGGTCGGCTTCCAGCTTGTTCAACGTCGCCACGCTATCGACCTTGAAGCCGACGAAATCGAGGCCGGCGGTATCGGCCTGGCGGATCAGCACGCTGTTGTGGTCGCGCTCGTCCCAGGCCTTGAAATAGACGCGGCCCTGCGCGTCGCGCCCGGTCTCGACGAGGCCGAGCACGTTGGCGTAAAAGTTGATGCTTTCTTCGAGATCCAGAACACGTATTTGCACGTGCCCCGGACGTAGTACTCCAGTCATTGCCATTTTTTCGTCTCCTTTATTTTTGGCCGGGTCTGTTTGATCAGATCCGGAATCTGTGCAACCGATTAAACATAACGATATTTACAATCAATCTCGATGTCAACGTAAATTCTCGAGATTTTAATAAATCGTGAAAATTTTTCGTCTCGGGTAGAATTACCTCCTCTGGTCAAACCACTTCACAAAACCCGATCGTCATGCAGAAGAACACCGTTACCGCCAACGGCCAGGCCGCCGAACCCAAGACCCTGGTCGAATCCGCCTACCAGGCCCTGCGCCGGGACATCATCGAGTGCCGCCTGCGACCGGGTACCAAGCTGCGCGTCGAGCACCTGAAGAACGACTACGGCGTCGGCGCCGGCACGCTGCGCGAAGCGCTCTCCCTGCTCATCTCCGACGCGCTGGTGGTCAGCCAGGGCCAGCGCGGCTTTCGCGTCGCCCCGGTATCGCTCGACGATTTCGCCGACATCACCCGGACCCGCGTCATGCTCGAGTGCGAAGCGCTGCGCCAATCGATCGCGGCCGGCGACGACGCCTGGGAGGGCGAACTGATGGTCGCCTTCCATCGCCTGTCGAAGGCCGAGGAACGACTCGGCGAGGCGGCCGGCGAGGCGGAGTGGGAAGAACGCAACCGGGTCTTCCACGAAGTCCTGATCGCCGCCTGCCCGTCGCGCTGGATCAAGCATTTCCTCTCCATCCTCTACCAGCAGGCCGGCCGTTATCGTCATCTGTCGCTGGCCTTCAACCCGATCCCGCGCAACGTCCACGCCGAACACGAAGCGCTGTTCGAAGCGGTGATGGCGCGCGAAGCCGAGCGGGCTGCCGCGATCATGGCCGAGCACATCGAACTGACCTACCGCTCGATCCAGGCGCTGCCCGAGGAACTTCTGCACGGGACGCCCGCCACCGCTCCGCGCGCCGCCTGATCAGGCCAGCGCCGCAGCCGCCGGCTGCGGCGTCCGGCAGACGTTCTTGCTCATCTTGCCGAGGACGCGCAGGCGGATATCACTGGCCGGCATCACCCGACAGGCGAGCAACCGCCCGGCTGCCTCATCCTCGTGGCTGACGTACTCCCGGCTCATGACCCGCGTCTGGAAACTGCCGGCGGTGATTTCGATCTTGCAGACGCCGCAACCACCGCCCCGACAACCAACCGGAATGCCCTTCTTGCCGAGCCGTTCCATGCCGACGAGCAGCGACTCCTGCGGCGAGCAACGAAAACTCTCGCCGGTTTCCTCGATGACTACGTTGAAATAGATCATTTTTAGAACCCAGTTATTAGTTGCTAGTCATTAGTCGCTAGCTGGTTGTCGGTGCCTCGTTTTTGCTGCCGACTAACTACTAGCGACTCCCGACTAGATATTCCGAAACAGCGGGCTTTTCAGCTGCTGCGAGGCATCGGCCGCGGAGAAGAATTTCTCCATGTAGATGTCGCGCTCGAACAGCCGGCCCTGCATCAGGGTCGAGATGCAGGCTTCGATCATTGCCGGCGGACCGCACAGGTAGGCCTTGTGGCCGCGGAAGTCGTTGCCGAAATGGGCCTTCGCCGCCTCATGCACGAAACCGCGCGCCCCGTCCCAGCCCGAGCCTTCCGCTTCGTGCGAGAGGGCCGGCACGTAGCAGAAATTCGGATACTTGTCGGCCAGGGCCGTGAAGGCGTCGTGGTAGTACAACTCATCGCGATTGCGCTGGCCGTAGACCAGCGTGATCGGCAGTTCGCAGTCGTTGTTCAGCAGGTCCTCGATCATCGATTTCGGACTAGACAGACCGGAGCCGCCGGCCATGAAGATGAGCGGCAGATTGGCCGATTTCTTCACGAAGAAGCGGCCGTAGGGCCCGGTCAGTTTCAGCGTTTCGCCAACCTCGAGATTGGCGTGCAGCCAGGTGGTAACCAGGCCGCCCGGCACGATGCGGACGTTGAGTTCGACGATGTTGTCTGCCTGCGGCGCGTTGGCCAGGGAAAACGCCCGCGACTGGCCGCCCAGGGCGGGGATCTCCAGGTTGATGTACTGGCCGGCCTGGAAGTGCATCGGCCGGTCCAGCTTCAGCCAGATGCCCTTGATGGTCGGCGTCAGGCTTTCGATCCGGACCACTTCGCCGGTGTAATCCTCGACCGGCAGGTTTTCGGCGTCGGGATCGTCCTCGATCTCGGCTTCGATCACCGTGTCGGATTCCAGACGCGCGCAGCAGGCCAGGCATTTGCCTTCCTCGCGTTCGAAGTCCATCAGGGCAAAGGTCGACGCCTCCCCGTGATCGACCTCGCCGTCCGTCACCTGCACCTTGCAGGTTGCGCACAGGCCGTGACAGCAGGCGTGCGGCAGGTAGATGCCGGCCCGCAGCGCTGCGTCGAGGATGGTCTGCCCGTCTTCGACCTCAATGGTCTGGCCGAGCGGTTCAATGGTCAGTTCGTAAGCCATGACGCCCCCGGCTCAGAAACAGGTGCCGTTGCCGTTCAGGCCCGGGGTTTGCAAGCGCAGCGCATCCTTGTGCTTGATGCCCTGCTCGGCCAGCGTCTTGTTGAAATCCGGCTGGAACGGCTTGCCGGACTTGAGCCAAGTCACCTTGCTGAAATCGATCTTGGCCCAGTCGGCGTGACGGCCGTATGCAAACGTCAGGTTCTTCTCGACCAGATCGGAAAACTTGGTACTCGGCGGCACCGAAAAAGCGAGCGGCGCGACAAACAGGAAATGGTCATCCCAACCAACGAAGAGCAGTTGGTTGCCATGAAATTTGTCCTGAGTATCTGCGGCAGGATATTGATAATCGTAGAGGGCTGTGACAGCCATGTTCGTCTCCAATAGTTGTTAGTCGCTAGTCATTATTCGCTAGCGGGTTTGCATTGGCTTTGCTAGTAACTAATAACTAGCTACTAGCAACTCGCCTCACACGTTCTGGGTTGCCACGCCACGCCAGGCCGCAAAGTTCTCCTGGTCGCTCGAGCCTTCGTAATCGCCGGTGTCCTTGGCGTCGATGTGGCACCATTCGAGATACTTGGCCACCGGATTAAAACCTTCGGCCGTCGGATCGGTGCCTTCCGGCCAGCAATTGCCCTGATACAGCTGATATACCGGCAACCAGGCCTGGATGTACTTCTCCGGCTCGTCGTCGAAAATGTGCTTACAACCGTCCGAGCAGGTGTGGTACTTCTCGCCCTGGAACTCCGACTCGCGATAGCAAATCTTGGTCGGGTCGTCCGGCTCCGTGAACAACATCGGGATCTGGCAAACCTGACACAGCATGGGCAGCGTATTGGCGAAGAAGCGCTCGCCCTTGTCGGCGCGTTCGCGCAGCTCGTCGAAACGCGGACGGTAGTACTTGTCGAAGGTGTTCGGGTATTTGGCCGACAACCAGTCCATCTCCTCGGCGTCGGGCAGCCAGGTGTGCAGACCCATGGCGTGCGAGTGGGTGCACAAGGTCAGCCACAGCTGGTGCGACTGATGTTCCTTGTCGACCGTGCATTGGGCGATGCAGTCCGGCACCTTGATGCCGTACTTGGCGAGGTCGTTGAACAGCGCGCCGCCGTTCTGCTCGAAGTAGATCTCCCAGGCTTCCTTCCAGCTCATCACGCGCTTCGGCAGCATGTAGTCCATCATCGTGGAGACCAGGCTCAGCACGCGGATGCCGCGCCAGGCCCATTTGTCGATCCACTTCTGGACGATGGGCAGGTTGTCCGGGTCCTGTTCGAGCATGAACTTGATGCACTCGAGACCCAGCGTCATGTGGCGGGCTTCGTCGGACTGGGCCGAGAAACCGAAGGTCACCGTCGCCATGTCGCCGTTGTAGGCGGCACCGGACATGAAGGGCACGAAGAGCAGGTTGGTCAGCACGTATTCGAAGCTGAAGCCGATGGCGATCATCCATTCGAAGGGGCCGGCGCTGAAGGCATCATCGAAGAAGGACTTGGGTACCGACAAATACCAGAGACGTTCGATCTGGTGGCTTGCGCCAGCATGGAAGCCTTCGTAGAACTTGTTGTAGTTCGACAGGGCGTGGATCTGGGTCTGGGCATGACGCACTTCGTCGATTGACTGCATCAGGCAGGCAACGCGCGGGCCGACGCCAGGGAAATTGCGGCCGGCCGCAGCGAAACCACGGTGGGCCATGTATTCCAGCGGCGAAATGCCGGTCAGAAACAATTTGACCGCGCTCAGGTAGCGCGCATCGGTAATGCCGAGGTGGCCGTTGTTCTGGGCGAAGGCGTCGAGCACGGCGTACAGCTTGCGCTCCTTCTCGGCCTGGTATTTCCAGTAGGCGTCCATGGTCAGGCGGAAGGGGTCTTCCCACTTGTCCCAGTCATGCACCTTGATGCCCTCGAAGGTGGCTTGCGGGAATACCTTTTCTTTCGGCTGGTAGGTGGTTTCCCAATCCAGACCGCGCGTCATGTGGGCGTATTTTTCCTTGAGGCCCAGTTTCTTCTTGGTGGCTTGCATATCCATGTCGGTGTACTCCTCAGTTTGCCCAGGCCAGGGTGAAGGTGTCGTCGTCTTCGTCCAGGTGGCCGGAAATGGTGATCAGGTTGACCTGCAGTTCCTGCAGGTCGAAACGGCGGCCAATGCGCTCCTCGATGGATTCGCGACGAATGACCAGCTTGTCTTCGGCATTGATCTTGACCATGGCCGGCTGCTCTTCGAGGCTGGCGTGCGGGTTGTCGGCGAGGATGGATTCAACGATCGGACGCGTGTCCTCGTTGGTTTGAAAGGCGATAAAAACGGTAGACATGTAGGCTCCTAGACAGCCAGGCCGAGCTTGGCGCAGCGGGCGTTGAATTCGGTGAGGACGTCCTCGAGAACGCCGGCCGCCTTGTCGCCCAGGGCGCACTTGGCGAGCGGCGTCAGGGCGTCGAGCGTGACGGCGCGGTACTGTTTGACCCAGTCGCTGAGCAGGGCCTTGTTTTCCGGCGACTCGGCGGCGGCGACCTTGATCTGGGCATCGATCCACTTGGCGGTTTCGCCGGCCCACTCGCCCATGAAGCGGGTCATCATCGAGATCGCCGTGCCGCCGTTGGCCGAGAACTCGCTGTCCAGGTGGTCGTAGAACAGCGGATAGGAGAGGCCTTCGAGGACCAGGTTCTGGGCGACGAAAATCTCGAACCAGTCGTCGAGCACCAGCAGGTTCTCGACATGGCGGCGCATCGGCTGCCACAGGGCGCCGCTCATCCAGTCGTCCTTGGCCTTGTCGAGCGCATCCGGGCCGTCGAGCACGAGGCCGATGCGGGTCAGGTACTGGGCGACGCCGAGGTGATCCATCGCGTGGTAGAGGCAGGCCTGGGTCATCACCGTGCCGTAGCCGTAGGCGGAAATATAGGCATTGCCCATGTTGCCGCCCCATTCGACGTGGCGCAGCGGCAACAGGATATCGAGGGCGATCTGCTTCTGCTCGTTCGGGATCAGCTCGGCCAGGCCGCGCTCCTCGATCATGTCGAAGCTCGACTCGGCGGCCTCCTGCTGCCGGGCCCGGGTGATCGTATAGGCGCCGTAGTAGAACTGGCGCGGGTCCTTCAAGGCGTACCAGTCCTTCATCTGGATCTTGGTGCGCTTCTTGTCGAACAGCACCCGATCGGCATCCCAGCTCGGGCGGTAGTGGAAGATGTGTTCCTGCTGGATGTTGTAGCTGCCCTCCTGGTAGCGGCTGGCCGGCTTGTCGCCGAAACGCTCCACCAGGTGGTCGAAGGTATTGCGCAGCGGCTTGATCGCCACCGTACGCAGATCGATCTGCATGTAATGTCTCCTCTTTTTTATTCCCGTTGCCGGGATGTTCAAACAGCGTCTGAAATCTCCTGCCGCGAAAGCGCGTTCAGGCGCGACGCCCAGTCGCCCGAACCGGGCTGCAGGGGATCGAGCACGATGACTTCGTTGGTCAGGCAAAACTCGTGAAAAGCCGCTTCGGGAAGCATCAGCTCGACAGCCAGCGCCGGATCGCCGATGGCGAACTCGAACTCGACAAAGCCATCGGCGCGCCGCTGGCAAACGCGGACGTAGCGCCGGATGGCGCCGAGATTGGTGGCCGACCGATTTGTTTCCTGTTGTCCCATGCTGACTTCCTCCTGAAGACGACCCCGCAGATACGGTGTCGAGGACATTCCTTAATCAAGGAGCGTGCCACCAGCCCAAGCAACTGTTTTTATTGAGAAACATGAATTCCACGACAACCGCCAGCGGCGCCGGTAATTACTATTTGATGAATCGATTCATTACTAATTAACCAACTGATCAATTGCCGCTAAAATTTACGAACAAGCAAATAATCTCGATAAATTTATTTTCTGCCTAGATTTCGCAAAGCAACGTAGCGGCGATGGGCAGTAGAATGGGCGGACCAGAAAGCCGGACGATGGCAAGCAACGCCGGCACATAAAACAGTGAGACAAAATGACGACAATTCAGTATCCGGCGTCGAACGACCTGCGCGAGCTCGTCCGCTTTTCCGAAAAGGACGGCACCATCTGGCTGGCCGACCACCGCATGGTGCTGATGCACACCTCGGCCCTTGGCGCCTTGCGCAAGGAGCTGATCGGCTCGGTCGGCAAGGAACACACCCGGCGCGTCCTGACCCGCATGGGCTACGCCGCCGGCGTCCGCGATGCTGAACTGGCCAAGCGCATCCGCGGCAGCCAGTCGCTGACCGACGCTTTCTTCACCGGGCCGCAACTGCACATGCTGGAAGGCGTCGTCCGCGTCACGCCGATCCATCTGAAAGCCGACTTCGCGAGCGGCGAATTCGCCGGCGAATTTCTCTGGGAAAATTCCTGGGAACAGGAAGTGCACACCCGCGAGTTCGGCCAGTCGGACGAACCGGTCTGCTGGTCGCAGATCGGCTATGCCTCGGGCTACACCTCGGCCTTCATGGGCCGCTTCATCCTGTTCAAGGAAGTCGAGTGCGTCGCCTGCGGCCACAACAACTGCCGCATCGTCGGCAAGCCGCTGGAAGAATGGGAGGACGCCGCCGAGCACGCCAATTACTTCGAATCCGACTCGATGCTCACCCACCTGCTGGAGTTGCGTAACCAGGTCGACTACCTGCGCACGACCATCTCGCAGCAGACGGCGACGCCCAGCCTGGTCGGCAATTCGACCGGTTTTCGGCACGCTTACGACCTGGTCCAGCGCGCCGCCGGCACCCAGGTTTCGGTGCTGCTGCTCGGCGAAACCGGCGTCGGCAAGGAACGCTTCGCGCGCACCCTGCACCAGTTGAGCCAACGCAAGCAAGGGCCGTTCGTCGCGATCAATTGCGCCGCGTTGCCCAACGACCTGATCGAATCCGAACTGTTCGGCGTAGAGAAAGGCGCCTTCACCGGCGCCCAGACTTCGCGCATCGGCAAGTTCGAGCGGGCCGACGGCGGCACCATCTTTCTCGACGAAATCGGCGAACTGCCGCTCGCCGCCCAGGCCAAGCTGCTGCGCGTGCTGCAGGAAGGCGAGATCGAACGGCTGGGTGACGACCGGGTGCGCAAGATCAACGTCCGCGTCGTCGCGGCAACCAATGTCGATCTGCAGAATGCCGTCAAGGAAGGACGTTTCCGCTCCGACCTCTACTACCGGCTCAATGTCTACCCGATCCAGATTCCGGCGCTGCGCGAACGGGTCGCCGACATCCCGCTGCTCGTCGAAGCGATGCTCGCCCGCTTCTGCACGCTCTACGAAAAGAAGCTGCTCGGCGTCAGCGACAAAACGCTGCAGGCGATCAAGCGCTATCAGTGGCCGGGCAATATCCGCGAGCTGGAGAACATGATCGAGCGCGGCGTCATCCTCGCCCCGCCGGGCGGCTGGATCGACCTCGAACACCTGTTCACCCACGTCGGCGAGGTAGCCAACTGGGAATGCCAGATCTCGCCGGCCGGCAACCTGGAGAACAAGCCCGAATCCAGCCACACCGCCAGCCTGCTCGACGCCATCCTGGGCAGCGGCATTCCGCTCGAGGACCTGGAAAGCCGCCTGCTCGACGAAGCCGTCCGGCGAGCCGACGGCAACCTGGCCAGCGCGGCGCGCACGCTGGGCATCACCCGGCCGCAGCTGCAATACCGGCTGAAAAAGAAGGACGGCGGCTAGGAGCGCGGCATGGAATTCCGCCAACTCAAGTACTTCATCGCCGTCGCCGAGGAACTCAACATCGGCCGCGCCGCCGCCCGCCTGCACATCTCGCAGCCGCCGCTGACCCGGCAGATCCAGCAACTGGAGGAGGAATTCGGTGCCCAGCTGTTTCTGCGCACGGCACGCGGCGTCGAGCTGACCCAGGCCGGCGAGACTTTCCTGCGCGACGCCCGCAACATCCGCGACCTGATGGAACAGGCCGGCGAACGCGCCCGCGAGGCCGGCCAGGGCAAACAGGGCCGGATGGATATCGGTATCTTCGGCTCGGGCATACTCGACGTCATCCCGAAAGTCCTGCACGCCTTCCGCGCCAGCCACCCGAACGTGCGCATCGCGCTGCATACGATGACCAAGAAAGAACAGATCGAAGCCTTGCGCCAGCACCGCATCAGCGTTGGCTTCAACCGCATGCTGGCACCCTTGCCCGATATCTCGTCGGAACTGGTGATGATCGAAAGCATCATGGTCGCCGTCAGCGAAAGGCACCCGCTCGCCGCCAAACCGGCCATCCTGCTCAAGGAACTGGCCAACCAGCCGCTGATCCTCTTCCCGAGCGGCGCCCGCCCGAGCTTCATCGACAAGATCTGGGCGCTGTGCGCCGCCGAAGGTTTCGAACCGCAGGTCGCCCAGGAAGTCGGCGACGCCCCAACCAGCGTCGCCCTGGTCGCCGCCGGCTTCGGCCTCAGCCTGGTCCCGGAAGCCGCCACCAGCCTCAGCGTCCCCGGCGTCGTCTACCGCCGCCTGGCCAACGCCCCCGATGCCGTCATCGACCTGAGCTGCATCTACCGCACCGACGACGCCTCGCCCATCCTGCAGGCGTTTTTGCAGACCATTCGGGATTTCCGGTCACGGAATGAGGGGCGGCATTGAGGATAATCGAGGCTGCTGCATGCTCGGCGCGGCCACGCGATGCGCGGAATATTTAGTCTGTTGACCGTCAAGCCAGGCCACATCAGAGCGGGGAAAGCCAACTCGCAGACCAGCGAAATGTCATGAGACGGCAGCCGGCCAATTGCAGACGTAACTTCCTGCGATAGGGGGGCATTCAAGTGGCCGATTCACTCTGAAACCTGCCGGATAGCCCAGATGACCTTTAGCTTGAGGCTCGGTTTTGGCGAATGAACATTCCATCACAGACCCCTAGCTGTTGATCGGATTTTGATTGTTCTCTTTAAGCTGCGCCGGTAGCTATCGAAAAAATGCCAAATCTATACAATCAGCTACGAGAAGATGTCTATTGCTGCCGTATCCACTGGATGTCGCCATAATTTCCTGATCCAATATTTTCCCACTCGTAACTTCCTGGAGTATGCAATTGGCAAATCAATGGGTTTTCCGTGTCACCATCTTTTGCCTGCTGCTAATACTATCCACAAAAGCCTCGGCATTTTGTACACGAACGGATAGCTGGACTGAAGATGCTCTTCTGCTTGACGGGAGGGTAATTAATGTAAGCCGTGAAGTTTGCGCAACATTTCAATTTATTGCTGGCGACGGTGGAAGTCCGAAACTGTTTGCGAGTTGGCCTGATAAGCATTGGATCAAATTCGAACACCCGGACACTCGCGAGATTATCAAATGGCAGGGTGAGCAGTATTTCAACCCGGTATTACTTGGATTTATTGAAGGTATTCCATATCTCGTGGTCTACGGAAGACCAGACAAGAAAACAGAAGGGGAATATGGCTGCCCAGAACTACCCTATATTTTTCTAAAATATGACCAAAAAGGATGGCTGGGGAAATGGGTGCCGATCCCAGCCACGCAGGCCCCTGCGGCTTTACGAGACGCTAATCTTTCACTGAGGGAAGTCAGTCTTGACTCAAATAGGCACGCATCGCTGAGCGCGGTTCAGTGGGATATTCAAAGCGCCGAAGGTTCGTCTGGTGGTAGATTTCAAGCCAAGATTCCAAGAAATTACGACGAATGGTACGGTACCTTTGAAAGTGACCGATACGAGCGCAGAGGAAACGACTGCCGGCCACCCCCGGTGCGACCTTTACCCAGTCCGGAATTTGAAATCGCTAGACAGCGTATCAGTGATGCAGGAGTTAATGCCAAAACCGTAAACGCAAGAATTGAGTCTTTTTCGGCAGAACCGGAAGTGGCTTCAGCAGAGAAGCGTTCTGCCGGCAAGGGCGCATGGACTGGGAATCTCTATTTGGCGAATCAATGCAAGGACATCGTGCGGAAAACTTCGCCAATTCGTGCATATTCTGCGAATGGATCGTGGAATCTTACGGGGGTTAGCCTTCTGCTAAGTTCAGGCGAAGAGATCCCATTTCAGAATACCGGAACCTCGTCGGCGAAAGCGCCGATGATCCCGAGTCTTGTATCCTGCGGAAACCGAGTAATTTACACAGTTACTCGTGAAAATAAAGACACCCTTCTCCTTCATTATTTTTCGCACTCGGGCGAGGTTTTTGGAGCATTGCGTATATTTCTTCCTGATGTCGAAAAAGTAGCATCTGGCAACAGATGGGGTGATCTCTGGCAGGTAATTCTATCAGATGACCGACTCAACATTGTTTTGGCTGATCCCGTGGACATTGGCTGGTCTATTAACAGACAACAAAGTTATTCAGTCGACCTTTCCGACCTTAACCGGCAGCTACAAAATAACTCACGCTCAAAAATTGATCAACCAATAGATCAGAAAACTAACGCAGAGAAATCTAGTGCTATGGGTCAAACTGCTATTGCCAGTTTTCGTGACTGTCCTGGCTGCCCAGAAATGATTGCAATTCCGGGTAAGAATTACGCCATTGGAAAGTACGAAGTTACACAAGCGGAGTGGAAATTAATTATTGGTAAGGACAACCGTGATGCTAGGGATGGCTTAAATGGAGACAATATGCCCGCAATTTATTTGTCGTGGAGGCAGACCCAAACTTTCATTTCTCGGTTAAATGCAATTACAGGTAAAAACTATCGTTTACCAACGGAGGCCGAGTGGGAGCATGCATGTTATGGCGGTACGCAAACCAACTACTGTGGCGGAGATGGTATAGAAGCAGTGGCCTGGTACAAGGACAATAGCCGATTTAAGCTTCGTCCAGTGGGGCAAAAGAAACCTAACAGTTTTGGACTCTACGACATGAGTGGAAATGTGTGGGAGTGGGTAAATGACTGCTGGAAAGATAATTGCGATTTACGAATAGTTCGAGGTGGATCTTTCAAATATTATCCGCTTCGCGTGAGTGATTCTTATCTTTATGGGAAAGCTAGTGCTGGTGAAGATGTTGGATTTAGGCTTTTCCGGATGCTTCCATAGACTAACTAGGTTGAAGCGGTGGTGAGCGTCTGCTTCTGCGTCAAACGGGCGGTTGGGTGTCCTCCTTTTGTGTTGACGAAAGCCACCAATAATCACAGTCGGGCATTGAGTAGTGGTTTAGAGGCGCATTGCTGATTGATTTCTCTCGCATGCTCGCGTGCGGCAAAGACCGAGATGTTCTCATCAGCACCTGTGTGTCAGACCGCTTGACTCGGAAACCCGCCATTGAAACACCGAAATGGTGAAGGTCTCTTTTGGGCACATTGGAGCCGCTCCAGCCAAAGCGATTCAGCGGTCAACGCAACGTGATTTCGCGCGCTGCCCGAGCAGCACGATCCCCGCGACACGAGCGATATCGGAATCCTAGTGTTTTTTCAGCCGCTGGATAGCCAGCGTCAATTCGGCAATCGACCGGAGGTTCATCTTGCTCATCACATTGTGCTTATGGACTTTTACCGTGCTTTCCGTAACGCATAGATCGTAGGCAATGCGCTTGTTCTGTTTGCCTTCGGCAACCGCGGACATGATCTGTTTTTCACGCGGAGTCAAGGTGTCAAAGCGCCGGCGCAGGTTTGCCAGCTCCATCCGTTCGTGGGAGGTTGCACTCACCCGCGACAGGGCCAGGGTGATGGCATTCAACAGATCCGTGTCGTCGAACGGTTTGTTGAGGAAATCGATCGCCCCCGACTTCATGGCGCGCACCGCCTGCGGCACATCGCCATGACCGGTGATGAAAATGATCGGGATCTCCCAGCCAAGCGCGACGATTTTATCCTGCAGATCGAGCCCATCCAGGCCGGGCATACGCACGTCCAACACGACACAGCAGAAGTCACTGAGTTTGTCTAAAGCGAGAAAATCGAAGGGGGAGGCAAATACCTCCACCGACATGCCGGCTGAGCGAAGCAAACTGCTCAAGGATTCGCGAATGGATGCGTCGTCATCAACGACATAGACGGTGGGAATTGAGGAAAGGGCGTTGGTTGTCATTGGCTCAGCGGCAGGTTAAAAATGAAACTCGCCCCGGTGCCAACCGCCGCTTCCAGCCGCAATCGCCCCCCGTGGTTTTCGATGATCGACCGACTGATGGCCAATCCCATGCCGAGCCCATTGCTCTTGGTTGAGAACAGGGCATCGAATATCTTCCCTCCCAGGCTCGGCGAAATGCCCGGCCCGGTATCGCTGACCGAAAAAAGCACCCCCTCCTGCGCTTCCGCCGTCACCGAAATAGTCAAGATACGATCGCGATGCAGTTGCTCGCGCATCGCGTCTAGCGCATTGATGACCAGATTAAGCATGACCTGCTGCAGCTGGACTGGATCGGCCTGCAGTTCCGGCAAGCCGGGCGCGATGCGAACCTTGACCTGAACCCCGGACTCCAGCAACACGCTTTGCAGCATCAGCAACAGGTCGTCGACAATGCGCCGGACTTGGACCGGTTCGCGCTTGATCCCCCCCATGCTGAGAAAATTGCGAATACGGGCGATGACATCTCCAGCCAGACTGGCATCCCGGTTTACCCGGTTTAATGCCGCGACGACTTCATGCAGGTCCGGCGTATCCCGGGCCAGCCAGCGCAAGGCCGCCTGACTATTGGTGACGATTGCGGACAGCGGTTGATTGACTTCGTGAGCGATCGAGGCGACCAGTTCCCCCATGGTCGTAAAACGAGAAACCCGCGCCAGCTCAGCTTGTATCGCGGCAAGGGCACTTTCCGCCTGCTTGCGCGAACTGACATCCTCAACAATCACCGCCAGTCGCGGTCCCTCCCGGTCAACGGCGGGAATCAGCGAAACACTGACGTTGGCCCAGAGCAATCCGCCATTCTTTTTTTCATAGCGTTTCTGCACGTGATAGTTGTCGATCACCCCGTCGAACAAGCCATGGACATTGCGCTTGGTCATCGCCCGTTGGGACTCTTCGGTAATGTCGATGAACGAAACGCCAACGATGTCGGCTTCGCCGTAACCGAGCATTTGCTGCAAGGCGGGATTGGCTTTCAATATCCGCCCTTCCCGGTCAGCCAGCGCGATGCCGACTGCCGTGTTTTTGTAGAGTCCCAGCCAGCGACGTTCCGAAATCTGCAAGGCGACCAAACCATCCTGCAATGATTTCCGACTCGCCACCAACCCGGCCGTCAATTCGCAAACGTCGGAGGCTTGCGAATTGAGTTCCTTCTGTAGAAGGTCGACGGTGCGCTTGACCATGACCAGATTGCGGACCCGCGCCCTCAGTTCCTGCGGGGAGAAAGGTTTCGTCAGGTAGTCCTGGACCAGGTCTTCCAGCAGCGTTTCGCGCAGCGCATCGTCGGCCCGCGCCGAGAGAACCAGCACGGGAAGATTGGGGAAGCGGCCGCTGGCCCGCAGTTCCCGAACGAATTGCTCGCCGTCGAAATGCGGCATCATCAGATCGGTAATCACCAGATCGGGGGGATCTTCAAGGGCCGATGCCAGCGCTATGGCGCCATTCGCCGCCAGCGTAACGTTGTAATCGTCGATCAATACGTCATAGAGAAAATGGCGCAGATCGGGGTTGTCCTCGACGACGAGAATCCGGCTGTTACCCAGCTTGTGATCGCGGAGCGGCTGGCTCTGCGGCTCGAGAAGGTCGATGCTGCGGTAGTTGGAGAACGGCTCCTCTTCATTGCTCTCGCGCACGAATACCCCTTTCGGGGCGCGCATCGGCATCTCCACCTGGAAGACCGCCCCCCCGCCTGGCGCATCGAGGGCGACCACCGTTCCCGAGTGCAGCTCGACGAATTCCTTGACGATGTTCAGGCCCAATCCGCTGCCGTTGCCCGAGAGCCCGTCCTGGCCTTGCGTAAAGCGGGAAAAAATATGCTCCTTCATTTGCGGCGGAACGCCCGGGCCATTGTCTTGCACGCTCAGCAAGAATCGACGATTGGCGACCCGTTCGATCGAGCAGCAGATACGTCCGCCGGCCGGGGTGAACTTGAAGGCATTGGACAGCAGATTGGCCAGGATCCGCGCAAACTTGGCGCGGTCCACATCGGCATAAAGCTCGTTCGCCCCCTCGGTCAGCAAAGAAATCGATCGTTCCTCGGCGGCCGCGGCAAAACTGGCGGCGACGTCCCGGAGCAAGGCGGCGACGTTGGCACAGACATAGGCCAGCGGCATCTGCTGCGCATCAATGCGCGCCAGGTCGAGCAGATCATTGACCTGCTGCAGGAGGGATTGCGCATTGCGCTTTATCGTCTTCAGGCGGAACCGCTCGCGCTCATTCGCCCCCTTGGCTTCGAGCAGAAGCTGATCGACCGGCCCCAGGATCAGCGCCAGCGGAGTCCGCAATTCGTGGCTGACATTGGCGAAAAATTTCGTCTTGAAGCCGTCGATTTCGCGCAGCTTTTCGAGGGCCAGTTGCAATTCGCCATTCTTGCGCGTCAGTTCGGCCTCGATGGCGATTTTTTCGGTGATATTCCGCCCTTCGGGAAGCAGAAAGGCGACTCGCCCTTCGTCATCGCGGATCGGCGTCAGCGAAAAGTCGACAAAAATGGTTTTCTTTCCCTGCAGGTCACCAAAAATCTCGATGTCACAACGGACGAATTCACCACGCCGCGCCTGTTCCACCATGCTCCGCACCCGATTGCGCGCATCTTCGGAAAGCGCCCACCAGCGCGCCTCCCAGAACGGCTTGCCGATCACATCAGCGAGACAGATGCCGGCCCCTTCGAGGGCGGCGCGATTGATCTCGAGAACCGTACCGTCGACGTCGAGCAATCCGAGGAACTGGTACATCGCGTCAAGAATGATCCGGGCCAGCTTTTGCCGACGAACCTCGCCGGTATCGTCAGAAGCCAGGGCCACTCCTTTGACGGAGGCTTGTATTTTCTTGTCAGCCAAGCACGATTCCGATGTCATCCTCACTCCATTAAGCCCAATTGGTGCCTTGTTCCGCCGGCCCAAATGAATATCCATGACTGCCGGGACATCCCGTAGCGGCCTGTTTTGCGACTATACGAGCAAACTCCGGAAAGCAAAAAAGGCGAGCAGGAACTCGCCAAAAGCCATCGGAGGATGGTTAACCGTTAAAAGCTGTAGCGGAAATTGAGGGTTACGTTGTTCTGCGCGTGGGCAACCTCGATCGGCGCAGAGGTATTCGGCTGGCTGGTGTTGTCCATCGTCTCCTTGAATGCATGGGAATAGGCAAAATCAAGCTTGCTCTGCTTTGAGAAGGCATAGGTCAAACCGGCTGACAGGTGTTTCCTCGGGGTGGCCGGTATCACCGCAAACAGCGTGGATGACGACAAGGCCTGGCTGGCGAAACGTCCGCCGGCCCGGACCGTCAAGCTGTCGTTGACCTGGTAGGCAGCCCCCAGGGAGACAATCGTCTGGTCCTTGTAATCCTGGGGCAGGAGGATGTTGATATCGCCCCCGGCGTCGGCGGTAAAAGCAACTTTGATGTCCTTCATCACGTCTCTCCAGAAGACCCGCGAGACGTCGGCGGCGACCGTCCATTGCGGCGTCAGGTGG
The DNA here is from genome assembly GCF_020510685.1 of Dechloromonas denitrificans. Lineage (NCBI taxonomy): Bacteria > Pseudomonadati > Pseudomonadota > Betaproteobacteria > Rhodocyclales > Azonexaceae > Dechloromonas > Dechloromonas denitrificans. The sequence continues at coordinate 3,566,980 of NZ_CP075185.1, forward strand.
TGGCTGAAGCCGAGGTCGACATGGGCGGGCATCTGGAAGTCGTTGATCTGGATTTTTCCCTTGAAGGCTATTTGACCGGCGATACCGTCGATTGCCGTCAGCGTCGCCCGGCCCTCCATATCGTCCATCCGGCTCTTGAAGGTGTAGGAAGCGCCCAAGGTCGTATCGGGAGTGGCGCGATAAAGCATCCCCAACTTGCCGCCATAGCCCCAGGCATCGACACCGCTGCCCAGGAACTGGTCCTTGGTCAGGCTGAAGTGGGCGCCGCGCAGGTCCGGCAGGCCGCCCAGGGCACCGACCAGGGAACCGCTGGCCCGTCCGGCGCCGATCAGGCTGCCGACCTGGTCGGCACCGAGCAGCAGGTCGAGATTGAGGCCCTGCCACATCGCATCGATGCTGCCGCCCAGGGTCAGTTTATCGGTGACCTGGAAACTCGCCGCGAAAGGAATGTTGAGCACCAGCAAGCGGCTCGAATTGTCGAGGCCGGTAGCGAGACCGCCGGCGGCGCGCGACAAGAAGCTGCCATTGCCGTATTCGGTACCCAGACCGCCCTGAGCGAAAGCGCCGACACCGAAAGACCAGGCGCCGAGCCGTTTGGTAAGCGCCGCCTCGGGTGCCAGATAGGGGCCACGGTTATTGGCATGCGTATCGGAGGAGACGCTTTCGCCCGTCGCCTTGTTCTTGACCTTGATATCCGTCGTCACCAGATCCAGGCCGAGCATGGCCTGATCGCCGTCCGCCATCAGCGACAGCGTTGCCGGATTGGTCATCATGCCGGCCGGGCCGACGTCATGGGCCACCGCCGTGCCGCCCATGGCGCGCGATATGGCTCCGTAACCCTCCAGGCGGAACACATCGGTCGCCTGGGCCAGTTGCGCCCCACCGGCCAGCGCCGAAACCAGCGCCGATGCAACGATTTTTCTTGTGGTCATCCCCGTCATCTCCTCTGTTGTTGGCATGCGAAACGTTTGAACTCTCCAGCGCCGGCTGGGTAAAGCGGCTTCAAAAGAAGCGGTCGAAATGAATCTGCTCGAAGGGCACGCGATGGCCAACCATCAGCAGTTCCTGCAAGGCTTGCGTCATCGGTGGCGGCCCGGCGAAATAGAACTCGTAGTTCGCCAACTCGACCGGCAGCCGATGCGCCACCGCGTCATGCACGAAACCGGTTTCGCCACTCCAGGCGCCGTCGTCGCCGGGTAGCGAAACCACCGGGACATAGATGATCCGGTCGCCGAAACCAGCGAGGGTGCGCAACATCTCTTCGCCGCAAACGTCGCGTGGCGTTCGGGCGCCGTAGAAAAAATACAGTTTCCGGTCAGCCAGCAGCCCAGCCTCAACGGCGCCGCGAGCGATCGAAAGCATCGGCGCCAAGCCGGAGCCGCCCGCCACGCAGACGATGTCGCGCGGCGAATCGGTGCGCAGATAGGCCACGCCATAGGGGCCATCGAGACCGATTTCGTCGCCTTCGGCCAGCTTTTCGAAAAGGGTGTGAGTGCCTTGCCCGTGCAGGACGCGGCGGATCTGGAAATGCCACTCGCGCTGCCCGTTGGCCGTATTGGCCAGGGAATAGGCCCGCGAGGAAGCAAGGCCGGGCAGATCCAGCATGGCGAACTGGCCGGGCAGGAAGTCGGCATCGCTTTTCGCGAGGAAACGGAACTCGCGGATGTCGTGCGTGATATCCCGCATGCCGATCAGACTGGCGCGCTGGCGTTTGGGAACGATCCTCGGCCGGTATTCGGCGGCGGTGGCCGCCTTGATCGTCACCGGACCGTGTGCCCGGCATTGGCAGGCAAGGTGGCGGCCGCGCTTGCGATCACGCTCGGTCAGCCCCGGCGCATCCGGCCACAGCGTCTCGATTTCGCCGTCCATCAGCTCGAACTTGCAGCCGCCGCAGCCGCCGGAATTGCACTCGTAGGAAAACCCCTGGCCCGCCCGCAATGCCGCGCGCAGGATGGTGTCGCCATCCTGCTGCTCGCAGGTGGCGCCGTCTTTCTCGTTGCGGATAATCGTTTTGATCATGGCAGCCAAAATTTAGGTCGAGTTTGGCCAGGGCCTGCCGGCCCGGGCCAAACTTCGGGTTACTGGACGATTACAAGCCGAGGGAACGACGGAAGTCGCGCGTTGCCGCCTTGGCCGCCTGAGCGCCGCCGGAAGTGTCCGGCAGGCCAGTGCAGTAGTCATCGATGGCCCGGTCGGCCAGCGGCTCCCACTTGGCGATCCAGCCCTGGATCAGTTCCTTGTTGCCCGGGATTTCGAGCGCCATGCTGACCAGCGCGGAAATCCAGCGGCGATGGCGGGCGGCATCGATCAGCTGGGCATCGGTCACCAGTCCGAGCAGGGTGTCGCCGTTGTGCCGGGCGGATTCGCCCAGTTTGCGCAACACCGCCTCGTCGATCGCCGGCTTGGCGATCAGGTTGATGACGACGATGGCCTCGCCCCAGTCCCAGACGGTCAGCGCCTTCTCCATCAGTTCGCGGAAGCCCTGCCAGACCGGATCGTTTTCCCAGTAAAGGCGCTCATCTGCTGCGAAACCCTTGTCGGGAAAGGCGATTGAAAGCTCCTTGGTGCGGTAGGCGGTGTGGCTCAGCCAACGGAAGCTGTCGGCCATCTGGAAATAATTGCAGTTGGTAATCGTGCTGGCCGGCGAGACCTGGCCGACATAGGCCGAGGCCATCTGAACAGTATGGAACAGGTAGCGGGACGGCGTGTAGAAACGCGCCAAGGTACCCGCCCAGCGCGGATCGAGGGCGGTGTCGTGTTCGCGCTGGTTGAACTGGTCGAAGAGGCCGAAGACGTACGTTTCCTGGCCATCCTGCATCATGTTGTAGGTGCGGTAGACCACTTCCTCCGGATCGCGGAAGGCGTTCCAGTCCGGGTGCTTGAGGGCGGTACCGAAAGTGTTCTTCTTGTACCAGGTGTTCATGAACATGTTGGGATCAAGTTCATACGGCGAGTCGGGCCGCTTGTCGTTGTAGTGCAGGTTGGTGCTGACGATCTCGTACTCGCTCGGCTTGCGGCGGCGGGCAGCGAGATGGCTCCAGGTCTTGAGCGGCTTCAGTACTTGGGTTTCGGACATTCTTGTCTCCTCGTTTTTTTGCTATTGGCTGGCCGGTGAGCGATGCTGCCGGGCGGCCTAGACTTTCTTCGAAAAATAGAAGCGGATGGAGTTGTCACCGCTTTCGATCTGTCCCGCAAAGGAACTCAGATCGACTTCCAGATCGTTCATCTTGAATGGACGGCCCAACTCTTCCTCGATGGTTTCGCGGTACAGCACCATCTCGTGTTCGGTGTGGATCCGGATGTAGGCCCGCTTGTCGTCCACAAAGACTTCCTTGCCCGGGTTGTCGAGCTTTGCCGCCTCGATGATCGCCGTGGCCAAGTCGCCGGCCCGCATCACCGGGCCGACCAGATTGTTGTGATAGGCCTGCCCAGAACTGGTAACGCTCATTGCTTTCTCCTTGTTTTCTGTTCAGCTATGGGCGAACAGGGCCGCTACGCCTTCCGTTTCGACCAGGACATCGTCGCCGTCCATGCGGACCGGATACTCGGCCAGTGCACAGTCGTCAGGGTTGATCCCCTTGCCCGTGCAGGCATCGAACTGCCACAAGTGCGCCCGGCAGATTATTTTCTGGCCATCGAACTTGCCTTCAATCAGCGGGATGTCCTGATGCGGACAGATCCCCTGAAACGCCTTGATGTCGCCACCTTCGGCACAGACCAGCAGAATTTCCTGGCCTTCGATGTTGAACGACTCCATTTCCCCTTCCCAGAGGTCGTCGAGCGTGCATACTTTTTTGAAACTCATTCCGGCTCCTGTCCTTTTCTATCGGCAGCGCATCCGCAAGCACTCAGTGCTTCGGAGCCTCCCAGATGATCTCGACGGTTTCCGTCGGCTTCAGGCCGGATTCGGAAACCCGCATGGTGCGGGGCAGAAAATCGTCAGCCCCTTGCCGACGGACACGCATGATCTGCCCCGGCCGCGCCCGGACGCGCCGCCCGACCGAATGCACGGCGGCAGCGGCGGCCACTTCGTCCATGGTGTTCTCGCTGTCGACGGCAACCAGTTGCAGCACGAAGTCGCCTTCGAAGTTGGAAGTAATTGGAAACAACGCCATTTCTACAATCTCCTATGTTCTTGGGAAGCGGCGCCGGCAGGCGCCGACTTGCATGGCCGCGACGCTTAGCTGGCCTTCTTGGCCGCCCGCAGGGCACGGTAGATCTCGGCCCAGGCATAGTTATGGGCATCGTCGCCGCACTCGCCCGGGGCTATGTTCATGTAGTTGAGGGCGCCTTCCAGGTTCATCGGCTGAATCATGCCGGCCAGGAAACGGTCGACGATGGAGAGGTGACCGGCATAGCGCTCCGGTTCCTGCTGGAAGACCCAACGATCCACTTCGGAGCCGAAGTGATAGAGGCGGCCGTTGTGTTCGAGCGGGTAGTCCTTGACGTTCCAGCCTTTGCCCGGCGTGCCGAGAATCGGCAACTGGCACATGTTGCAGACGTAAGGCAGGGTTTCCGGATAGGCCATGGCCATGTTGCCGTCGACGACGTTGTCGATGAAAACATCCCAGCACTCACCCCAGGTTTCGTTCCAGCCGGGATACTTTGCCTCGAGCCAGGCGCGCTCGTCCGGCGTGACGCCGGCGGCCGGGTTCCACCACAGCGTCGGACGCCAGAAATAGGAACCCAGGTGCATGCCGTGGTGGGTCTGGCTGATGTCTTTCAGGAAAATGTCCCAGTACCAGGGCAGGTCGAGGCCCATGTCGGTCAGGGTGCGCTCGAACTGGGCGACGATCCATTCCTCCATGAACTCCTTGAACGACTGCTTGCGGTGCTCGAGCGGCGTGTAGTAGTCCATGATCGGGCCGGTCAACACCGAGAACAGCTTCCAGGCACCCCACACGGCAATATCGACGCGCTTCTGCGCTTCCGCCTTCTGGCCGTTTTCGATCAGCACCTTGAGCGCCGGGCCGCCGATCTGGGCGTGCCGGGATTCGTCGGTCTGGATGCTGGAAATCAGGTTGGCAAAAGTATGGTCGCCGGCCTCGGCGGCATCGGCTGCCAGGCCGAGGAACTGCATGTTGGTGAAGCCGGTCTCGAAGCTGAAGGTCAGCATGATGGAAACGCTGATCGCGTCGCGCGTCATCATGATGTCGTCGAAGAAATGGCGGGCCGCGATCATCGCCCACTCGTTGGTGTCGTAGGCCTTGAAGGCCCAGTCCATCTGGCGATCCTTGGCGACGTGCTCGTGCGGGAAGTAGAGCTGCATCTGGCCATGCCGGACTTCGTCCAGGCAACCCAGCGTGGACATGTTGCGCATCCCCGGCGCCTTGGAGAAGCGCATCATGCGGGCCTCGGCGCTGGCGGCGGCATACTCGCCGCGGGCGATGGCGCCGTAATGCGCCTTCATCACCGACTTCCAGCCCGGATCGGCGTTTTCGAAAATGCGGCTACGTTCCAGGGCGGCCTTCACCGAGTAGGCCCCGGCATCCTTGTCGCGCTGGACTTTCACATATTCCGGATAGGTCTGCTTGTAAGGCTCGTCGTACTTTTCCCAGGCGTTTTGCGGCAAGCCGAAAGCGCCCGACATCAGCGGCGGAAACAGTTCGTCTTCCGTCACGTACTTGGGTGACCAGTTCGTCGTTCTGGCCAGGTCATACCAGTCCATCCGATTCAATAAAGCCATTTATGTCTCCTTCAGAACGGGGCTAAAGCCTCCCCTACTACTTGGGCCACTAAGTGCTGGCAGCCCCCTGAGCGATCTCTGTCGCCAACCTCTACTCGACAGAAAAAATATCGAGAAACTTTGGTTGTTCGTAGATTAGTGAGAATGTCGGAGCGTCGATATTAGACTTTGGTTTAGACGCCCAGCCCGGAGCCAGGCATTGCGACGACACCCGTCGGTTTACTGATCATCGTGCAGGCTTCGGGCATTTCCCCGGGGGCTACAGGGCGGGACGTTCTCGGCGAATCAAGCTGAAATGGAGCGGACAAGCCGAATAGCGCGCTCCTTGTCAGGTAGCCGCGGCCATGTTTGTGTTACCAAGAATTTGCTGACAGCAAGCAGCGCCAGACCGAGAAATTCAATCCAAAAACCCAGCCGCGACGGCGCATCATCCAGCTGAATAATTTCCTCTTTGGGAAATCGGCCAAGGTAATCGGTCGAAGAAATACTCAGCTAATCGACCAGCCGACTGTTCGGAAGCAGAAGTCCCATCCGAGCCACCAACTGTTGGCAATCTACCGGATGCGCCAACGCCTCACCGCGGCATCAGCGCGAACACACCCCAGCCCAGGTATTCACGCGTGTAAGCGGCGTAGCGCTCGGGTTCCGAGGTCAGTTGGGCGCGAACCTCGTCGACCAACTCGTCGTCGGGATTGGCTTCAAGCCAGCGACGCATCGTGAGCCATTTGGCCGCCTCGTATCTGTCCCAGCCGTCTTGGTCAGCCAGAACCATTTCAACGACGTCACAGCCAAGGCGGCCGAAAGACGCAAGAAGTTCCGGAAGCATCAGAAAGTCGGAGACTGAGTTGGCAAGACACCCCTTGGCAACCTCTTCCGTCGGCGGCACCTGCCGCCAGTAGGGCTCGCCGATGAGGATGATCCCGCCGCTGCGCAGGCTCCGCGCCAGAAGCTCGATAGTGCCGGCGACGCCACCGGCAATCCAGGTGGCACCGACACAGGCGGCCACACTGACCTTCTCGTCAAAAACGTAGCCGGTAGCATCGCCATGGATGAACTTGACTTGATCGGCGACGCCGAGTTCTTTAGCACGGAGTTTCGCTTGCTCGGTGAACAACTGGCTCATGTCGATGCCGGTGCCGATGACGCCGTGATCGCGTGCCCAGGTGCACAGCATCTCCCCCGAACCGCTGCCGAAGTCGAGCACCCGCGCCCCCGATTCCAGACGCAGCGCTGCGCCGAGAGTGGCAAGCTTTTCGGGTGTGATCGGGTTGTGGATGCGGTGAGCGCTCTCAGTGATATTGAATATCCGGGGGATGTCCATTGTGAAAATTTCCTTACCGAGGTGGATAGATTCGGTCACGGCCTAACGAAGGTGTAGAAAAACTCTCTCAGAAAGTTTGCTTTCAGTTCCTCTTTGGCGGGATGCGGAAGGCAACGCCAAAATAAGGCGACAAAGGGAGCTGAGCAAATTGAAATCCAAATCACTCTGACCCTTTGGTTTTATGCTTCATTTGGTGGCCCTCTCTTGGGAACGGGATCGACTGGTTCGATTGCCTTGGCTTCTCTGTTGAACGCAAGTAGCAACGTGCGGCCGACAACCCTTGACGCATTAAGGCTCTCGACCATGGGCGCGTCTAGCGAGTTCGCATGGAAGGAAGCCAAGAACTCCAAGAACGCGGCAATAGTCTCTTCGTATTCCCCTTCTGAAACGTCGGCATGGACGAGAAGCTTGAACGTGATGCCGGACTCCGCTTCGGCGACGATTGAGAAGACAAGAGAATATGGTTGCTCCTTAGATATCTTTCCGGCGGAACCAAACAACGTGATCTGGGGCGCAGACGACCCGAATAGCTTGGCTTGAAGTTTCTTCAATCCAGCCTTCAGTAGGCTGTAATGATCTTTCCCCATTTCCTTCAGAAAGCCGTCGAAATACGACTTACCTATGTAAACGATAACTGCCGTGGGAAGAAGCCACTCCAGGGCGGCAAACGCACCACCATCTTCGCGTGACTGAATCTGAAGATTCAACTTCTCAGAGGAAACGGATTCGGCAAAGCCCGCAAAAAGCTCAGCAGGGATAGATTTGAGGTGAATGACAGCTATGTCAGCTTGGCGCATGGCGTGTACCTATGAGGCATAACGTAGAGGCGACAAAGGGGTTGGAGTGAATTGAAAATCCAAATCACTCTGACCCCTTTGGGTTTGGTTGCTTCCGAACAGCCCGCTTGAGTCAGTCATTTGAATCAATCACTTGGGAGGTGTTTCTTGAGAGCCAAAAAACACAAAGAACGACACTGATCATTCGGTCTTCTGCTTTTCGAGGACGATGCGGTGACGTATTGGTTTTTTATCGTGCGAATGATAGAGAGTTGCGTACAACCACCCATCATGTGCCCAAGTTTCCAACTCTGCATTCTGTTCAATCATGCCACTCCATTCGACGCCGGGCTTTAACTCGAATGGCACTCGTTGAGTTGTGCTTGGGGTAGCAATCCAACCACTAGCGGAGGCTTTCTTGCGCAGCATCGCTTTCCACCAAGAATCGTAGTAAGCCAAGGCAAGGTGCGTAATTGTTGTTGGTCGATCACCTCGATTTGTGACTACAACCACAATAAGCGTCTTTCCCTCGTATTCTGGAAAGTTATACGCCTCCATTCCTGTCATGAGCCTCATTGAAAGTTGCGGCCCTGATGTTCGCCATTTATAAACATCCCATCCGATGGCAATGGTTGACAGGACTGCGCCCCAAATCGCAAGGAAACCGGTGAGATCGATGGTGATTTGCATAGTTGCTAACAGTTATTCACGCACAAAAACGTCCGGGTCATTGCCAACAATACGGACACCATTGAATCGCTCTTAAGCTTTTGAATGACATGGAGATTATCCGATGCGCGTCTCCTTATCAATCAACAATCATACGGACAGAGACCGTGGCGGGTACGAAGCGGTTTCCAGAAGGATTGCCACTAGCCGATTCCCGGCAATACCTTTCCCGTATCACCCACCCATTTCAATGGTATTGGACGGTATCCCCCGCCTCACGTTTAATTGACCTGAACCCCGGTGCTGCCGCTTGGTGGGCCGATCTTTCTTCAGGTGAATTGCGATGCAAATACCGTTCAACCAGTTCAAGGCCGCCTTGCGGGCCGGGCGCAATCAGTTCGGGTTGTGGCTCGGGCTGGGCGAGACGTTCAGTGCCGAGATATGTGCCGGCGCCGGTTTCGACTGGTTGTTGATCGATGCCGAACATGGCCCGAACGATCTGCGCAGCATCCTCGCGCAGTTGCAGGCCATTGCCCCCTATGCCTCGCAGGCGGTGGTCCGGCCACCGCAGGGCGACCATGTGCTGATCAAGCAGTTGCTCGAAACCGGCGTCCAGACGCTGCTCATCCCGATGGTCGAATCCGCCGCCCAGGCGCGCGGGCTGGTCGAGGCCATGCGCTATCCGCCGGCCGGCATTCGCGGCGTCGGCAGCGCGCTGGCCCGCGCCTCGCGCTGGGGGCGCATCGAAAATTACGCCCAGCTGGCCAATGAACAGATGTGCCTGCTGGTCCAGGTCGAGACGCGGGCCGGCTACGAACAGCTGGACGCAATCCTCGCGGTCGATGGCGTCGACGGCGTGTTTTTCGGCTCGGCCGACCTGGCCGCTTCCTACGGCTATCTCGGCCAGTCGACGCATCCGGAAATCGTCGCCGCCATCGAGCACGGCCTGCAGCGCGTCCGGGCTGCCGGCCTGGCCGGTGGCGTGCTGTGCAGCGACAAGACACTGAACGACCGCTACATGCAGGCCGGCGCCCGTTTTGTCGCGGTCGGCGTCGATGCGCTGCTGCTGACGGCGGCCACTACGGCGCTGTGCCGCATTTACAAGCCGGACGCGACAGCGACCGGCGTTCCCGGTTCTTATTGAGCCAAGCGTTTCAAATCACCGACAAGCCATCGACGAATGGCCAATTTCAATAACCAAAGGAGTAGACAATGGCAATGACAGGAGTTTTGCGGCCCGGACACGGTGCCATCCGGGTGCTCGATCTCGAGGCGGCGGTGCACCACTACCGCGACATCATGGGTCTGGTGGAAACCGGGCGCGATGCGCAGGGTCGCGTTTATCTGAAATGCTGGGACGAGCGCGACCACAACAGCGTCGTGCTGCGCCAGGCCGAGCGGGCCGGCCTCGATTTCTTCGGCTTCAAGGTGCGCGACAAGGCGACGCTGGACAAAATGGAGGCCGACCTGCGCGCCTACGGCCTGGCCACCGAACGCATCCCGGCCGGCGAAATGCTGGCGACCGGCGAACGCGTCCGCTTCGAGATTCCCTCCGGCCACCTGATCGAGCTCTACGCCGAAAAGCAGGCGGTCGGCAACGGCCTGCAGATGCTTAATCCGGCGCCGTGGACCAAGGCTTCGGAAAACGGCATCGCCCCGGTTCGCCTCGACCACTGCCTGCTCTACGGCCCGAACATCGCCGCAGTGCAGAAGATTTTCACCGAAGTACTCGACTTCTATCTGGTCGAACGCGTGCTGACGCCGGACAACGAGAACAACGCCGCCATCTGGCTATCCTGCTCGCACAAGGTGCATGACATCGCCTTCGTCGAACACCCGGAACCCGGCAAGCTGCATCACCTCTCCTTCCTGCTCGACAGCTGGGAAGAGGTGCTGCGGGCCAGCGACATCCTGTCGATGAACCAGGTGCCCATCGACATCGGCCCGACCCGGCACGGCATAACCCGGGGCTGCACGATCTACGCCTGGGACCCGTCCGGCAACCGTTTCGAGACGTTTATGGGCGGCTACCAGCCCTACCCCGATTACGAGCCGACCACCTGGAGTTTCGACGGTCTGGGCAGCGGCGGCGGGCTGGACTACCCGCAGCGCAAGCTGCACGAAACCTTCCTCACCGTCGTGACCTGAGCGACAGCCTTCCCGCAACCCGCGCCTGCCCGGCAAGCGCGGCTGAGCATCGGAGCAAGAAACAGATGAAACCCTTTGCAGAATGCCCGGAAATCGCCGTGCTGGTCGGCGCCACGGGTGCCTTCGGCAACGCCATCGGTCGCCGCCTGTTGGCGGCCGGGCTCGGCGTCGTCGCTGTCGCTCGCTCGGCCGACAGCCTGCTGGCGCTCGCCGCCGAACAGCCCGGCGTCCGCGCCTGCGTTGCCAACATCGCCGCCGATACGGCGATTGCGGCGATCAAGGCGGCAATCGACAAGCCGGTCCGCATGGTCGTCCATGGCCCCGGCGTGGCCGTTGCCGGCGGCATCCTGACGGCGCCGACCGAATCGCTGGTCGATGCCGTCAATATCAAGGTCGGCGGCCTGTTGCGTCTGGTCCGCGCGGTGGATGAGCAACTCGGCGCCGGCTCGCGCATTGTCGCCATCGGCGGCCATTACGGCCTGGAACCGACAGCCTATGCCGCCGCAGCCGGCGTCGCCAACGCCGCCATTCTCAACGCGGTGCGCCAGCTCAGCCTGGCCTACGGCGCCCGCGGCATCACCGCCCACACCATCGCGCCCGGCCCGGCCGACACCGAACGCCTGCACCGCGTCGCCGCCAGTCGCGCCGAGCAGCGCGGCTGCGCGGTGGACGATGTGCTCGACGAATTGCGCGCCGAATCCTCGCTCGGCGCGCTGACCACCCCGGAACAGGTGGCCTGGGCCGTTGCCCTGCTGCTCGACCGGGAAGCCGATGCGATGACCGGCTCCTGCCTGATGCTCGATGCCGGCCGTCGGCGCGGCCTGCCCTGAACCAAGGAGAAACCCATGCCCGTTGCCAATATCCACGTCCTCGCCGGTCACCCGCGCCCCAGCCTGAAAAACTGGGTACGCGAGGCTTCCGCCGCCATCGCCGAGATTCTCAATGCCCCGACGGATCGCCTGGAAGTCTGGGTGACCGAGGTCGATCCCGACCTATGGGGCATTTGCGGCGTGCCGGCCAGCGAAGTGCTGCAGCAACAACCCCGCCGGAGCAGCGAAATGCCGTTCATCAAGATGGTCTTGCTCGAGGGGCGCAGCGCCGACCAGCACCATCGCCTGATCGCCGCGCTGACCGAGATCACCGCCCGGGTTCTCGATGTCGACAAGCAGCGGATCAGGATGCAGATCGATCAGGTTCATCCCGACCGCTGGGGAATCGGCGGCGTGCCGGCCAGCATTCTGCGGGCGGCCGAAATTGCCGCGCGAAAGACCTGACGATCAAAGCCCCACGTCGGCCAGCAACTGCTGGCAACGTTCGGCGACGAACTCGCTCAAGGCCCTGACCACCGGGCTGATCTGCCGGCGGTCGGCGCACAGCAGATGCAGCGGCGCCAGCTCGCCGGCGAACCCGGGGCAAAGCCGGATCAGGCGACCGGCCGCCAGGTCGGCCGCGACATCGAGCGCCGACTTGTAGGCAATGCCCTGGCCGGCAATGGCCCAGCGCCGGGCCACATCGCCATCATCTGAAATCCGGTTGCCCTTGACCTGCACCGACAACTCCTGGTCGCCGCGAAAGAAGCGCCAGCGGTCATGGACATAGTCGTCGAGCAGGAAGCACAGGCAGTTGTGGCGCACCAGGTCGGACGGGCTTTCCGGCCTGCCGTGGCGCTCGATGTAGGCCGGAGCGGCGCACAGGATGCGGCGATTGTGCGGAGCGATGGGCAGCGCGACGAGCGCCGAATCCGGCAGGTTGCCGTAGCGAAACGCCAGGTCCACCGGCTGCCGGTAGATGTCGGCCTTGCGGTCGGTGAGCAGCAGGCGGAGCGTCAGTTCCGGGTGCCGGGCCTGGAACTCGTCGAGCCAGACAAGCATGACGTTGCGCCCGAAATCGGAGGGTATCGACAGTTGCAGCACGCCACGCAGGGCGGCCGAACCGGTCAGCGCCGCTTGCCGGCCGTCGGCCAGCAGTTGCATGGCCTGACGACAATGTTCAAGGAAGATCTGCCCTTCATCGGTCAGGCGCAAGCTGCGTGTCGAGCGCAGGAAAAGCTGCACGCCGACCTCGGCCTCCAGGCGTTTCAAGGCCACGCTCGCCGCGGCCGGCGTAATGTCGAGCCGGCGCGCCGCGGCCGACAGGCTGCCGTAGTCGGCCACCAGAAGGAAAAGCTCGAAATCGCGCAAGGGGTTCATGATCGGATTCTAAGCAGCAGCGGCAGCTATTTTCAAATTTAAATTGAAAATAAATTAGCAAAACACGGGTTTTTTAATAGGTTGAATTCGGCCATCATTGGCCCATCGTCCATCCACCGGAATTTCCGCATGCCACTCAGCGTCGTCGCCACCATCACCGCCAAATCCGAATACCGGGCCGAAGTCCGCCAGGCCCTGCTCGCTATCCTTGCCCCGAGCCGCGCCGAAACCGGCTGCCTGCAATACGACCTGCACGTCGCCCAGGACAACCCCGACCGCCTGGTGATGATCGAACGCTGGCAGGACGATGCAACGCTCGTCCGCCACATGGCGACGGCGCACTTCGCCGCGCTGGGGGCGGCCATCGACGGCAAGGTTACGGGCGTCGATATCGTCCGGCTCAACCCGGTGGCCTGAGCGGCAGACCCATCCTCGAAAAATTCCGATTTCACCATGCCAGGAAACAACACCATGAACCTCTCCCATTTCGCCACGACCCGCAAGACCACCAAGGCGTTCGACCCGGCCCGCAAGATTCCGGCCGAGCTCTTCGCGCAGCTGGAAACCCTGTTGCGCTACGCCCCCTCCTCGGTCAATTCGCAACCCTGGCATTTCGTGATCGCCAGCAGCGAGGCCGGCAAGGCCCGTATCGCCAAGGCGGCTCAGGGCAGCTACGCCTACAACGAGCCGAAAATCCGGAACGCCTCGCACGTCATCGTCTTCTGCGCCCGCCAGACGCTGGACGAGAAGCATCTCCTGGCCGTTCTCGAGCAGGAAGATCAGGACGGCCGCTTCGCCACGCCGGAAGCCAAGGCCGGCCAACACAAATCGCGCAGCTTCTACGCCGACCTGCATGTCAATGAATACAAGGATGCGCAGATCTGGATGCAAAAGCAGCTCTACCTGGCCTTCGGCACCCTGCTGCTCGGTGCGGCCGCGCTGGAGATCGACGCCTGCCCGATGGAAGGCTTCGACGCCAGGATTCTCGACGAAGAACTCGGCCTGCCCGCCAAGGACTTGACCAGCGTCGTCATCGCCAGCCTCGGCTACCACAGCGACGAGGATTTCAACGCCAAGCTGCCGAAATCCCGGCTGCCGGCCGAAGCGGTCATCACCCACCTCTGATTGGCGTCAATCAAGTGTCATTCCCGCCGGCGCGGGAGTGACACTTACCGGCCAGAACCTGTAGGCTCCCTGCTGCGGCGATACGCTGCCTTCATCAACTTATCGGAGAGCTACCGCAATGGAACGCTGCCCCTGGTCCGAGGGATCTGACCTCTACCGCGCCTACCATGATCTGGAATGGGGCGTTCCGCTCTACGACGACCGCGCATTGTTTGAACTGCTGATTCTGGAAGGCGCGCAGGCCGGCCTTTCCTGGTCGACCGTGCTGAACAAGCGCGAACACTACCGGCAGGTCTTCGATGGCTTCGAACCTGAGTTGATTGCCGGCTACACGGCAGCGAAAGTTGCCGAACTATTGGCCGACCCCGGCATCATCCGCAATCGCGCCAAAGTGGCCGCGACGATACAGAACGCCCAGGCCTACCTGGCGCTTGAATCTGCCGGGCAGTCGTTCAGCGACTTTCTCTGGGCCTTCGTCGGCGGCAAGCCGCTCCAGAACCACTGGCAATCGCTGGCCGAGGTGCCGGCCAAATCGGTGCAGGCGGCTGCAATGAGCAAGGCCCTGCTGGGCGCCGGCTTCAAATTTGTCGGGCCGACCATCTGCTATGCCTTCATGCAAGCCTCGGGAATGGTCAATGACCATCTGCTGGCCTGCCCACGGCACGCCGCGGTACAACAGCTCGTCCGTCCCTGAAACGCGGCGAGTCGCCGGCGGTGATTGATTTCGCCGGCTGGCATTCGGGCCACACCACCACATTTCGTAACACCTGAGCCGGGCGTTTCCCGGCCCAAATGCTCGATAATTCGGGGCTGGCTCAATCGAGGATCGGTAATGGCGTTGGTTCCCCAGCAGCAAGTGGCAAAAGATGGCGGCAAGCGTGGCCGGATTGCCGTAGTTGTCGTGATCTTGCTGGTCGTCGGCGCAGCCTTCTGGTTCTGGCGTCTGCGCGGCGAAGCGCCGAAGCCCGCTGGGCCCGGCGTCGTGTCGGTAACGAGCACGCTGGTCGCGGTAGCCGATATCCCGGTTCGCCTGAGCGCCAAGGGCACGGTGACCGCGCTGCAGTCGGTCGACGTGCGCCCGCGCATCAACGCCACGATCAAGACCGTGCATATCAAGGAAGGGCAGTACGTCCGCCAGGGCGAGCGGCTGTTTTCGCTCGATGTGCGGACCGAGGACGCCAATCTCCGGCAAACCGAAGCGCAGCTTGCCAAGAGTCGGGCCGATCTGACCAATGCCGAGAACAACCTGCGCCGGCAACGCGAACTGCTCGAGCGCAATTACATCTCGCCATCCGCCTTCGATGTCGTGCAGAACCAGGTCGCCAGTTTGCGCGCCCAGGTCGTGGCCGATCGGGCGGCCATCGATGCCAGCCGCGTCGGGCGCGGCTACGGCGAAATCGTCGCCCCCATCGCCGGGCGCACCGGCGCCATCACAGTCTATCCGGGCAGTCTGGTTCAATCGACCGGCACCGGCCTGGTCAGCATCACCCAGATCGACCCGATCAATGTCGCTTTCACCTTGCCCGAGCGCGAATTGCCGGCGCTGCAAAAGGCGCTGGCGAGCGGCGGCCTGACGGTCAGCGCGCAACTCGAGGAAGGCGGCGAAGAGCAGCGCGAGGGGCGACTGGTCTTCGTTGATAACAGCGTCGATACCGCCAGCGGCACGATCCGCCTCAAGGCCGGTTTCGCCAATGCCGACGGCCGCCTGTGGCCGGGCATGTTCGTTACCGTCGCCCTGTCGCCGCGCATCCTCAAGGCAGCCCTGACGGTTCCGGCCCAGGCGGTGCAGACCGGCCCGGAGAAGAAGTTTCTTTATGTCATCGGCGAGGGCGGCAAGGTCGTCTCGACGCCGATCCGCGTCTTGCTGATCCAGGATGGTCAGGCGGTCGTCGAAGGCGTCGCGGCGGGCACCCGGGTCGTGCTCGAAGGCGCCCAGAACCTGCGTGCCGGCAGCCTGGTCCGCGAGGCGGGCACGACGCCGGCGCCAGGTGCGCGGAGCAAGCCGTGAATCTCTCCGAACTCTGCATCCGGCGGCCGATCATGACGGTGCTGCTGTCGGCATCGGCCGTCGTCGGCGGCATCATCGCCTATGGCAGCATCCCGATTGCCGCGCTGCCGAGCTACGACTCGCCGACCATTTCGGTCACCGCCGTGCTGCCCGGCGCCAGCCCGGAAACCATGGCCTCTTCGGTGGCAACGCCGCTCGAACGGCAGTTCTCGACGATTTCCGGCCTGGCGGTGATCAACTCGACGTCGACCCTCGGCAATACCGCGATCACGCTGGAATTCGACCAGGACCGCAGCATCGACAGCGCCTCGATCGACGTCCAGGCCGCACTGCTCCGGGCGCAGCGCTCGCTGCCGGTCGAAATGACCACGCCGCCGGCTTATCGCAAGGTCAACCCGGCCGACTCGCCGATCATCTTCCTGTCATTGACCTCGCCGTCGATGGCGCTTTCCGAGCTGAACAGCTTTGCCGACCTGCTGATTGCCCCGACCTTGTCCACGCTGCCCGGTGTGGCCCAGGTGAATATCAACGGCCAGAAGAAATTCGCCGTGCGCGTGGCGCTCAATGCCGACGCCCTGGCCGCCCGCAATCTGACGCTCGACGACATCGCCGGCGCGCTGCGCAACGCCAATGCCAATTCCCCGGTCGGCACGCTCGACGGGCCCCGCCAGACGCTGACCATCCAGGCCAATCGCCAGCTCAACAACGCAGCGGCTTTTGCCAAGCTGATCGTCAGCACCTCGCCGGACGGCCGTCCGGTCCGCCTGGCCGACATCGCCGAAGTCGAAGACAGCGTCGAATCGGTGAAGACCGCCAGTTGGGCCAATGGCGAACGCGCCATCACGCTGTCGGTGATGCGCCAGCCGGGCGCCAACACGGTGAGCACGGTCGATGCCATTCGCGCAGCGATGCCCGGCTTGCTCGCCCAGATGCCTGGATCGATCGAACTCAAGTTGCGTAACGACCGCTCGCAGTCGATTCGCGATTCGATCCACGATGTCCAGATCACCTTGGCGGTTACCGTTGCGCTGGTCGTGCTGGTGATCTTCCTGTTTCTGCGCAAGGCCAGTGCGACGCTGATTCCGGCGCTGTCGCTGCCGATTTCGCTGCTCGGCACGGTGGCCTTGATGCGGGCATTCGGCTTCAGCCTCGACAACATCTCGCTGCTCGCCATCACGCTGGCCGTCGGCCTGGTGGTCGATGACGCCATCGTCATGCTGGAGAACATCGTCCGCCATATCGAGAAGGGCGAACCGCCTTTGCAGGCGGCGCTGGCCGGCTCGCGCGAGATGAGCTTCACCATCATCTCGATTTCGCTGTCGCTGGTTGCCGTGTTCATTCCGATCTTCTTCATGCCCGGCGTCATCGGCCTGCTCTTCCACGAATTTGCCGCCGTCGTCGGCATCGCGGTGATGGTCTCGGCGGTCGTCTCACTGACCTTGATCCCGATGCTGGCCAGCCGCTACGTCAAGCACGAAGCGGCCGAAGGCCGCGGCATGCGCTGGACGGCGTGGTTCGAGCGGGGCTTCGAGCGGCTACTGGCCTTTTACGAAGGCGCCCTCGACTGGTCGCTGCGCCACAACCGCACGGTGCTGGCCCTGGCCCTCGCCACCCTGGTTGCCACCTGGGCGCTGTTCGCCCTGCTACCCAAGGGCTTTTTCCCGAACGAGGACATCGGCCAGGCGCTGATTACCGTCGAAGCCGTCGAGGACATTTCCTTCCCGGCGATGACCGAACTGCTGCAGCGGACCGGCGAAGTGATCCGCGCCAATCCGGCGGTCGACACCTTGATCGTCAATGCCAGCGACAGCAACAGCGGCCGCCTGTTCATGAGCCTGAAGCCGCGCAGCGAGCGGCCGCATATCGACAAGGTGGTCGAGAGCCTGCGCAAGGAAATGAAGGCGATCCCGGGCGCCACCGTGTTCATCAACCCGATCCAGAATCTGCGCCTGGGCGGGCGACCGAGCAAGAGCCGCTACCAGTACGTCATGCGCAGCGTGCGCGCCGAGGACCTGCGGCTCGCCGCCGACGGCCTGTCGGCCAGGTTGCGCGACGATCCGCTGTTTCGCGACGTGACCACCGACGCCCAGCTCAAGGGCTTGCAGGCCCGGCTCAACATCGACCGCGACAAGGCCAATCTGCTCGGCCTGCAGATTGCCGACATCCGCACCGCCCTCTACAGCGCCTTCGGCGAGCGTCAGGTGTCGACAATCTACACCTCCAGCGACAGCTACCAGGTGATCATGCAGTTGAGCGCGCCCGATCGTGCCGACGAAAGCGCCTTCGGCAAGATCTTCATCCGGGCCAAAGGCGGCGCCCTGGTGCCGCTCTCCAGCGTGGCCACGGTCGAACGCGAGGTCGGCCCGATTTCGATCAATCACTCCGGCCAGCTCGAAGCCCTGACGCTAAGCTTCAATCTGGCGCCGGGCGCGGCGCTCGGCGATGCCAGCAAGCAGATCGAGCGCTACAAGCAGGAGCTCAACTTCCCGGCCAGCATCCTCACCAGCTATGGCGGCGACGCGGCCGCCTTCCAGTCCTCGCAAGCCAGCCAGATCGTGCTGATCGTCGCCGCACTGCTGGTCATCTACGTACTGCTCGGCGTACTCTACGAGAGTTACATCCACCCGCTGACCATCCTCGCCGGCCTGCCCTCGGCCGCCGTCGGCGCCCTGGTGATGCTCTGGCTGTTCAACATGGAGATGTCGATCATCGCGATGATCGGCATCCTGATGCTGATCGGTATCGTCAAGAAGAACGCCATCATGATGATCGACTTCGCCCTCGACGCCCAGCGCAATCACGGCATGGCGGCGCGTGAGGCCATTCGCACCGCCTGCCTGTTGCGCTTCCGGCCGATCATGATGACCACCTCGGCCGCCCTGATGGGCGCCATGCCGATCGCCCTCGGCCTGGGGGCCGGCGCCGAACTGCGCCAGCCGCTCGGGCTGTCGGTCGTCGGCGGGCTGCTGTTCTCGCAGCTGATCACGCTGATCATCACGCCGGTCATCTATCTGGCACTCGATCGCTATTCCGGCCAGGGGCCGCTCAAGCTTGAGGACTAAATATTTTTAGGAAGCATGCTGGGATACGCGCAGGTGCGAACTCGGTAGATTGGAATATTGGCCAACAAATCAGAAACCATAGTCGCGCTCGACCCGACAGACCCGGACACGAAATGCGCGATACCAGTCCTTTGCTCGGCCTTGGGCGTGGCGATGACTGATGTTTTCCTTCCAGGCAGTTATCGCCTCCTGGCTCGCCCAATATGAAACTGAAATTCCGATTTCTTGCCTCGCGCTTTCGAAGCCAAGGAAGCCAGGCTGCCCGGAGGCAAGCTCCAACATTTGTTTTGCCGTTTCACCGTAGCCGTTGTCACCGTCAGCACGGATGGATGTAAAGATAACGGCAAAATATGGTGGTTGTGGGGTTTGTACGGGGGAAACCATCTGCGCTCCTTTTACGGCCCGAGGTTCAAAACAACCGGCCTGCACGGCTTTTCGCACAGGGTCCGTGGAATAAGAGGCTGGGCGTCACGACGAGAAAGTCATCTGGATACCCAATACTCCTGGTCGGGGAATACGGCGCGGCAGTGCTAGGCCTCGGCCAGTTGTGGGACGCAGACATAGGACGGGTGAGCCTCAGCTTCAGCCCTGAATGAGGAATGTGGTGGAAGTGGTTGCCATGTATCTCGGAACGCCAGATTAAGCATAGTGGTAAGGCCTACGTATGTAAGGATGGTGTCAAACCCATCCGACGCCAAAGATGTTGCGTACCGCCACGCCCATATTTTCCAGGAGTCCTGGCCGCCAGCTTTGGCGGGAAGGCGAATAGCTCTGATCTTTAGATAGGCCATCCAGTCCATATGAATGCCACCAGCCAACTTGCGCTCGCGTTCTCGGTCATTTAACAGCCGCTCGAAGCCTGCGCCATACGACGCGTTAATATTTCGTTCTACCAGTGCGAGACGCACGAAGTAGTGGTTGCTACCTTCATTGAAGCGAGAAGATGGCTGTAGATGATCCACTTGTAGCGACTTTGGAATACTGATTTCACGAAGACCATATTGTTGTTCAAGGAATCGAATAAATGCTCGGCGATACCCTCGGTAGTTGGCACGAACCCATAACTCAGGCACCGAGCCAGGCTTTTGTACGACCAAGGCCGACTTGGGTTGCACACCGCCCAGATGCGAAATTGACCAACCGTAGATCTTGGAATGCTGCGCAAGGCGGGCGGATGTTGTCGCAATCAAACAGGTTGTTGCTTCATCGCGAAAATCTCCGAGCACTCCAGACTGCTGAAGTGCAAGAAATTGGCTGATAGAACTCGGCGTAGTCACGTGGTTACCTGAGAGGCCCAACGCTATGAAGGAGTATTCATGCCCGCATCGTGCCGTGAACCATATGGAATAACAAGGCTCCAAGCGGAAGGTGAATTCACGAGGTGCTACGAAACATTGGGCACCAAGGACGCGCTACAGGGAGCTGGCACAATCGGTCAATCGCCGTTCCCGCCGGCTGTGCAACAAGCTTCACGACTCGAATAGCCAGCGAGAAACAAGGCGCACGTAACGCGGCATGATCAGAAAGACAACCAACGCGACGATGGTTGCGGCGACGATGCCATGGCTTATCCCCCATGCCCCCAAGACCGGCACGGCTGCGAACACTGGTGTGAAAAGCGGGGGAATCAGCATGGTCAGTGGCCAGATTACCGAGGTGGTAATCAGCCACTGCTTCCACGGCGCCGGCTTTTTCTGCGCCGGGAATGGTGGCGTGAACCAGAACTCGATGCCGGGCTGGATGCGAAACTGGTCGTCACGCTCGAAGGCATCGGCTATCTCGGCCAGCAGGTTGCGGCGGTCGGCCGAACTAGTCCAGCGCTCGGCATCGACGCCGCTGGCAAAGCGAATCAGGATCGAATATTCGTTGTTGCCGGCTGGCGGGCGGATGATATGCACGCCCTGGTGCCCGGGATATTCGGCGGCCTTGGCGGCGATAGTGCGCAACCATTGCTCGTAACGGGCGATGGCGTCGGGCCGAACGCGTTGCTGGATCAGCAGGGTAACGCTGGTGTCCGGTGCTGCGCCGCGCCCGGGCATTGCGGTTTGTTCGTTGCTCATGGTTTGCCTTCCGAGCCCGTTCAAAATGCCCAGCACATGCAGCCGCCGAGCCCGTCATGCTGATGCAGAGGCCCGTGCCGATGGGCCTGGCATGGCGGCGCTGACGCCAAGGCGTTGGCGTGATGCGGCATGAGCGGGGCGCCGTAGCCACCGAAACGGGCGACTGGCGACCACTCCGGCAAAACCGGCAAAGCCGGCGGATCGAGTCGCTGGAATTCCTGCGTGGCGTAAACCGGCTTGCCACCGACGATGGTCAAAACCGATTCCAGCGCCTTGATTTCGCTTTCCGGGACGCTGAAGTAGTCGGCCGTAAGCACGCAAAGATCGGCAAACTGGCCGACCGTCAGGCGCCCTTTCTTGTCCGCCTCGCCGGAGAAGCCGGCGCTGCCAACGGTATACAGGCGAAGCGCTTCTTCCCGACTCAAGCGATTGCTGGCCGGATACAGCGCGAGGCCGCCGCAGGTCCGACCGCTGACCAGCCAGTAGAGCGCAGCGAAGGGGTTGTAGCTGGCGACGCGGGTGGCATCGGTGCCGGCGCCGACGGGGATGCCCATTTCGAGCATGCGGCGGATGGGCGGCGTGCGTTGAGCCGCCTTGGCGCCATAGCGTTGGACAAAATACTCGCCCTGAAAGGCCATCCGGTGCTGCACAGCGATGCCGCCACCGAGGGCGCTGACGCGCTCGATATTGCGATCGCTGATCGTCTCGGCGTGATCGAAGAACCAGCCAAGGCGGTCGATCGGCACGTTGCGGTGCACTGTCTCCAGCACATCGAGAAAACGGCTGATCGATTCGTCATAGGTGGCGTGCAGTCGGAACGGCCAGTTGTTCGCGGCGAGCAGGCCGACAACCTCGGCGAGCTCGCCTTCCATGGTGGCCGGCAGGTCGGGACGCGGCTCGAGAAAATCCTCGAAGTCGGCAGCGGAAAAAACCAGCATCTCGCCAGCGCCGTTGTTCCGATAGAAATCGCTGCCGGCGCCGGGCGCGGTCATCTTCATCCAGCGTGCGAAATCCTGTTTCTCTTCCTTGGGTTTCTGGGTGAACAGGTTGTAGGCGATACGCACCGTCAATGCGCCTTGCCGATCCAGTTCGTCGACTACCTGATAATCGTCCGGATAGTTCTGGAAGCCGCCGCCGGCATCGATGCAACTGGTGACGCCGAGCCGGTTCAGTTCGCGCAGGAAGTGCCGGGTCGAGTTGATCTGGTGCTCGAGCGGCAGTTTCGGCCCCTTGGCCAGCGTCGCATAGAGGATCATCGCATTCGGCTTGGCGAGCAACAGCCCGGTCGGATGACCGGCCTTGTCG
Source organism: Dechloromonas denitrificans (assembly GCF_020510685.1). NCBI lineage: Bacteria > Pseudomonadati > Pseudomonadota > Betaproteobacteria > Rhodocyclales > Azonexaceae > Dechloromonas > Dechloromonas denitrificans. Next base: position 3,589,329 of record NZ_CP075185.1, read on the forward strand.
CGGGCGATCATGCCACCCGGTGGATCGTGGGTATCGCTGGTGTAGCCGATGGCGCGCAGCGCTGCCTGGTTGAGCATGGCCTGGCAATAGAGATGCAGGATGAAGACGGGGGTGTCCGGCGCCGCGGCGTTGAGTTCGTCGAGGGTGGGCAGGCGGCGTTCGGCAAACTGGAATTCGCTCCACCCGCCGACGACGCGGACCCATTGTCCCGGCGGCGTACGCCGGGCCTGCTCGCGAAGCATCTGCAAGGCCAGGGAGAGTGAAGGGACGCCGTCCCAGCGCAGCTCCAGGTTGTAGTTGAGGCCACCGCGGATCAGGTGCAAATGCGAGTCGTTGAGTCCGGGGATTACCGTGCGCCGACCGAGATCGACGACCTGGGTCAGCGGGCCGCGATGACCGATGATTTCGCCATCATCGCCTATCGCCTGGATCAGGCCATCGCGGATGGCCAACGCGGCAACGAAAGGCTGCTGCCGATCGTTGGTGGCGATCCGGCCATTGTGGAGAATGAGATCGGCTTGCGCCGCATCGTTGCTGATGCTCGTCATGCTGCCTCCAATGTCGGGTTTGACGGCCGTCGGACCTCAAACGGCTTGATCCAGATCGAACAACAGCACTTCCGAGGCTGCTTCGGAAGCGATCACCAGCACCTGCTCGGCCTCGATCTTGGCGGCATCGCCGGTTTCGAGTCGCACGCCATTGACGCGGACCGCGCCACGCACCACATGCAGGTAGGCGATGCGACCGGCAGCAAGCTGGTGACCTACCTGTTCGTCGGGAGCCAGCAGACTGGCATAGAGATCGGCATCGCGATGCACGGTGACGCTGCCGGCCCGCCCGTCCCGCGAGGCGACCAGACGTAGCTGGCCACGCTTGTCATCCGGCGCGAAAAATTTCTGCTCGTAGCTCGGTGCGATGCCACGGGTCGCCGGCTCGATCCAGATCTGGAGAAAGTGCACCGGCGAGCCCGATGAAGGGTTGAATTCGCTGTGCTGGACGCCGGCGCCGGCGCTCATCCGCTGCACATCGCCGGGGCGGATCACCGTCCCGTTGCCCATGCTGTCCTTGTGCGACAACTCGCCATCCAGCACATAGCTGATGATCTCCATGTCGCGGTGGCCATGCGTGCCGAACCCCTGGCCGGGCTCGACACGATCCTCGTTGATGACGCGAAGCGGCCCCCAGCCCATCTGCTGCGGATCGTAATAATCGGCAAAGGAAAAGCTGTGCTGGCTGTGCAGCCAGCCGTGGTCGGCTTGGCCGCGGTCGGAACTCTTGCGCAGGGTAATCATGGCAACCTCGACAGGTGATTTGTGGTCAGGACGTGGCGATACGATGACGCGCGGCGGTCAATGGCCTTCGCCGCCGCCAAACATCGACTTGGCGTAGATCAGGCCGAGGCCATAGCCGCCGCCATGGGCAATCGAGGTGGCAACCGTCTGGTCGTAGGTCTCGCCGCGCGCCCAGTCGCGTTGCAGCTCGAGCAAGTACTGCAGCGCCGTCATCGGCCGGACGCCGGCCTGGATCATGCGTTCCATCGCACGTTGATGGGCTTCGTCCGAGACATCGCCACAGGCATCGGCGATGACATAGACCTCGAAATCCTGATCGAGCGCCGACAGCGTCGGGCCGACGATACAGACCGATGTCCATAGGCCGGCAATCACCACCTTGGCCTTGTCGATCTGATTGACGCGCTCGGCAATCCGCGCGTCTTCCCAGGTGTTCATCGTCGTCCGGTCGATGACCTTGGCGTCGGGGAAGACCGATTTGATTTCATCGAACATCGGGCCGGAAAAGGATTTTTCCGCGACTGTAGTGAGAATGGTGGGAACCTTGAATTCGTGTGCTGCCTTGGCGACCAGCGCGGCGTTGTTGCGCAGCGTGATCGGGTCGATCGACTTGGTGGCAAAGGCCATCTGCGACTGATGATCGATCATGATCAGCAGATGATTGGTCGGGTTCAGCAGGCTTGCTCCGGGGGTCGGGGTGGCGCGAGGCATAATTTTTTCCTTTGCGAATGGAACACTCGTTGTGAGTGCGAGTCGGAAGTCTAGTTGCATGAATTTTTTTTAAAAGTAGGTTCCTCCCGGTAACTATTAGCCATCGATCATGCCCTTACGACCCAAACCCGCAACCCAACCCCCGCTACCCCACGACTGCCCACTAGAGGATGTACTCATCCTGCTGGCCGGGGCGTGGACCGTCCAGATTCTGTGGTTCCTTCGCGCCGGCCCACGCCGCTTTGGCGATTTGCGCCGCGATCTGACGCGGGTATCCACCAAGGTGCTGACCAATCGCCTGCGCGTCATGCAGCAACACGGCCTGCTTGAGCGGCAAGTCCTGCCCAGCAATCCGCCCCAGGTCGAATACTCGTTGACCCCGATGAGTCGGGAGCTGGAGGCCGTGCTCAACAGCATGGAACAGGTGGGCCGGCGACTGAAACGGCACAGCCTGCAGGAACCGGCCGCCTGAGCAGATAGCATTCGACATTCTTGGCGGGCACCAATCATCGCCGGCGCGGTCTCTGCGACAACGCGGCCGGCGAATAAAGGGAGTGGATGATGGGCAAGGGGCGTTTGGAAGCATTCAGCGATGGCGTACTGGCCATCATCATCACCATCATGGTGCTTGAGTTGAAAGTACCGCATGGCGAGGAGATCGAGGCTCTGGCTCCGTTGATTCCGGTGTTTTTAAGTTATGTCCTGAGCTTCGTCTACGTCGGCATCTACTGGAATAACCATCACCACATGCTGCATACGGCGCGTGGTGTTACCGGGCCTATCCTCTGGGCCAACCTGCACCTGTTGTTCTGGCTATCGCTGTTCCCCTTCGTCACCGGCTGGATGGGGGAGAACCACTTCGCCGCAATGCCCTCGGCTGTCTACGGCGTGGTGCTGTTCATGGCGGCACTGGCCTATCGAATGCTCCAGCGCACCATCATCGCTTCTCAGGGCGACAGTTCTTTACTGAAGATGGCCTTGGGCAGCGACTGGAAAGGGAAATCTTCCCCGACCGCCTACGCCCTCGCCGTACTCCTGGCCTTCTGGTCGCCATCGTTGGCGCAAGGCCTGTACGTACTGGTGGCACTGATCTGGCTAATTCCCGACCAGCGGATCGAGAAAGCACTGGCCGACAAGGAAGTCCAGGCCGGTTAGATGTACATGACAAAGACGAAGCGCACCTGATCGACAGGACCCCGGCATCCGTCATGGTCCTTGCCGTGCGCCTTTCCACCGTCTAAGAGTGGTGCAGCCCATACCGCCTACCCTGGCTGGAGCGTCTATTACGCAACCAAGGCCGTCCTCGACCAGCATGCCCGCGCGGTAGCGCTGGACGGCCGGGCGAACCTCAAGTTCTGCAGCGTGGCGCCGGGCGTCGTCGATACCGACATGCAGGCGGAAATCCGCGCCACCTCGGCCGAGCGTTTCCCGATGCTGGAACGCTTCCAAGCACTCAAGCGCGATGGCCACCTGGCGACGGCACAGCAGGCTGCCGGCAAACTGGTGGCGCATCTGCTCTGCGATGCTTACGGGGTCACTCCCTTGGCCGATCTGCGTGACCTTCCCGACGTTTCGTAGAAACCAAAGCGGGGCACGGGAATCAGAGATTCACTGCTGATAAGATGCAGGCTCCCACCGGTGGCCGGTGGACTTTCTCCGGGATGCGCAGCGATGAAATTTGAAGGTACGGACACTTACGTCGCCACCGGCGACCTGACGATGGCGGTCAATGCCGCGATGGTGCTGCAGCGGCCGCTGCTGATCAAGGGCGAGCCGGGCACCGGCAAGACGCTGCTCGCCGAAGAAGTGGCCAGCGCGCTCGGCATGCCGCTCTTCCAGTGGCACATCAAATCGACCACCAAGGCGCAGCAGGGGCTCTACGAATACGACGCGGTATCGCGGCTGCGCGACTCGCAGCTCGGCGATCCGCGCGTCGAGGACATCGGCCATTACATCGTGCATGGCGTGCTGTGGCAGGCCTTCGAGTGCGATCAGCCGTCGGTGGTGCTGATCGACGAAATCGACAAAGCCGACATCGAGTTTCCCAACGACCTGCTGCGCGAGCTCGACCGCATGGAGTTCCATTGCTACGAGCTGCACCGGACGATCAAGGCCAGGCATCGGCCGTTGATCATCATCACCTCGAACAATGAGAAGGAGCTGCCCGATGCCTTTCTGCGCCGCTGCTTCTTCCATTACATCAAGTTCCCGGACCGGACGACGATGCAGCGCATCGTCGGCGTGCATTTCCCGACCCTCAAGCACGAGTTGCTGAAGGAAGCGCTGGAGGTCTTCTTCGAGCTGCGTGAAGTGCCCGGCCTGAAGAAGAAACCGTCGACCAGCGAATTGATCGACTGGCTGAAACTGCTGCTGGCCGAGGACATCCCGCCCGAGGCGCTGCGTGCCAAGGAAGCGAAGGATGCCATTCCGCCGCTGCACGGCGCGCTGCTCAAGAACGAACAGGACGTGCATCTGTTCGAACGCCTGGCCTTCATGGCGCGCCGCAAGAGCTGAATGCTGGTCGATTTCTTCTTGCACCTGAAGAACCGGCAGTTGCCGGTGTCGACCAGCGAGCTGCTGGCCCTGCTCGAAGCGCTGCAAGCACGGCTGGTCAGCGGCAGCCTGGATGATTTCTACCTGTTGTCGCGGGCCATCCTGGTCAAGGACGAAGCCTTGTACGACCGCTTCGACCGGGCCTTCGGCGAATACTTTCAGGGCATCGAGGCCCTGCCCGGCTTCGATACGATGATCCCGGAAGAATGGCTGGAACTGGCGGCCCGCCGCCACCTGTCGGAAGAGGACCGGGCCCGGCTGGAGAAGCTCGGCTACGAGAAACTGTTCGAGCAACTGCAGCAGCGGCTGGCCGAGCAGAAGGAACGCCATGCCGGCGGCAGCAAGTGGATCGGCACCGGCGGCACCTCGCCGTTTGGTCATGGCGGCTACCACCCGGAAGGCGTGCGCATCGGCGGCGAGTCGGTCGGCAACCGGACGGCGATCAAGGTCTGGGAGCAGCGCGAATTCCGCAATCTCGACGATACCGTCGATCTCGGCGTCCGCAACATCAAGGTCGCCTTGCGCCGGCTGCGCCGCTTCGCGCGCAAAGGCGCCGCCACCGAACTCGATCTCGACGGCACCATCGCCGGCACCGCCCGCAACGGCGGCTGGCTCGACCTGCAGTTGCGCCCCGAGCGCCACAACGCCATCAAGGTCCTGCTCTTCCTCGACATCGGCGGCTCGATGGATGACCACATCGCCGCCTGCGAGGAGCTGTTCTCGGCCGCCCGCAGCGAGTTCAAGCACCTGGAACATTTCTATTTCCACAACTGCGTCTATGAAGGCGTATGGAAAGACAACCGGCGGCGCCATGATGAAAGACTGTCGACCTGGGATGTCATTCACACCTACGGCCCCGACTACAAACTGATTTTCGTCGGCGATGCCAGCATGAGCCCTTACGAAATTTCCTACCCCGGCGGCAGCGTCGAGCACTGGAACGAGGAGGCCGGCGCGCTCTGGCTGGAACGCCTGCTCGCCACCTGGGCCCACGCCGCCTGGCTCAATCCCCTGCCGGAAGCCGACTGGAGCTACACGCCGTCGATACAGATGATTCAGCAATTGATCGGCAAACGGATGTTTCCACTGACCATCGACGGCCTGGAACAGGCCATGCGCAGCCTGTCGAGGTAGAACGGGCGCCTCCGTTGCCGGTAGAATGAGATGAGCGAGGCGCAGCCCGGCAATGGCTCCGCCCCGCCCCGATCGACGGAAGGAAAGCCCGTATGGAAATCTGGATTCTGGTCGCACTGATCCTCAGTTGCGGTGTGCTGGCCATGGCTGAAATGGCCGTCGGCGCCAGCCGCATTTCCCATCTCGCCATGCGCGCCGAACAGGGTTCGACGGCAGCCGCGGCGGTACTCGGGTTTCGCCAGCATGCCAGCCGTCTGCTGGCCACCACGCAGCTCGGCATCACCGCTCTTGCCATGCTCTCCGGGGTCTATGGCGAAGCGCTCTGGGTGCCCCGCCTGCAGGCCTCGATTGGCGAGATCCTGCCGGTCGCCGATAGCTTGGCCTACGCGATTGCGCTGGGTTTGGTCGTCACCGTGATCACTTTCTTTTCCATCGTCTTCGGCGAAGTAATCCCGAAGCGCCTGGCCCTGGCCCATCCGGAAGCCCTTGCCGAGTCGCTGGCCGGCCTGATCACCTTGTTGCTCAAGCTCGCCCACCCGCTGGTCATCGTGGTTTCCAAAACGGCCGACGGGGTACTCCAGCTGTTTCCCTTCAAAGGCAGCGCCGAGGCCACCGCCTCCGACGAAATCCGTTTCCTGATCGAAGCCGGGCGCAAGGAAGGCAATCTCGACCGGACCGAGAGCGAAATTCTCGGCAACGTCTTTCGCCTGGATAACCGCTGCGTCGCCGGCATCATGACCCCGGCGGCTGACATCGCCTGCCTCGACCTCAGCTTGCCGCGCGAAGAGAACCTGAAAGTACTGCAACAACGCCCGGTGTCGCGTTTTCTGCTGTGCAAGGGCGGGATATCGAACGCCCTGGGTTTTGTCAAAAGCCGGGAATTGCTGCAGGAACTGCTGAACGGCAACAATCTCGATTTTGGCAAGCTGTCGCCGATGCCGCCGCACTATGTTCCCGGGACGCTGTCGCTGATCGGCCTGCTCGAGTTCTTCAAGGAAAAGCAGACCCGATCGGCGCTGGTCGCCAACGAATTCGGCGTTACCGAAGGGCTGGTGACCCTCTCCGACCTGATGGGCACGGTGGTCGGCGATGTTCTTTCCGGCGCGGTCGAGACGCCTCTGGCGCTTCAGCGAACCGATGGCAGCTGGTTACTCGACGGCTTGCTGGCCATCGACGAGATGAAGGTGCTGCTCGGCATCAAGGAGTTGCCGGAAGAGGATCTCGGCAACTACCACACGGTCGGCGGCTTCATCATCGTTCACCTCGGGCGGATTCCCAAGAAAACCGAATCGTTCGATTGGGCCGGCTGGCATTTCGAGATCATGGATATGGAGAAGAACCGGGTGGACGAGGTGCTCGCCACCCGCAGTATTGCTTGATCAGCACCGCCCCGGCGCGTTCGCCCAGAATCAAGGCCGGGCGAGCCAGAACAAGGCGGTGACCGTCTTCGCATCGGTAATCTGGCCGCTCCACACCGCCTGTCTGGCTGCTTCCGGCGACAGTTCGACCACTTCGAGAAATTCATTGTGATCGAGTTGCTTTTCGCCAGCCAGATGCAGGCCGCGGGCACTGAATATCTCGATCCGTTCGTCGGAATAACCGATGCACGGGTGCATTACCCCGAGATACTCCCATTCGCTGGCCGTGTAGCCCGTCTCTTCAAGCAATTCGCGGCGCGCCGTATCGATGATCGCCTCGCCTGGATCGATTTTCCCGGCCGGCAACTCAAGGAAAACCCGACGTAGCGGGTAGCGAAACTGCCGTTCGAAAAGCAGGTTGCCATTTTCCAGGAAGGCCAACACCACCACAGCGCCGGGATGCACGATGTATTCGCGGATCGACTCCTTGCCATTGGGCAACAGAACCTGATCCTTGCGCACCTCGAGCAGGGCACCCTTGAAAACCGTGGTGCTGGAAATCTCCGATTCAATCAGGTGGGCGTCGTGCGACATATCAATCTCCGAAAAGCAAAACGCCCCGGCCAGCGGGGCGTTTACAAACGATGGTTCAGCCTTGCATCAGAGCGAACGCAGCAGCGCGTAGGCACACAGCGACATGATGACCTGCGGGAAGATGCCGAGGAAGGCGACCGCCAGGCCGTTGACCGAAATCAGGATGCGCATGTCCAAACCAGCGGTCAGCGGCGTTTCGTCGACCGGCGCGTCGAAGTACATCAGCTTGACGACGCGCAGGTAGTAGAAGGCGCCGATCAGCGAGAAGAAGACGGCGACGATGGCCAGCCACATGTAACCGGCGGCGACCACGGCCTGCAGCACCGAGAACTTGGCGAAGAAACCGATGAAGAACGGCACCCCGGCCATCGAGAACATCAGCATCAGCATGATGCCGGCAAACCACGGGCTGCGCTTGTTCAGACCACGGAAATCATCGAGGTTGTCGGCTTCGAAACCGGCCTTGGCCATCAGCAGGATCATGCCGAAGGTACCCATGCTCATCAGCACATAGGCGATCACGTAGAACATCGCCGAACTGTAGGCATTGAGGGCATAGCGCGCGTCGCCACTGACCACGCCGGTGGTGATGCCGAGCAGCATGAAGCCCATGTGGGAAATCGCCGAATACGCGAGCATCCGCTTCAGGTTGGTCTGGGCGATGGCCGCCAGATTACCGATGGCCATCGACAACACCGACAGGATGATCAGCATGGCCTGCCAGTCGGCCGCCATGGTGATCAGGCCATTGACCAGCAAACGCATGACGATGGCGAAAGCCGCCAGCTTCGGGGCCGAGCCGATCAGCAGCGTCACAGAAGTCGGCGCACCGTGGTAGACGTCGGGAATCCACATGTGGAACGGCACCACGCCGAGCTTGAAGGCCAGACCGGAAACCAGGAAGACCAGACCGAAAACCAGCACGGTCTTGTTAACCCCGCCGCCATACAGACGTTCGGCGATGGCGGTAATTTCCAGCGTGCCGGTCGCCCCGTAGATCATCGACATGCCGTACAGCAGCAGGCCGGAGGCCAAGGCGCCAAGAACAAAATACTTCATGGCCGCCTCGGTCGAGGCCACCGAGTCACGGTTCATTGCCACCATCGCATAGAGCGACAGCGAAAGAAGTTCGAGACCGATGTAGATCGTCAGGAAGTGGTTGGCCGAAATCATGACCATCATGCCGAGCGTGGCAAGCAGCGTCAGCACGTAGTACTCGCCCTTGTTCATCGACTCGCGGTCAATGACGTAGGTCCGGGAGTAGAACAGCACGATCACCACGGTCATGTAGAGGAACAGCTTCAACAGATCCGCCATCAAATCGTCCACGAACATGTTGCTGAACGTATAGACGATTTCGCCGGTACTGGTCCCGAACTGAATGGCGGCACAGCCAATCAGGGTCAGTTGAGTCAGCGCAAACGTAACGGTGCGCCGACTGTCCTTGACCAGGAGATCAATCATCAGAATGGCCAGGGCCATCGCTGCCAGAAACATTTCCGGAGCGGCGGGCAGGAGATCAGGGACAACGAAATTCTCGAACATGTCGGCTACCGTTTATTGAATCTTGCTGATGGCAACGTGACGCAGCAGGTCGTTGACCGAGGCGTGCATAACTTCAGTGAATGGTTGCGGGTACAGACCCATCCACAGGGTACAGATGGCCAGCACGCCAAGAATGGCGAACTCGCGCTTGTTGATGTCGGTCAGTTCCGCCACGTGGTCGTTGGCCACATCGCCGAAAATCACGCGCTTGTACATCCAGAGCGTATAAGCCGCACCGATGATCAGCGACGTCGCGGCGGCGAAGGCCACCCAGAAGTTGAACTTGACGGCACCGAGAATAATCATGAACTCGCCGACGAAGCCGGAGGTGGCCGGCAAACCGGCGTTGGCCATGGAAAACAGCATGAACAGCGCGGCGAACTTCGGCATGGTATTGACCACGCCGCCGTAATCGGCGATCTGCCGGCTGTGGAGACGGTCGTACATGACGCCGATACAGAAGAACATCGCGCCGGAGACGAAGCCGTGGGAGACCATCTGAACCAGGGCGCCTTCGATGCCCATCGAGCTGAACATGAAGAAGCCCAGGGTCACGAAGCCCATGTGAGCGATCGAGGAATAGGCCACCAGCTTTTTCATGTCTTCCTGAACCAGCGCGACGAAGCCGATATAGACAACGGCAATCAGCGACAGCGCAACGACCAGACCGGACAATTCATGCGAGGCATCCGGAGCGATCGGCAGCGAAAACCGCAGGAAACCGTAGGCACCGAGCTTCAGAGCGATGGCTGCCAGCACGATCGAGCCGCCGGTCGGCGCTTCGACGTGGGCATCCGGCAACCAGGTATGGACCGGCCACATCGGCACCTTGACCGCGAAAGCAATCAGGAAGGCAAGGAAAAGCCAGATCTGCGGTCCCAGTTCGATCGGCAGCTTGTGCCATTCAAGAATCGAGAAGCTGCCGCCGGAATGGATGAACAGATACATCAGCGACAGCAGCAGCAGCAGCGAACCGAACAGCGTGTAGAGGAAGAACTTGAATGCGGCATAAACCCGGTTCGGGCCGCCCCATACACCGATGATCAGATAGAGCGGAATCAGCGAGGCTTCGAAGAAAACATAGAACAGGACACCATCAACCGAGGCAAAAATACCGTTCATCAGGCCGGACATGATCAGGAATGCCGCGTTGTACTGGGCAACCTTCTGCTTGATGACTTCCCAGCCGGCCGCAACGACGATGATGGTGATGAAGGCGTTGAGCAGGACGAAGAGCATCGAGATGCCATCGACGCCGAGGTGGTAATTGATGTTGAAGCGGGGAATCCAGCTCTTCAATTCGACGAACTGCATGCCGCCATTGGCGACGTCGAAGCTGGTCCACAACGGGATGGTGACGAGAAAACTGACAATCGCACCAAACAGGGCAAGCATCCTTGCCAATGGTGCATTCCGGTCAGATCCGGTGGCGAGCACCGCCAGACCGGCGACGATCGGAATCCAGATGGCGAAAGATAGCAGCGGGTAAGTCGACATGTTATTCCTTGCTTTTCTGCGAACTATTCACGCTAGGCGCGGTTGATCCACAGGGTCATCAGCACAAAGACGCCGATGATCATGGTGAAAGCGTAGTGATAGACATAACCGGTCTGGAACAGACGGGTTATTGAGGCAATCCAGCTGACAAGCTTGGCGGATCCATTGACAACGAATCCGTCAATTACGGCGACATCGCCACCCCGCCACAACGCTTTCCCGAGGACGCGCGAACCACCGGCCAGGACGAACTCATTGATCTTGTCGAAGTAGTATTTATTCTCAAGCAGCGTGTTGATAGCCGAGAACCGGCGCTGGATAGCTGCCGGAATATCCGGACGCTTCATGTAGAAGAACCAGGACAACACCACGCCGGCCAGAGCAAGGTAGAGGGGCAGCCCGGTGAGAGCATGGACGCCCATCGCCGCGGCGCTGTGGAATTCCTCAAGGAAGGTGCTGAGAGCCGGATGGGCCACGTTATCGACATGAATAACGCCCTTGAAGTAATCGCCGGCCAGCATCGGACCGATTGCCAGGTAACCAATAACCACAGACGGAATGGCCAGCAAAACAAGCGGCAAGGTAATGACCCATGGGGTCTCATGCGGCTGCTGGCCGGGGGCCAGACCGTGATGATGATCCTGCGAAGTTTCTTCGTCGTCATGATCGCCGTGGTGATCATGCGCCGCCTTGCCGAACCGTTCTTCGCCGTGAAAAACCAGGAAGTACATCCGGAAGGAATAGAAGGCTGTGACAAAAACGCCAGCCAACACCGCAAAGTAAGCGAAACCGGAGCCGGGAATATTGGAGAGCTTCACCACATCAATGATCGAGTCCTTGGAATAGAACCCGGCCATGAAAGGCGTACCGATCAAAGCCAGCGAACCGATCAGCGAGGTGATCCAGGTAATCGGCATGTACTTGCGCAGGCCGCCCATGTTGCGGATGTCCTGATCGTGATGCATCCCGATGATTACCGAGCCGGCAGCGAGGAAGAGCAGTGCCTTGAAGAAGGCATGGGTCATCAGATGGAATATCGCCACCGAATATGCCGATGCGCCGAGCGCGACCGTCATGTAACCCAGCTGGGAGAGCGTCGAATAGGCGACGACCCGCTTGATATCATTCTGGATGATGCCGAGGAAACCCATGAACAATGCGGTAATCGCGCCAATCACGATGACGAAGGAGAGCGCCGTGGTTGACAGTTCGAACAGCGGCGACATCCGGGCTACCATGAAGATGCCGGCGGTCACCATCGTCGCCGCGTGAATCAGAGCGGAGATCGGGGTCGGGCCTTCCATCGAATCGGGCAGCCAGACGTGCAACGGCACCTGGGCCGACTTGCCCATGGCGCCGATGAACAGGCAGATGCAGGTGGCAGTCATGAGCGACACGCTGGAGCCTTGGCCAAACAGCGCGATGCTCGCATTCGCCAACTCGGGAGCCTTGGCGAATACCGTCGCATAATCGAGCGAGCCGAAATAAGCCAAGACCAGACCGATACCGAGAATGAAGCCGAAGTCACCGACGCGGTTGACCAGGAAAGCCTTCATGTTGGCGAAAATCGCCGTCGGGCGGGTGTACCAGAAACCGATCAGCAGGTAGGAGACAAGACCGACTGCCTCCCAGCCGAAGAAGAGCTGCATGAAGTTGTTGGCCATCACCAGCATCAGCATGGAGAAGGTGAACAACGAGATGTAGCTGAAGAAACGGTTGTAGCCCGGGTCTTCCTGCATGTAACCGATGGTGTAGATGTGCACCATCAACGACACGAAGGTGACGACCAGCATCATCGTGGTGGTCAGCGTGTCGATCAGAAAGCCGACTTCGAACTTATAGTCGCCACTGGTCAGCCAGGTATAGACGGTACCGTTGAAGGTATGACCGGCCTGGACGTCCTGGAAGATGACCAGGGAGGTGACGAAGGCAATGGCCACGCCGGCGATGGTAGCCGTATGGGCAACCCAGCGCGGAATGACGCGGCAGAAGAGGCCGGCGATCATTGCGCCGATCAACGGCGCAAGGGGCACGAGCAGGTAGAGTTTTTGCATTTCCATGTTTAACCCTTCAGGCTGCCCAGGTCATCCACATGGATGCTCTTGAGGTTGCGGAACAGCACGATCAGAATGGCCAGACCGATTGCCGATTCAGCAGCGGCAACCGTCAGGATGAAGAAGACGAAGATCTGGCCGGACAAGTCCTGCAGGTAATGGGAGAACGCCACGAAGTTCATATTGACCGCAAGCAGCATCAACTCGATAGCCATCAGTAGCACGAGCAGGTTTTTCCGGTTCAGGAATATACCGACCACGCTGATCGCGAAGAGGATCGCGCCCAAAACCAGGAAGTGCGAAAGTGAAAGAGTAAGCATTGGTGCCCCGGGGTTCAGTCTTTTTCAACCGGCATTTGCAGGACGCGGATACGATCCTTCGCCTTGACGAAGACCTGCTCATTCGGATTGGTGTACTTTGATTTCTTCGGACCGCGGTAGGTCAGAACAATTGCCGCGATCATGCCGACCAGCAGGATGATCGATGCCAGTTCGAAGGGATAGACATATTCGCTGAACATCAAGCGACCGATTTCCTTGGTATTGGAAATACCGGCCGGTGTCATGGCCTCTGCTGCGGGCACCTGAAAATATTTGCTGCCCAGCACCAGACCCATTTCCAGAACCATCAGTACACCCAGCACGGCCCCTAAAGGAAGATAGTTCCAGAAGCCTTGGCGAATTCGATCCATGTTGATGTCGAGCATCATCACGACGAAGAGGAACAACACCATCACCGCGCCGACATAAACCAGAATCAGAGCAATGGCCAGAAACTCGGCTTGCAGCAATGCCCAGATGCCGCCGCAGGTAAAGAAAGCGAGAATCAGGTGCAATGCAGCGTGCACCGGGTTCCGCGCGGTGATCACGCGCAGGCTGGCAACAATCAGAATCGCTGACAGGAAGAAGAAAACCAGGGTTTGAAAATCCATCGCTAGTGCCTGTTATCGGTAAGGTGCGTCAAGTTGGCGATCTTCGGCAATCTGCGCCTCGTAACGGTCACCGTTGGCCAGCAGCATTTGCTTGGTGTAATAGAGATCACCACGCTTTTCGCCGTGATATTCGAATACCCGGGTCTCGACCACCGCATCGACCGGACAAGCCTCTTCGCAGAAGCCGCAGAAAATGCATTTCGTCAGATCGATGTCATAGCGGGTGGTGCGGCGCGAGCCGTCGTCGCGCGGTTCTGCTTCGATCGTAATCGCCAGAGCCGGGCAAATTGCTTCGCACAACTTGCAGGCGATGCACCGCTCTTCACCATTCGGATAGCGACGCAGCGCATGCAGACCGCGGAAACGGAAACTCTGCGGTGTCTTCTCTTCAGGATACTGAACGGTGATTTTGCGGGCAAAGAAATATTTACCCGTGACCGCCATGCCTTTCAACAACTCCTTGAGGAGGAGGCTGTTGAAGATTTCCTTCATCGAACCCATGAATCTCTCCTCACTTCCAGATATTCAGCGGCGACATCATCCAGACGCCGACAACAACAAGCCATACCAGACAGATCGGTACAAAGACTTTCCAGCCCAGGCGCATCAGCTGATCGTAACGATAGCGCGGGAAAGTCGCACGGAACCAGAGGTACAGGAAGAGGATGGCCGACATCTTGGCAAACAGCCAGACGATGCCGTCCGGCAGAAAACCTACCGGAGAGAGCCAGCCACCGAGGAACATGATCGAGGTAAGCGCGCTGACCAGAATCATGTTGGCATATTCGGCAAGGAAGAACAGTGCGAAAGCCATACCGGAATACTCGACGTGGAAACCGGCAACGATTTCCGATTCGCCTTCGGCCACGTCAAACGGGGCGCGGTTCAGTTCAGCGGTGCCGGATATCAGGTAAACGATGAACATGGGGAGAAGCGGCAGCCAGTTCCAGGACAGGAACCCCAAACCCCAGCCAGCAAACTTCCCTTGCTGCTGGGCAGCGACGATATCAACCAGATTGAGACTATTGGACACCATCAGCACAACGATGAGCGAAAAACCCATGGCGATTTCATAGGAAACCATCTGAGCAGCAGACCGCATCGCACCAAGGAAAGCGTATTTGGAGTTTGACGCCCAACCCGACAGGATGACGCCGTACACCCCCATCGAGGTAATCGCCATGATGTAAAGCAGGCTGGCATCGATATTCGCCAGCACCATCGTATCGGTAAAGGGCACGACAGCCCAGGCAGCGAGCGCCGGGGCAATCGCCAGCATCGGCGCGATGATGAAGATGCCCTTGTTGGCACTGCTCGGAACAATGATTTCCTTGAACAACAGCTTCAGGCCGTCAGCGATAGGCTGAATCAGCCCCCATGGGCCAACCCGGTTAGGACCGATACGCACCTGCATGAAACCGATCACCTTGCGTTCGGCCAGTGTCAGGTAGGCCACGGCCAGCATCAGTGGCGCAACAATCAGAACGATTTTGATCAAGGTCCAGACGGCCAGCCACGCGCCGCCGAAAATACCTTGTCCGAAATTCATTAGTGCGTCCATTTATGCACGCTCCACGGAAATCTGGCCAAACATCTCACCCAACTGCGCGGTACTCGCATGAGCGGCCGAAACACGAACGCAACCGGCCGGCACGGTATTGTCGGCCTTGGCCACCAGCAGGGCGCTGCCCTGCCCTTGCCTGACCTTGACCTGAGAGCCAGCGGTCAGACCAAGCTCGGCCAGCGTCTGCTCGTTGATACGGGCAGTCGGTGCTACCGCATCGGCAGTTTGCTGAAGAACCGGAGAACGCCGCACCATCGGGTCGGCAAAGTTGATCGGCACATCGGCTATTCGTTGCAGACCTTGAGCGGCAACCGGCAACTGAATAGCCACGCCATTCAGATCGTTACCCAAGCCGGCAACAAATTCGGCCCCTTTGCCCAACACGTCATCGCGAACGGCCTCGCTGGTTTCGTAAGAAAAACCGTCCAGATTCAAAACATTGCCGAGCACTCGGAGCAGTTTCCAGGCCGGGCGGGATTCTCCGCGAGCCTTGACGACGCCGTTGAATCCCTGGACGCGCCCCTCGATATTGACGAAGGTACCTGCTGTTTCGGTATAGGGGGCAAGCGGCAGCATCACGTCGGCGTATTCGAGGGCCGGAGCGTGCTTGAATGCCGACATGTAGACCACCAGGCTTGCCTGCTTCAGCGCGCTGACCGCCAATTGCGGATTGGCACAGTCAAATTCGGGCTCGATGCCCATCAAAACATAGGCCTTACGCGGCTGCTCGAACATTTGTCGTGCGTTGGCGCCGGAAGGCAGGAATCCGGCAGCATGGGCGCCAACCGTATTGGCGCCTTCGCCGAGGAAACCGACAGTAGCGCCGGTTATTCCGCCTAGTTCGAGAGCCAGTGCATGGATCTGCGTAGCATCGGAAGATTGTGTCGCCACATTGCCGAGGAAGATGGCGTGGCGTTCGCCTTCCAGCAAGCTCTGGGCAACCTTCCTGGCAACATCGTCGGCTTCGATCGACTGCAGGCCGGCAGGCACAGCTAAACCTTTCAATTGCGCTGCCGCCTTGACGATTGCGGCCAGCGTATTCGTCAGCTGGGCCGGGGCGACAGTGACCTGAGCATGCAGGTTCATCAACTGATCATCACCGGTCACCGAAAGAAGACTTAGCTTGGTGTATTTTTTGGCGGCCTGACGCAGGCGCTGAGCAATCAGCGGATGATCCTTGCGCAAGAAAGAACCAACGACCAACGCAGAATCGAGATCCTTGATTTCAGACAGACGCAGACCCAGCCAAGGCAGGCCGGCACGCTTGCCATCGGTGCCAAAGTCGTACTGCCGCGAACGGAAATCGATATTGCTGCTACCAAGGCCTTTCATGACCTTGCCGAGCAGGAACAATTCTTCGACGGTCGAGATTTGCGCAGCAAGAGCGGCGAGCGCATCGCCGCCATGCTCGCGGGCAACGTCTTTCAGTCCATGTGCAACGTAATCCAGGGCAACATTCCAGTCGACTTCGCGCCACTCTCCGCCCTGTTTGACCATGGGTTTGGTAAGCCGCTCATCTGAATTCAGCGCCTGATAGGAAAAACGCTCTTTATCGGAAATCCAGCATTCGTTGACCGCTTCGTTTTCCCGCGGCAAAACGCGCATCACGTTGTCATGCTTGACTTGAACGGTCAGATTGGCCCCCACTGAATCATGCGGGCTGATCGATTTGCGACGCTGCAATTCCCAGGAGCGGGCGGTGTAGCGGAAAGGCTTGGAAGTCAATGCACCGACCGGACAGAGATCGATCATGTTCCCGGACAGTTCGGAGTCTACCGTACGCCCGAGGAAGGTGGTGATCTCGGAATGCATGTTCCGGTTCGCCATCCCCAGCTCCATGATGCCGCCGATTTCCTGGCCGAAGCGAACGCAACGGGTACAGTGGATGCAACGGCTCATTTCTTCCATTGAAATGAGCGGACCGACATTCTTGTGGAACACCACATGTTTTTCTTCGGTGTACCGGCTCTTCATCGGACCATAACCGACCGACATGTCCTGCAGCTGACACTCGCCGCCCTGGTCACAGATCGGGCAATCCAGCGGGTGATTGATCAGCAGGAATTCCATCACGCCCTTCTGGGCCTTGACGGCCAACTCGGAGTGCGTAAACACCTTCATACCGTTAGTCACCGGCGTTGCGCAAGCTGGCAACGGCTTCGGCGCCTTTTCCACCTGGACCAGACACATCCGGCAGTTGGCGGCAATCGAGAGTTTCTTGTGGTAACAAAAATGCGGTATGTACACACCCACCTGCTGCGCGGCATCCATCACCGTGCTGCCGTCGGGCACTTGCGCCTTTTTGCCGTCGATTTCGATTTCTAGCATGTCGCTACCTTGTAGCCAGTTCTTGCGTATCTATCACTTGGAAGGTTTCGTTCAGGCCTGAACCTTGTGGAAACCACTGCCCGCCCACTGAACATCCTTGGGAACCAGACAGGTCTTGTGCTCAATGTGGTATTCAAATTCACTGCCGAAATGCTTCAGGAAGCTCTGAACCGGAAACGCTGCTGCGTCGCCAAGCGCACAGATGGTTCGTCCGGCGATATTGCCCAGAACACTGTTCAGCAGATCGATGTCTTCAGGCTTGCCCTGGCCGTTTTCAATGCGGTGCACAACCTTGTACATCCAGGCTGTGCCTTCACGACAAGGGGTACATTGGCCGCAGGATTCTTCATGGTAGAAGAAGGACAGACGCTCCAGCGCCTTGACCATACAGACCGTTTCATCCATGACGATGACTGCGCCGGAACCCAGCATCGAACCGCCCTTGCTGATCGAGTCGTAGTCCATCGTACAGTCCATGATGACGTTTGCCGGCATAACCGGCGCCGAAGATCCACCAGGAATTACCGCTTTGAGCTTGCGTCCGCCCCGCATGCCACCGCACATTTCGAGCAAGGTCGAAAACGGTGTGCCGAGCGGAATTTCATAATTACCCGGACGATTGACATGACCGGACACCGAGAACAACTTGGTGCCGCCATTGTTCGCCTTGCCCAGATTCAGGAACTCTTCGCCACCCATTTTCAGAATGAATGGAATGGCCGCAAAGGTCTCGGTATTGTTGATTGTCGTCGGTTTGCCGTACAGACCGAAGGATGCCGGGAACGGCGGCTTGAAGCGCGGCTGCCCTTTCTTGCCTTCGATTGATTCAAGCAGGGACGTTTCTTCGCCACAGATATAGGCACCGTATCCGTGATGGGCGAAGAGCTCAAAGTTGAACCCGGAACCGAGGATATTCTGGCCGATGAAACCGGCGGCGCGCGCCTCATCCAGTGCCTCTTCGAAGCGCTTGTAGATTTCCCAGATTTCACCATGCACGTAGTTATAACCACGGTTAGCACCCATGGCATAGGCGGCGATCGCCATCCCTTCGATCACCGCATGCGGGTTGTAACGCATGATGTCGCGATCTTTGAAGGTCCCCGGCTCACCCTCGTCGGTGTTGCAAACAACATATTTGTCACCGGGAAAAGAGCGCGGCATGAAAGACCACTTCAAACCGGTTGGAAAGCCTGCGCCGCCACGGCCACGGAGAACCGATTTCTTGACTTCGCTGATCACTTCTTCCTGGGACATCTTGCTTTCCAGGATGCGCTTCAGCTGGGCGTAACCGCCGCGGGCGACATAATCCTTCAGGCCCCAGGTATTGTCGCCGTCAAGGCCTTCCATCAGGACGCCGTTGATCGAACCAAGCATGGCCATTATTTGCACTCCTCAAGGAGCTTGTCGATCTGTTCCGGGTGCATATGACTGCACATCGCCCGATTATTGACGATGAACACTGGTGCGTCGCCACAAGCTCCCATGCACTCCCCCTCTTTCAAGGTGAACTTGCCATCGGCCGTCGTTTCGCCATAACCGATGCCCAACTTTTTCTGTACGTACTCACCGGCGTGATAGCCACCCGAGAGCGCACAGGGAAGATTGGTGCAAACCGTAATCTTGAATTTGCCGACCGGCTTCAGGTCGTACATGTTGTAAAAGGAAGCCACCTCGTAGGCTGCGATAGGCGCCATGTCGAGATAGTTGGCAACGGCTTCGATCGCCTCAGGAGGCAACCAGCCCTTTTCTTCCTGAGCATGGGCCAGACAGGCCATTACCGCCGATTGTTTCTGCTCGGCAGGATACTTGGCCACTTCGCGGGCGAATTTCTGTAGGGTTTCAGCGGAAAACATCAGCGGTCGATCTCGCCAAAAACAATATCTTGGGAACCGATAATCGTAACGACGTCGGCGATCATATGGCCTCTGGACATTTCGTCCATGCCAGCCAGGTGCACATAGCCAGGAGCGCGAATCTTCATGCGATAAGGCTTGTTTGCCCCGTCGGATATGAAATAGATACCGAATTCGCCCTTCGGGTGTTCGATGGCGGAATACGCCTCGCCCGGCGGCACGTGAATCCCCTCGGTAAAGAGCTTGAAATGATGAATTAGCTCTTCCATGTTGGTCTTCATGTTTTCGCGCGACGGCGGTGCCACCTTGTTGTTTTCGGTGATTACCGGACCAGGATTCTTGCGCAGCCAGGCAATACACTGCTTGATGATCCGGTTCGATTGGAGCATCTCTTCCATGCGAACCAGATAACGATCGTAACTGTCGCCATTTACCCCAACCGGCACATCGAAATCGACCTTGTCGTAAGCTGCGTAGGGCTGCTTCTTGCGCAGGTCCCAGGCAATGCCCGAACCGCGCAACATGGCACCGGTAAAGCCCATTTGGAGCGCCCGCTCCGGCGTAACGACGCCGACGTTAACCAAGCGCTGCTTCCAGATACGGTTATCGGTCAGTAGCGTGTGATATTCAGCGTGATAGGTCGGAAAACGATTGGTGAAATCCTCAAGGAAATCCAGCAAGGATCCACCACGATTACCGTTAATCTCCTTGGCCTTCTTGGCGCTAGTCCAGGTCGACTCCTGATACTGCGGCATACGATCCGGCAGATCACGATATACGCCACCCGGACGGTAATAGGCCGCGTGCATACGGGCGCCGGAAACCGCCTCGTAAGCATCCATCAAGTCTTCGCGCTCGCGAAATGTGTAGAGCGCCATCGTCATCGCCCCGACGTCGAGCGCGTGACAGCCAATCCACAACAGGTGATTGAGCAGACGCGTAATCTCGTCGAACATCGTACGGATGTACTTGCCGCGCTCAGGAACTTCGATTCCCAGCAACTTTTCCGTAGCCAAGCAATAGGCATGTTCGTTACACATCATGGACACATAGTCCAGTCGATCCATGTATGGAACAGACTGAACCCATGTCCTTGTTTCGGCGAGCTTTTCCGTTGCCCGATGCAGCAGACCAATATGCGGATCGGCGCGCTGAACGACTTCGCCATCCAGTTCGAGCACCAGTCGCAGGACGCCGTGCGCTGCCGGATGCTGCGGACCGAAGTTGAGTGTGAAATTGCGGATATCAGCCATGTGCCGGATCCCCGTAGGTGTCTTCGCGCACGATGCGCGGGGTATTCTCTCGAGGCTCGATGGTTACCGGCTGGTAAATGACGCGAGCCTGATCAGGGTCATACCGCATTTCGACGTGCCCGGAAATCGGGAAGTCCTTGCGGAATGGGTGTCCGATGAAACCGTAATCGGTCAGGATTCGACGAAGATCGTCATGGCCGACAAAGGCGATTCCATAAAGATCAAAAGCCTCACGCTCAAACCAGTTGACGCTCTTCCAGACACCGGTGATTGAATCGACCGAGGGGAAGTCGTCATCTTCGGCAAAGACCCGGACCCGCAGGCGCCAGTTATGAGCAATCGACAGCAGATGGGAGACAGCGGCAAAACGACGCCCTTGCCAGAGACCATCGCCGTAAGTTGAATAATCAACGCCGCACAGGTCGATCAACTCTTCAAACTGGAGATCAGCCTCATCGCGCAATGCGGTCATCACCGCGAGATAGTCAGCAGCACCGACCTCAATCGTAATTTCACCCAGAGCAAGCTTGAGCGACTTGAGCTTGTCGCCAAAATGCTTCTGCAGGTTTTGGCTAAGCGTTTCCAGCTTGGCAGACATATCTAATCAGCCTCGGCAATTAACGAGCAATGGTATTGGTGCGACGAATTTTGTTTTGCAGCTGGATGATGCCGTAGAGCAAGGCTTCAGCCGTCGGCGGACAACCCGGAACATAGATATCGACTGGCACGATACGGTCACAACCACGCACCACCGAATAGGAGTAATGGTAATAACCGCCGCCGTTGGCACACGAGCCCATCGAAATCACCCAACGCGGCTCAGCCATCTGGTCATAAACCTTGCGTAAGGCGGGCGCCATTTTGTTGGTCAGCGTACCAGCGACAATCATCACATCGGACTGCCGGGGACTGCCGCGGAAAACAACCCCAAAACGATCAAGATCGTAACGAGCACAACCCGCATGGATCATCTCAACCGCACAACAGGCGAGACCAAAAGTCATCGGCCACATTGAGCCGGTACGCATGTAATTGATCAGTTTGTCAGCAGTAGTGGTGACAAAACCTTCCTGGAGGACGCCTTCAATAGCCATGCTTCACTCCCACTCAAGCGCACCCTTGGCCCAGGCATAGACATACCCGACAACCAGGATGGCGACAAAGACCAGCATCTCGACAAAACCAAACATCTTAATTGACTCGGTCGCGACGATGTCTTTGAAAATTGTCGCCCACGGAAAGAGGAAGGCGATTTCGAGGTCAAACAGAATAAAAAGAATGGCAATCAGGTAATAGCGCACATCGAATTTCATGCGCGCATCTTCGAAAGCCTCAAAGCCGCACTCGTAAGGAGATAGCTTTTCTGCATCCGGCCGATTGGGAGCAAGCAGAAAGCCCATCGCAACAGGCAGAACGCCAACCGCGACCCCCACCAGGACGAACATCAGGATAGGAAAGTAGTTTTCCATGATCCGCCGCCAATATTCAGTTTCTTGTACGAAACAGCAGACCTTACGGCCACTGCCACAGTTATTGGTGCCGACGGCGAGACTCGAACTCGCACAGCTTGCGCCACTACCCCCTCAAGATAGCGTGTCTACCAATTTCACCACGTCGGCACTACCTTTTTGACTCACTTGGCGAGGGACTTTGCCAAACGAGCCACTTACGTCACTTCGGAATATCTTTGGCCTTGGAACCCGCACCAGCAGGGCTCGTCGGCGCATCTCCGCCAGCCACTGCAGGCTGCGAAACCGGCGGCAATTGTACCGTTTCCTGCATCACACTGCCAGTCGTTTTTGGCTGATTTGAAGCAACGTAGGCCAGAGTAAGGCTTGTTGCAAAAAACACCGCTGCAAGAACGCCGGTTGTCCGACTCAGGAAATTGGCCGAACCGGTGGCGCCAAACAAGCTACCGGAGGCGCCACTACCAAAAGCAGCCCCCATGTCGGCACCCTTGCCGTGCTGCATCAAAACCAAACCGATAATCGCCAGCGCAACCAGGATATGCACCGTCAAAACAACAGAAAAAAGCCAATTCATATTTATTCGCCTATCAACTTGCCGCTTGGCAAATTGCCAGAAAATCATCTGCAACCAGCGCAGCCCCACCGATCAAACCACCATCGATATCAGCCTGCGCAAACAATTCCACCGCGTTCTGAGCCTTGACACTACCGCCATACAGAACCCGCAAAGCACTTGCCACTCCTGCATCGAGCGCTGCCACTTGGCACCGGATCGCGGCATGCACCTCTTGCGCCTGTGCCGGCGACGCCGTCACGCCCGTACCAATGGCCCAGACCGGCTCATAGGCCAGCAAAGAAGACGCCATTGCGGCCACCCCGACACGATCCAGCACCGCTGCCAACTGCCGGGAAACCACCAAAAACGTAGCTCCGTCATTGCGTTCAGCAAGCGTTTCGCCGATGCACAAAACCGGAATCAAGCCCGCCTTTTGTGCCGCCTCGAACTTGGCCGCCACAACCTGATCCGTTTCCCCAAACAGGCTACGCCGCTCGGAGTGACCAATCAGAACATACCGGCAACCGAACTCAACCAACATCGAGGCCGAGACTTCGCCGGTAAAGGCGCCGATTGCGTGCTCACTTACCGACTGCGCCCCCCAGGCAACCGCCGCCCCGGAAAGCACGGACTGCAACTGACCAAGATAAGGAAAGGGCGCAAAAACGGCAACATCGCACTTCAACCCGGAGACACCAGCCTTGATGCGCTCAAGTAGGGCGGCATTCTGCTGGAGATTGCCGTGCATCTTCCAGTTTCCTGCGACGAACTTTTTACGCATGGGCATACCGTTTCCGATGGCGAAAAACTTGCTGATTATAGCGACCGAGGCCTTCCTTGGTCAATAATCGCGCACGGCTCGCAATCTACTGAGCCGCTTCGCGCACCACCTGGGCCAATTGTTCAGCCGCTTCGACAACGAGAGTCGCCTCCTCACCCTCGACCATGACCCGCAGCAACGGCTCGGTACCCGAAGCACGCAGCAGCACCCGCCCCCGACCTGCCATGCGCGTCTCAACGGCAGCAAGGGCCTTGGTAATAGCCGGATCATCTTTCCACGGAAAGCCTTTGGCGATCGGCACATTGATCAGCTTCTGCGGGTACAACGACAGGCTGCCCAGCAACCCCTTGAGATCACCACCATTCTCTTTCAAGGCGGCAAGAACCTGCAGCGCGGCAACCGTGCCGTCGCCCGTCGTATGTCGATCGAGAGCGAGAATGTGACCGGAGTTTTCGCCGCCGTAGAGCCACCCTTTTTCGTTCAGCATCTCGACAACGTAACGATCTCCGACCGCGGCACGAGCAAAATCGACGCCAATTTTTCCGAGGGCATGCTCAAGCGCCAGATTGGTCATCAGGGTACCGACGACCCCCTTTACCGCACCGGCACGCGCTCGACTACGGACAATGGCGTAAAGCAACTGGTCGCCATCGTAAAGATTACCCTCGGCATCGACCATCTGGATCCGGTCTGCATCGCCATCCAGCGCCACGCCAAGGTCCGCACGGTGCGCAAGAACGGCTTCACAAAGCGCTTTGGGTGCCGTAGCGCCAAAACCGTCATTGATGTTCAAACCGTTTGGCTGGACGCCAATGGTAACGACATCTGCGCCGAGCTCGTGAAACACGCTGGGGGCTGTGTGATAAGCCGCACCATGCGCGCAATCGACGACGATTTTCAGACCGCGCAGGTCAAGATCGTTGGGAAATGTACTTTTACAGAATTCGATGTAGCGACCGCGCGCATCTTCGATCCGCTTGACCCGCCCCAGGTCGGCCGCCGGAACGCAAACCATCGGCTGATCGATAGCTGCCTCGATGGCACGCTCGACATCGTCCGGCAACTTCGTGCCCTGCGCCGAAAAGAACTTTATGCCGTTATCGTAGTAGGGATTATGGGAAGCAGAAATAACGATACCCGACTGCAGGCGCAAGGCCCGGGTGAGATAGGCGACCGCCGGCGTCGGCAAGGGGCCGACCAGGCAGACATCGACGCCAGCCGCCGAGAAGCCTGCTTCCAGCGCCGATTCCAGCATATAACCGGAGAGCCGGGTATCCTTACCGATCAGCACCTCAGGACGCTCTCCCGCAGGCATGTGACTCTGGCTCGTCAACACTTTGCCAGCGGCGTAGCCGAGCCGCATCACGAAATCCGGCGTGATCGGCGATTGACCGACACGACCGCGCACACCATCGGTTCCAAAATATTTTCTGCTCATCTTTTATCTCCCTGTTCGATTGCCGCCCAGACAGCCAAGGCATCCCTGGTTGCCGCGACATCATGCACACGTAGTATTTTCGCACCTCTCTGCGCCGCGATCAGCGCTGCCGCGACACTAGCCGCTGTGCGCTGCTCGACCGGCCGCCCGGTAATCGCCCCGAGCATCGTTTTCCGCGACACCCCAACCAGCAAGGGCAGATCATCAAAACCTGTCGCCGCCAGCTCTCGGAAAAGCGCCAAATTGTGCTCAAGCGCCTTGCCGAAGCCAAAACCGGGATCCAGCACGATTCGCTGATCCGCAACACCGGCCTGCCGACAGCGATCGACTGCCGCCAGGAGAAAGCCGCGCACTTCGGCAACGACGTCCTGATATTCCGGCGCGCTCTGCATCGTTCCCGGCTCACCCTGCATGTGCATGACGCAAACGGCGCAATCGCTCGCCGCCACGGCCGAGATGGCTTCCGGATGGATCATTCCGGAAATATCGTTGATCATCGTCGCCCCCGCCGCCAAGGCCGCGCGCATGACCGCCGGCTTGTAGGTATCGACTGAAACCGGTACGCCCCAGGTCGTCACTTCCCTGAGCACCGGGACCAGGCGCCGAAGCTCCTCATCCTCCGGCGTCGGGATAGCCCCCGGGCGCGATGACTCGGCACCAATATCGAGAATGTCCGACCCAGCCTCCAACTGTTCCCGGGCATGCCGAACGGCCCGCTCAACATCGCCGACAAGGCCGTCACCGGAAAAGGAATCGGGTGTCAGATTGACGATGCCCATCAGCAATGGACGATCAAGAGATAATAAAAACTGGCCGCAGCGAAGGTTTGTCATGGCTAAAAGAAAAAGCCGGGAGAAAACTCCCGGCTTGGATATTGATTACAAAAGTCAGGCCGTCGCGGCCGCGGTTGGCTCGGCGCCCGGCGTGTCGCTCGGTGCCGCAGCGCGCGGCTTGCTTTGCGACGGTTTGGGCGGACGCGGTGGCTTGCCGTCCATGATGTCGTCGATCTGCTCGGCGTCGATGGTTTCCCATTCGAGCAAGGCTTTGGTCATCGCTTCGACCTTGTCGCGATTCTCTTCCAGCAACTTGCGGGCGAGCCCATATTGCTCGTCAATGATGCGGCGAATCTCGGCATCAACCTTCTGCATCGTCGCTTCGGAAACATTCTTGTGCTGCGTCACCGAACGGCCTAGGAAAACCTCGCCATCGTTCTCGCCATAAACCATGACGCCAAGATCGGACATGCCATAACGCGTCACCATCTCACGCGCCATCTGGGTGGCCCGCTCGAAGTCGTTCGACGCACCGGTCGTCATCTGGTTCATGAATAGTTCTTCGGCGATCCGGCCACCAAACAATACGGCAATGCGGCTCATCAGGTACTGCCGGTCATAGGCATAACGATCCTGCTCCGGCAGTTGCATGGTCAAACCCAAAGCGCGGCCGCGCGGAATGATCGTGACCTTGTGCACCGGGTCGGATTTGGGCATCAGCTTGGCGACGACGGCATGGCCCGACTCGTGATAGGCCGTATTCATCTTCTCTTCTTCGGTCATCACCATGCTGCGGCGTTCGGCCCCCATCATGATTTTGTCCTTGGCCTTCTCGAAGTCGTCCATATCAACCAGACGCTTGTTGCCACGGGCCGCGAACAAAGCCGCCTCGTTGACCAGATTGGCCAGATCGGCACCGGAAAACCCGGGAGTTCCGCGCGCAATGATGTCCGCCTTGACGTCACCGGAGATCGGCACCTTGCGCATATGCACCTTGAGGATTTCTTCGCGGCCACGGATATCAGGCAGCGGCACGACCACCTGACGGTCGAAGCGGCCCGGACGGAGCAGCGCCGGATCGAGGATATCCGGACGATTGGTCGCGGCAATCACGATGATGCCGGTATGACCTTCGAAGCCATCCATTTCGACCAACAACTGGTTCAGCGTCTGTTCACGCTCGTCGTTGCCCCCCCCCAAACCGGCACCACGATGGCGACCGACGGCATCGATTTCGTCGATGAAGATGATGCACGGAGCGTGCTTCTTGGCGTTCTCGAACATGTCGCGAACACGGGCAGCGCCGACGCCAACAAACATTTCGACGAAGTCGGAACCGGAAATGCTGAAGAACGGCACCTTGGCTTCGCCGGCAATGGCCTTGGCGAGCAAGGTCTTGCCGGTTCCCGGGTTGCCAACCATCAGCACGCCCTTCGGGATGCGGCCGCCGAGCTTCTGAAACTTGGAGGGATCGCGCAGGAAATCGACGATTTCCTGAACTTCTTCCTTGGCTTCGTCGCAACCGGCGACATCGGCGAAGGTCACAACATTTTGCGCCTCATCGGTCATCCGGGCGCGCGATTTGCCGAAGGAGAACGCCCCGCCCTTGCCGCCACCCTGCATCTGGCGCATGAAGAAAACCCAGACCCCGATCAACAACAACATCGGGAACCAGCTGACAAAGATGCTCATCAGGAAGGATTGCTCCTCTTCCGGCTTCGCCTCGACCTTCACGCCATACTTCAACAAGTCGGAGACCAGCCAGAGATCGGGCGGAGCATAGGAGGTGATGCGCTTGCCATCGGTGGTCGTCGCTTTCAGCGTGCGACCTTCCATCACTACTTTGGTGATACGCCCCTGGGTCACCTCTTCGAGGAACTGGGAGTACTCGACCGAGCCTTGCGCGACCTGACGGGTATTGAATTGATTGAAAACCGTCATCAGCACAAGACCAATGACCAGCCAGATTGCGAGGTTTTTGAACATGTTGTTCAAGCTTGCTCTCCTTCTACGGCGTCGAGCGATAAAAACGCCATTTTATACACAACTATCAACGTAACACGCGACCGAGCAAATAAAGCTCGGCGCTGCGATCCCGGGAGGCATCCGGCTTGCGCACGACGACTGTCTTGAACACCTCGCGCATCGAGCGGAGAAAAGTCTCGTAATCCGCTCCCTGAAATACTTTGACCAGAAAAGCACCTTCCGGTTTCAGATGCGCCTTGGAAAATTCCAGCCCCAGTTCCGCCAGATACATGATGCGGGCCTGATCAACAAGTGGCACCCCTGACATATTGGGGGCCATGTCCGACATTACAAGACCGACATGCCGCCCGTTGAGTTTTTCTTCCAGCTTTTTCAGAACATCGTCTTCGCGAAAATCGCCCTGAATAAAGTCGACGTTATGGATCGGATCCATCTCAAGCAGATCGAGCGCAATCACCATGCCACCGTCGCCGACCCGCTTGGCCGCGATCTGCGACCAGCCACCGGGCGTTGCACCAAGGTCGACGACAACCTCGCCACGGCGGAGCAGTTTGTCCTTGTCGTCGATCTCCATCAGTTTGAAAGCGGCGCGCGAACGCCAGCCATCTTTCTTGGCGAGCTGCACATACGGATCATTTACATGTTCCCGCATCCAAGCTTTACTGGTTCTGGTTCTCTTCATTCGGTAAAATGCCGTTTTTGAAAGGTTTACTATGCTGCAATTATCGTCCGACGAGCGCCGCGAACTACGCGCCCGCGCCCACAATTTGAATCCTGTTGTCTCAATTGCCGAGAACGGCCTCACCGAAGGCGTTCTGAAGGAAATCGAAGTCAACCTTACCGCTCACGGCCTGATCAAGATCCGCGTTTATGGCGACAGCCGTGAAAATCGCGCGACCTATCTTGAAAAAATCTGTGCTGAAACCGGTGCGGCCCCCGTGCAACAGATCGGCAAACTTCTCGTCGTTTACCGCCCGACAGCAACCGCAGCTGCTCCGGCCAAAGCGCCACAACCACGTCGCCGGCCGGCTAGCGAACCGCGCAAATCGAAGCGCAGCTACCAGGGCTGATTACTTCAGCCCTCTATTGGCCCAAATGACCAGCCACAAGCCCAGCAGACTCTGCACCATATAGAGAATGCTGGAAACGCCATGCCACGTTGCAAAACGATCGCGCAGGACGCTTTCCATCACCTCCCGAGGCAGCGCATCGGCCTTCAATTGCGCCATCAACGGTTGAATGCCAAACAGGCTGGCGGCAGCAAGCAGAGCCATAAGTAACACCAACCAAAACACCGAGCGCCTGAAGAACCCGCTGCCCCAACGGAGCAGCAGAAAAACCAGCAAATAGGCAGCACTGCCAAGCCCGCCCCAGGCGATCAGCGCAAACAACTTGCCGGCAACCATCCCGGCCAGTTGACGATCACCGAGGCTGACGAAGAGGACCGGCGCAGCCATGTAACCGATCGCCCACAGGCCGCCAACCCAAAGGGTTATGGCAGTCAGGTAGAGAGCATCGGATAGTTGGCGCATTGACCTTTATTCGTAGCGAATATCGATGATTTCAAATTCGCGGATGCCGCCTGGCGCCTGCACCTGGGCGATATCGCCGACGTACTTGCCAATCAACGCCCGGGCCATCGGCGAGGCGATCGACAGCTTGCCGTTCTTGATATTGGCCTCGTCTTCACCGACGATCTGATAGGTCACGGCATCACCAGTATCCTGGTCTTCGATGTCGACAGTGGCCGCGAAGACACAACGACCGTCGGCATCAAGGAGCTTGGGATCAATGATCTGGGCATTCGACAACTTGCCTTCGACCTCCTGAATGCGTCCTTCGACGAAGCCCTGACGCTCCTTGGCCGCGTCATACTCGGCATTTTCCGAAAGGTCACCATGGGAGCGCGCCTCGGCAATCGCGGCAATGACGCTCGGACGTTCTACCGTTTTCAGGCGATGCAGTTCTTCCCGAAGTTTCTCGGCACCGGCTACGGTCAGCGGAACTTTACTCATCTTTTCTTCCAGCAAAAGCAAACCGCCGGCGCCCATGCAGGGCAGCCCGGCGGCTCAGGTTGTATTTAGTGAAGTTGCTCGTGCAGCGACTGAATCGAATATACCAGCAACTCGCCCCGATTACGGATACCTTCAGCAGCGGCTTCGGCTCCCCAAATCGTCGTATACATCGTCACCCTGG
The DNA here is from genome assembly GCF_020510685.1 of Dechloromonas denitrificans. Lineage (NCBI taxonomy): Bacteria > Pseudomonadati > Pseudomonadota > Betaproteobacteria > Rhodocyclales > Azonexaceae > Dechloromonas > Dechloromonas denitrificans. The sequence goes on from NZ_CP075185.1 coordinate 3,619,195, forward strand.
CCTGCAGGCCGGAGGTGCGGATGGAGCGCGAATCGTTGATGGCCAGACGCTTTTCTTCCACCGTGTTGATGATCAGGGAAATTTCATTGTTCTTGATCATGTCGACGATATGCGGACGACCTTCGGTCACCTTGTTTACCGGCTGCACCGGCAGGCCGGCAGCGGCGATGGCCTGCGCCGTACCGCGCGTCGCCACCAGATGGAATCCGGCTTCGTGCAGATGCCGCGCAACCTCGACCGCCTTGACCTTGTCGCTGTCCTTGACCGACAGGAAAGCCCGGCCGGATGACGGCAGCTTGACGCTGGCCGCCAGTTGCGACTTGACGAAAGCTTCGGCGAAAGTGGTGCCGACCCCCATGACTTCCCCGGTCGACTTCATTTCCGGCCCGAGAATGGTATCGACGCCCGGGAACTTGACGAAGGGGAAGACCGCTTCCTTGACCGAGAAATACGGCGGAATGACTTCCTTGGTGATGCCCTGGTCCTTCAGACTGCGCCCGGCCATACAGCGCGCGGCAATCTTGGCCAGCTGCAGGCCGGTTGCCTTGGAGACGAACGGCACCGTCCGCGAAGCCCGCGGATTGACTTCCAGCACATAGACCGTTTCATCCTTGATGGCGAACTGGACGTTCATCAGGCCACAGACATTCAGCGCCTTGGCCATCAACTTGGTCTGCCGGCGCAATTCAGCCTGGACGTCGGCGCCCAGCGAATACGGCGGCAGCGAGCAAGCCGAGTCGCCGGAATGCACACCGGCCTGTTCGATGTGCTCCATGACGCCGCCGATGATGACTTCGTCACCGTCCGACAAGGCATCGACGTCACATTCGACAGCATCATTCAGGAAGCGGTCGAGCAGCACCGGCGAATCGTGAGAAACCTTGACCGCTTCACGCATGTAGCGCTCAAGATCCTTCTGCTCATGAACGATTTCCATGGCCCGGCCGCCCAGCACGTAAGAGGGGCGGACGACCAGCGGGTAACCGATCTCGACCGCCAGACGCAGCGCATCTTCTTCGGTACGCGCGGTGCGATTGGGCGGCTGCTTCAGACCGAGTTCGTGCAGCAGCTTCTGGAAACGTTCGCGATCTTCGGCAACGTCAATCGATTCGGGCGAAGTACCGATGATCGGCACGCCATTGGCTTCGAGCGCCAGCGCGAGCTTGAGCGGCGTCTGACCGCCGTACTGGACGATGACGCCGACCGGTTTTTCGATGGCGACGATTTCCAGCACGTCTTCCAGTGTCAGTGGCTCGAAGTAGAGGCGGTCGGAGGTATCGTAATCGGTCGAAACGGTTTCCGGATTGCAGTTGACCATGATGGTCTCGTAACCGTCTTCGCGCATCGCCATCGCGGCATGCACGCAGCAATAGTCGAACTCGATGCCTTGGCCGATGCGGTTCGGACCGCCGCCCAGCACCATAATCTTCTTCTTGTCGGTCGGATAGGCCTCGCACTCGTCCTCGTAGGTCGAATACATGTAGGCGGTACCGGTGGCGAATTCGGCGGCGCAGGTATCGACCCGCTTGTACACCGGACGGACACCCAGCGCATGACGGCGCTCACGCACGGCCGTTTCGCTGGTCTTGGTCAAATGCGCCAGACGGCGGTCGGCAAAGCCCTTGCGCTTCAGGTAGCGCAGCTCTTCGGCGGTCAGGGACGAAAATTCGCGTTTTTCGATTTCCAGCTCGAGATCAACGAGTTCCTTGATCTGCACCAGGAACCACGGGTCGATCTTGGTCAGGTCGAAAACCTTCTCGACCGACATCCCGACACCGAAAGCATCGGCGACGTACCACAGGCGATCCGGCGTCGGCCGGGCCAACTGCTCGTCGATGGTTTCCGGATCGACCGATTTCAGATTGAAACCGTCCACCCCGACTTCCAGGCCACGCAAGGCTTTTTGCAGCGATTCCTGGAAAGTGCGGCCGATGGCCATCACTTCGCCGACCGACTTCATCTGCGTGGTCAGCGTCGAATCAGCCTGCGGGAATTTCTCGAAGGCGAAACGCGGCACCTTGGTGACGACGTAATCGATCGACGGCTCGAACGAGGCCGGCGTCTTGCCGCCGGTAATCTCGTTGGCCAGTTCGTCGAGCGTGTAGCCGATGGCCAGCTTGGCGGCGATCTTGGCGATCGGGAAGCCGGTCGCCTTGGAGGCCAGCGCCGAAGAGCGCGAGACGCGCGGGTTCATCTCGATGACGATCATCCGGCCATCAACCGGGTTGATCGAGAACTGCACGTTGGAACCGCCGGTATCGACGCCAATCTCGCGCAGCACAGCGATCGAGGCATTGCGCAGGATCTGGTATTCCTTGTCGGTCAGCGTCTGGGCCGGCGCGACGGTGATCGAGTCGCCGGTGTGCACACCCATCGGATCGAGGTTTTCGATGGAACAGATGATGATGCAGTTGTCCGCCTTGTCGCGGACCACTTCCATCTCGTATTCCTTCCAGCCAAGCAGCGACTCTTCGATCAGCAGCTCGTGCGTCGGCGAGGCTTCGAGGCCGCGCTTGCAGATGGTCTCGAACTCTTCGGTGTTATAGGCGATGCCGCCCCCGGTCCCACCCAGCGTGAAGGACGGACGAATGATGGTCGGGAAGCCGATGGCCGCCTGCACCTGATAAGCCTCTTCCATGCTGTGCGCCGTCGCCGAACGCGCGGAACCAAGACCAATCTTGGTCATCGCATCCTTGAACTTCTGGCGATCCTCGGCCTTGTCAATCGCGTCCTTGGAAGCGCCAATCAGTTCGACGCCGAATTTTTCGAGTACGCCTTCGCGGTCAAGATCGAGCGCGCAGTTCAGTGCCGTCTGCCCACCCATGGTCGGCAGCAGCGCGTCCGGACGTTCCTTTTCGATGATCTTGGCGACGACCTGCCAGGTGATCGGCTCGATGTAGGTGACATCGGCCATTTCCGGGTCGGTCATGATGGTCGCCGGGTTGGAGTTAACCAGGATGACCTTGTAACCCTCTTCGCGCAGGGCCTTGCAGGCCTGGGCGCCGGAGTAGTCGAATTCGCAGGCCTGACCGATGATGATCGGGCCGGCGCCAATAATCAAAACACTCTTTATATCTGTACGTTTCGGCATATTGTTTCTCGCTTATTTCGCCGGTTGCAGCGCAGCCACGCCACGCGTCATGAGATCAAGGAAGCGGTCGAACAGGTAGGCCACATCGTGCGGACCGGGACTGCCTTCCGGGTGCCCCTGGAAGGAGAAGGCCGGGACGTCGGTGCGGGCAATGCCCTGCAGCGAGCCATCGAACAACGAGACATGAGTGACCCGCAGATTGTTCGGCAGCGTATCCTTATCGACGGCAAAACCGTGGTTCTGGCTGGTAATCAAAACCTGCCCGCTATCCAGATCCTTGACCGGATGATTGGCCCCGTGGTGACCGAATTTCATTTTCAGCGTCTTGGCGCCGGAGGCCAGTGCCAGCAACTGGTGACCGAGGCAGATACCGAAGGTCGGCACGCCCCGCTCAAGGAATTCGCGAATCGCCGCGATAGCGTAGTCGCATGGTTCCGGATCGCCGGGGCCGTTGGACAGGAAGACGCCATCCGGCTTCAGCGCGAGCACGTCGGCCGCCGGCGTTTGCGCCGGGACGACGGTCAGCTTGCAGCCGCGCTGGGCGAGCATGCGCAGGATGTTGGTCTTGACGCCAAAATCGTAGGCGACGACGTGGAAGCGGGCTTCCGGTCCGGCCTGGTAGCCGTTCAGCGTCCACTCGCCTTCGCGCCACGGGTAGCCATCCTTGGCGGAAACCACCTTGGCCAGATCCATACCGGCCAACCCAGGAAAAGCCCTGGCCGCAGCCAGCGCCTTGGCCTCATCGACTTCGCCGGCCAGCACACAGCCCGCCTGGGCGCCTTTTTCCCGCAGGATACGGGTCAATTTGCGCGTATCGATGCCGGCAATGGCCACGATGCCGTGCTTTTTGAGATAGGACGACAGATCGTCCTGCATGCGCCAGTTGGAAGCCCGCGGCGGCAGGTCGCGAATCACCAGTCCGGCAGCGTGATTGGCAGTGGATTCAAAGTCTTCCGCATTGCAACCGGTGTTGCCGATATGCGGGTAAGTCAGCGTGACGATCTGGCGGCAATAGGAAGGATCGGTGAGAATTTCCTGATAACCGGACATGGCAGTATTGAAAACCACCTCGCCGCTGGTAACACCATCTGCGCCGATTGATTCACCCTTGAATAGCGTTCCGTCGGCGAGGGCGAGAATGGCGGGTGTAAATGAGGGCAGCAACGACACGACCGGCTCTCCTAAAATTTCTAATTATTCATGTGCCAAGCGGGGAGGCTTGCGCCCCCCCGCTTGTGCTTTTTAACCTTTCTATTTTAGCCGAAAATAGCCTTTTCAGGCAAATTCAAGGGACTAGACGAGTCTCGACAAAGTGTTCGAGCGCCGGGCGAATCTGATTCATCTCCGCGACAAGTTCGCCATAGATTCGCCGACAACGCGCCCAGTCGACACTCTCCAGGGACATCGCGGCCTGTTCGATTTCCATCGCCTGGCGCCTGGCGTACTCGGCATGAAACATCGCCAGCAGGCTCTTCAGCGTATGCGCGTGCATCCGCAGCTCTTGCGGATCGCCAGCCTGCAGCGCCGTGTCCACCTGCCCCAGGTGTTCGTCCCACTCGGCGAGCAACATACCGGCCATCGTCGAGAACAGATCGAGATCGCCGATATCGTGAAGCGCTGCCTTCAGATCAAGATGCACCGCCGCTCTCGCCGGCGCAGCGACGTATTCCGGACGTTCGCCAGCTACCGACTGACCGCTCGCCCGGGCCAGCGCCGCAACGAGTTCGCCCGCGCGCAACGGCTTGGCGACGAAATCATTCATCCCGGCTTCCAGGCAGCGGTCCCGGTCACTGGCCATGACATTGGCCGTCATCGCGACGATGTAGGCCGGGCGATACTCATGGGAAGAGACCCAACTGCGTCGCATTTCCCGCGAGCGGATTGCTTCGGTTGCTTCAATGCCGCCCATCACCGGCATCTGCATATCCATCAGGATGACATCGAAATGCTTGCTGTCGAACAGCTCCAGCGCTTCCGCCCCGTTGTTGGCGAGCACGACATTGTGCGACTGGCGCTCTAGCAAACGCAGGGCAAGCTCCTGATTGACCGGATTATCCTCGACCAGCAGGATCTCGAGAATCGGCGCCGAGCCCGCTGAAATCAGGCCCAGATCGAGGGAAACCTCATCCAGGGTGAGCTGGCCGCGGCCCTCGGCCAAGGCCATGGCATCAGCCAGATCGCCCGCCCCGATCGGTTTGACGAGATGCGCCGAGACTTCGAGCTGGCGCAGACGTGCCAGATCAAGACGCTGATTTTCCGTCGTCAGCATGACCAGCAAGCGCTCGCTCCGTCCGGCATTTCGCCAGTGCTCGACCAGCGCGAAACCGGCCGGCGCATCCATATTGGCGTCGGCAAAAATATAGTCGTACGGAAAGTCGACGACACGGGTTCGCTCGATCGCCGCGATCGCCGCAGCACCGTCGGCCACCAGCGACACCTGCACGCCCAGGCGCTCAAGCTGTTCGACAAGACAGCGTCCGGCCGCCGCGTTGTCATCGACGACCACGGCGCGCCGGCCCTGATAGGCGGACGGCAACACCGCCGGCGGTCGCGTCTCGGCATCGGCACTGAAACGGACCGTGAAGGAAAAGGTCGAGCCGACGCCAGGCGTGCTTTCGAGCCAGATACGACCATCCATCAGCTGAACCAGGCGGGCACAGATTGCCAAACCAAGGCCGGTGCCGCCGAAACGGCGCGTGGTAGACACATCGGCCTGGGAAAAAGCCTCGAAAATAGCCTGTTGCTTATCCAGCGGCACGCCGATCCCGGTATCGCGGATCGCGAAGCGCAGAAAAAGGGACCCCTCGGTCGCCTGATCGATGCTCACCACCAGCGCCACCTCGCCGTGCTCGGTAAACTTGATGGCATTGCCGACCAGATTGATGATCACCTGACGCAGGCGCGTCGGATCGCCGACTACCCGGCCCGGCACATCCGGCCGCACGTCGGCGATCAGTTCCAGCCCCTTCTTGTGTGCGCTGACGGCGAGCACCCGCAAGGCTTCGAGGACCGTATCGTGAATCGAAAAGGCGAGCGACTCGAACCGCACCTTGCCGGCCTCGATCTTGGAAAAGTCGAGAATGTCATTGACGATGGTCAGCAGCGCTTCGGCCGAGGACTTGACGGTCTTCAGATAATGCCGCTGCTCGGCGTCAAGCTGCGTATCCAGGGCCAGCTCGGTCATGCCGATGATGCCGTTCATCGGCGTCCGTATTTCATGGCTCATATTGGCCAGAAAAGCACCGCGCGCCGTATTGGCGGCTTCGGCCGACTCCTTGGCGGCAATGAGCGCCGCTTCGGCCGCTTTGACATCGCTGATGTCGCGCTGCAAGACCAGCATCCGCGCCGGCTCACCATCGGCATCACGGGCCGCGACCGCCCCGCGCAACATGAACCAGCGCCACTGACCGTCGCGCGCCTTCAAGCGGCACTCGGCCTGAAAATAGCGTTCCTGGCTCTGCGCCTGGGCGGTCATTCTGGCCTGCAACGGACGCAGGTCATCGGGATGGATCAGGCGCTGCCATTGAGCAATCGAGTTGTCGAGCTCATCGGCACCATAACCGAGCATGCCTTTCCACTGGCGCCCCGACTCTATATTGCCGCTGCGCAGATTCCAGTCGGTCAATGCGTCGCCGGAAAGCATGCCTTGCCAGTTGCTCAGCCCGGCGTAAGCGCCATATGCCGAGTCGACCTGCTCGAGCAATTTGCTCAGCCCTTGGGCCAACCCGTGCTGCTGGGCGGCACGCGCCCCCTCGATCAACTGCCTTAGCTGCGGCTCGCCCTCACCACCGAAGATTTCCTGAAGCTGACGAGCCAACAGCCGTGATTTCATGGCCTCTAGCGCAAGCCGAGAACATCCTGCATGTCGAACAGACCGCTCTGACGACCGGCGATGAAACGGGCGGCCCGCAGGCTGCCTTGGGCATAGGGCAGGCGGCTGCTGGCCTTGTGGGTTACTTCGACACGTTCGCCGAGACCGCAGAACATCACCGTATGGTCACCGACGATATCGCCGCCACGCACCGTGGCGAAGCCGATGGTCGAGGGATCGCGCTCGCCAGTCACCCCTTCACGACCGTAGACGGCACAATCCTTCAGATCGCGCTCCAGCGCACTGGCCAGCACTTCGCCCATGCGCAAGGCGGTCCCCGACGGCGCATCGATCTTCATTCGATGGTGCGCCTCGACGATTTCGATGTCGTACCCCTGGTTGAGGATGCGGGCCGCCGTATCGAGCAGCTTGAATACCAGATTGACGCCAACCGCCATATTCGGGGCGAAAACGACGGGAATTTCCCGGGCCGCCGCAGCGATCGCTTCCTTGCCTTCAGGCTCGAAGCCGGTCGTCCCGATAATGATGCCGACCCCCGCCTGACGGCAAAGTTCGAGATGCACCAGCGTACCTTGCGGCCGCGTAAAGTCGATCAGACAGTCGACTTCCTTCAGGCCGGCCGCCACATCGTCGGTAACCAGGACATTGCAGTCCATCCCGACCAGTTCGCCGGCACTCCGGCCGACCATCGGGCTGCCCGGCTGATCGAATACCGCACCGAGCACGACCTGCTCATCCTTCAGGGTTGCTTCGATCAACATGCGGCCCATCCGGCCACCGGCTCCGACAATGCCAATACGCGTTGCACTCATTGCTTAAAACCCCAGACTATCCATCAAACGGCGGAAATAACTCGGCTCTTCACGCGGCGGCAACGGCTTGTCGGCGGCTTCTCCGGTCATTGACCCAAGATCGACCAGCCGGCTCGTCACTGCGGGGGTCGTCAAATCGGCCACATCGGCCACCGCGACATCGCCGCCGACCCGTTCCAGACGCCCGTCGGCATCGAAGAAAACGGCAAACTTGCGGGATTCGACGTTGCCGGTCCGACCGTCCCGATAGCGATAAACATAGTCCCAGCGCTGCTGGTGAAAAATATCGGTAATCAGCGGCGTGCCGAGCACAAATCGCACCTGGTCGCGCGTCTGGCCGGGCTTGAGCTGGGCGACCATTTCCTGATTCAGAACGTTGCCCTGCTGGACGTCGATCTTGTACTCGTTAATGAAGCTCGGCTTGTAGGAACAAGCAGCCAGCAAGGCGCAAAACGCGGCACAAAACAATAGGCGGGTACGGGGCATGCGGGATTCCGGAGTTTCTCAAACGACTTTGAAGCGGTATATCATACCCGAAATCCCCAATCGGCCTGCGCCACACACCCATGGAATTATCACGATGAGCGACCCCCAAAGTCTCAAGAATATGGGCCTGAAAGCCACCTTTCCGCGCCTGAAAATTCTTGAGCTTTTCGAGAAAAGCACCCTTCGGCACATGACGGCTGAAGACGTCTATCGCATGCTCATCGCGGAAAACATGGATATCGGCTTGGCCACGGTCTATCGGGTGCTGACCCAGTTCGAGCAGGCCGGCCTGCTCGAACGTCACTTCTTCGAATCGGGCAAGGCGGTCTTCGAAATCAATCACGGCAAGCATCACGATCACATCGTCTGTGTCGATTGCGGGCGGGTCGAGGAGTTTTACGATCCGGAAATCGAGAAGCGCCAGAACGCCGTTGCCGAAACGCGCGGCTTCGCCATCCAGGACCACGCGCTCTACCTCTACGCCCATTGCATCAAGACCGAATGCCCGCACCGCAGCAAGCCGGTCGACAAAATCTGAAGCGCTGATTCCCGATGACTACGTTTTCGTCTGCCGCGCTGGGGGCTTGGCTATCCTCGGCTGGTACCACTTTTTTGCTGATCGCGCTCGCCGAATTTGGCGACAAGAGCCAGCTGGTCTGCATGACACTGGCCGCCCGCCATCGCGGTCTGCCGGTGATACTCGGCGCCGTGGCCGCTTTTGCCTTTTTGAATGCGCTCGCCGTGCTGTTCGGCGCAGCGGTTGCCGCCTGGCTGCCCGAATGGGTGGTAACGGTCGCTGTCGCCGTACTGTTCACCGTTTTCGGGATCAGCGCGCTGCGCTACCGGGACGAGGATGAAGACGAGGATGTCGAGGAAAAGCCCGGGCACGGCGTGTTCGCCACCACTTTCCTGCTCATTTTCCTGGCCGAGTTCGGCGACAAGACACAAATCGCCGTCGCCGGCCTGGGCAGCACCAGCGAAGCCAACGCGGTGTGGACCGGCGCGACGCTGGCCCTGGCCTGCACCTCGATCCTCGGTGTTCTGGCCGGCCGGAAATTCCTGCACAAGCTGCCGCTGGTCTGGATCCACCGCATCAGCGGCGTGTTTTTCCTGGCGCTCGCCATCTACGCCATTTCCCGACTGTTTTAGAGAGGAGCGGCCGAGCCGCTCCTGAACCGTCGACTTTACCTAGCGTGCCTGCAGCGCCGGCTTTTTGCCTTTTTTGCCCGGCGCCGTCCCGTCGACTGAAGCATGCTTCGAGCGCAGCAACTCGCTGGCGTGCTGCAGCGTAATCTCGGTGATATCGACGCCACCCAGCATGCGCGCGATTTCCTGAACCCGGCCATCGTCGTCAAGAGGCTGGATGGCACTCAGCGTCACGCCATCGCGCGTCGCCTTGCTGACCTGCCACTGCCAGTCGGCCTGGGCCGCCACCTGCGGCAGATGGGTGACGCACAGCACCTGGCGCTCGCACCCCAGCTCGTTCAACAAACGCCCGACGATTTCGGCGACGCCGCCGCCGATGCCGACATCAACCTCATCGAAAATCAGCGTCGGCACGCTGGCCGAACGCGAGGTCAGCACCTGGATCGCCAGGCTGATCCGCGACAACTCGCCGCCCGAAGCAACCTTGGCCAGCGGCTTGGCTTCATTTCCGGCCAGCCCGCCGATGCGGAACTCGACCTGCTCCATGCCGTAGATGGCGCCGCTGTCGACTGGCACCAGCGCCACCTCGAAGCGCCCGGCCGACAGCGCCAGCTGATGCATCAGCTCACTGACCGCAGCGCCCATCGCTGCGGCAGTCTGCCGGCGCCCGGCCGACAACACGGCGGCCTTCGCCAGAAAATCCTCACGTGCCGCCCCCACCCGGAGGTCAAGCGCCGCCAGATCGGTCGAGGCGTCCAGTGCGGCGAGCCGTTGCTGCCAGCTTTCCAGCAAACCGGGCAAGGCTTCCGGCTGAACCCTGAACTTGCGCGCCGCACCGAGCACGTCTTCGATCCGGCGCTCGATTTCAAGCAAACGTGACGGATCGAGATCGGCACGATCGGCGTAGCGGCGCAGTGTCGATACCGCCTCCGACAACTCGGCCTGCACCGACTGGACCAGTCCGGCCACTTCCTGCAGGGCCGGATCGTATTCGGCCAGCGATGCCAGCCGTGAGGCAACGCTATCGATCTGCCGCTCGCAGGCCGCCTCGTTATCGGCCAGAACGGCCAGGGCGAATTGCGCCCCATCGATCAGGCTGGCGGCATGCCCGAGGCGACGATGCTCAAGTTCCAACCCTGCCCACTCGTCGCTCGAGAAAGCCAGGCTATCGAGTTCGCGCACCTGCCATTCGAGCTGTTCGCGCTCGCGGAGCAGCGCATCGGCCCCTTCTCTGGCCGCCCGCAGCAATTGCTCGGCGTCGCGCCAGGCGCGAAAAGCCACGCCCACCTCGCGGGCCTGCCCGGTCAGCCCGGCGTGGGCGTCGAGCAAGGTGCGCTGGGCATCGGCCCGGAGCAGCGACTGATGGGCGTGCTGGCCATGAATATCGACCAGCCATTCGCCGACCTCGCGCAATTGCTGAACCGTTGCCGGCGACCCGTTGATATAGGCCCGCGAGCGTCCGCCGGCATCGACGACCCGGCGCAACAGCAGTTCATCATCAGCATCGATATCGTTGGCCGACAGCCATGCCTTGACCTCCGGCAGGCCGGTCACTTCGAAGGTCGCGGCGACTTCCGCCTTGTCGCAGCCGGAACGGACGACGCCGGCGTCGGCTCGCTCGCCGAGGGTCAGGGCTAGCGCATCGATCAGGATCGACTTGCCGGCCCCGGTCTCTCCGGTCAAGGCACCAAAACCCGCCGAAAACTCGAGTTCCAGGCGGTCGACAATGACGAAATCGCGAATAGTCAGGTGGCGCAGCATCAGGGACCTTTGGGCCGTTCGCTCCAGTGCAGTTTCTGGCGCAACATGGTGAAATAACTGTACCCGGGCGGGTGCAGGAAACAGATGGCGTATTCGGAACGCCGCAGGCGGACGCAGTCGTCACGCGCCAGATCGAGCGTTACCTGGCCGTCGAAGTGCACCCGTGGGTCGTCGGCATTGGCGATGCGCAGTTCGATGTCGGCGCTGTCATTGACGATGATCGGCCGGTTGCTCAGGGCATGCGGGCAGAGCGGCACCAGCGCGATGCCGGTCAGCGTCGGGTGCAGGATCGGCCCGCCCGAGGACAGCGAATAGGCGGTCGAGCCGGTCGGTGTCGAGACGATCAGGCCGTCCGAGCGCAGGTTGTAGATGAACTCGCCGTCGATGAACAGTTCGAATTCGATCATCCGGCCGATCGCGCCCTTGTCGACAACCACGTCGTTGAGCGCCATGTTCGAGGCGATTTCCTTGCCGTCGCGAATCACCTCGGCGGCCAGCAGCATGCGATTTTCCGGCTTGAAGCGACCGTCGAGCAGATCGTTCATGCAGGTCAGCATGTCGTCGCGGGCAATATCGGTCATGAACCCCAGACGCCCCTGATTGACCCCGACCAGCGGCACGCAATAGCGGGCCAGACGGCGCGCCGCGTTGAGCATCGTGCCGTCGCCGCCGAGCACGATGGCCAGATCGGCGTGGGCGCCGATGTCGTTGAAGCCGCAGGTCACCCAGCGCGCCAGATCGACGATACGACCGATATGTTCCGCCGTCTCCCGCTCGATGAAGACCGAAATACCGCGCTCATGCAGATACTCGGCCAGTCGGCGCAGCGACTCGGCGATTTCCGGACTATGGTATTTGCCGACCAGCGCAATGGTCCGCGGCGAGCGGTAGGAAGCGAAGCCTCTTTTCATGGCCTGAATTCTTGCATAAAAAATGCGTTGTCGCGCCGCCCGTGGATTTTTGTACAATGCCCTGCCATGCTGGATGAACGCTCACGCACCCTTCTCAAAGCGCTGGTTGAACATTACATCGCGGATGGTCAACCGGTCGGTTCGCGTGCCCTGTCAAAGTTTTCCGGCCTCGATCTGTCGCCGGCCACCATCCGCAACGTCATGGCCGACCTCGAAGAAGCCGGCTTTGTCGCCAGCCCCCACACCTCGGCCGGCCGTGTGCCAACGGCCCGCGGTTACCGGCTGTTCGTGGACAGCCTGCTTACCGTGCAGACGCTGGAAGCCCGCCAGATGGGCGTCATGGAAGAAGCGCTGCAGGGTCGCCCGGCAAACCAGATTATCGCCAGCGCCTCGCAACTACTCTCCAGCCTGACCCACTTCGCCGGCGTCGTGATTGCCCCTAACCGGGCGAGCAGCCGCATCCGCCAGATCGAATTTCTCAGCCTGTCGGAAAAGCGCATCCTGCTGATCATCGTCACCACCGATGGCGACGTGCAGAACCGCATCCTGAATACCGAAAAAGCCTATTCGCCATCGGAGCTGGTGACCGCCGCCAACTACCTGACGCAGAATTTCGCCGGCCTCGATTTCGAGCAGATCCGCCATCGCCTGACCACCGAAATCCAGCAACTCCGCGAAGACATCAAGCCGCTCATGGCCCAGGCGCTCGAAGCCGGCGACGCCGCGCTTTCCGAGAATGCGATGCCCTACGTCATTTCCGGCGAAAGAAACCTGCTCGACGTCGAGGAACTGTCCTCGAACATGAAACGGCTGCGCGAGTTGTTCGACTTGTTCGAGCAACGCACCAGCCTGATGCGCCTGCTCGATGTCTCGAACCGCGCCGAAGGCGTGCAGATATTCATCGGCGGCGAATCGGGCATCGCCTCGCTCGACGAGTGCAGCGTGATCACCGCGCCTTATGCGGTCGACGGCCGGATCGTCGGCTCGGTCGGCGTCATCGGGCCGACCCGGATGGCTTACGAACGGGTCATTCCGATTGTCGACATCACCGCCCGTCTGCTCTCCAGCGCCCTCTCCTACAAAGACGAATAACCATGCCCCGTTATCTTCCGGAACCGCCCCACCGGCACGGCACCGCCGCGTCCACCGCCGTCGTTCTGGTCAATCTGGGCACGCCGGACGCGCCGACCGCTCCGGCGCTCAAACGCTATCTGAAGGAATTCCTTTCCGATCCGCGCGTCGTCGAGATTCCGAAGCCGATCTGGTGGCTGATCCTGAACGGCATCATCCTCAACATCCGGCCGAAAAAATCTGCCGCCAAATACGCCAGCGTCTGGCTGCCGGAGGGCTCGCCGCTGCGCGTCCACAGCGAGCGCCAGGCCAAGCTGCTCAAAGGCTTTCTCGGCGAGCGAGGGCATCATCTGACGGTCACTTCGGCGATGCGCTATGGCTCGCCGTCGATACGCAGCGTCCTCGCCCACCTGAAAGCCGAGGGCGCCAGTCGCATCCTGCTCGTCCCGATGTATCCGCAATACTCGGCGAGCACCACGGCCACGGTCATCGACGAAGCCGGCGACTGGCTGCGGCAGTTGCGCAACCAGCCGGAGATGCGCTTTGTCCGCAACTTCCACGACGACGCAAGCTACCTCGCGGCGCTCGAGAAATCGGTCCGCCGACACTGGCAGGAGCGCGGCGCGCTCGGCGCCGAGGATCGCCTGCTCATCAGTTTCCACGGCCTGCCCCGGCGCAGCCTCGAACTCGGCGACCCGTATTTCTGCGAATGCCACAAGACCGGTCGCCTGCTCGCCGAACGCCTTGGCCTGCGGCCCGAGCAATACCAGATCTGCTTCCAGTCGCGCTTCGGCAAGGCCGAGTGGCTGCAGCCCTACACCGCCCCGACGCTGCATGCATGGGGGCAGCAGGGGATCCGCCGCGTCGATGTGATCTGCCCGGGCTTTGTCGCCGATTGCCTGGAAACGCTCGAAGAAATCGCCCTCGAAGGTCGCGCCGACTTCGTCGCCGCCGGCGGCAAGGAATATCACTACATCCCGGCGCTCAACGAGGACGACGCGTGGATCAAGGCGCTGGCCGACCTGGTCGAGCGCCAGTTGGCCGGCTGGCCGACAAAGACGCCGGTCGATCCGCACGCCCAGGAAATCAGCGCCCGCGAAGCCATCAAGTTCGGCGCCCGGACTTGAAATATCGGCGGCCGGACAAATATCAGAACAATCTGATATTTGGAGTCTGCCATGAGCGATAGCCTGCACGTCGTCTGCCCGCATTGCGCAGCGGTCAACCGCCTTCCCGCCGCCCGTTTGAGCCAGCAGCCGACTTGCGGCCAATGCAAACAACCGCTCTTCGACGGCGAGCCGCTGGAGCTGAACGCTGCCACCTTCGATCGCCACATCGGGCGCAACGATCTGCCGGTCGTCGTCGACTTCTGGGCTCCGTGGTGCGGTCCGTGCCGGATGATGGCGCCCAATTTCCATCAGGCCGCGGTCGATCTCAAACCCCGCGCCCGCCTGGCCAAGCTCAACACTGAAGACGAGCAGCAACTGGCTGCCCGTTTCAACATTCGCAGCATTCCCACCCTGGCCATATTCAAGGGCGGGCGGGAAATCGCCCGGCAGAGCGGCGCACTCGACCTTGGCGCGCTGAAACGCTGGATAGAGCCGCACCTTTACAAAACTTAACTTTCCGGGCGGCCGGCCGTTAACAACGTGTCGAAACACGTTCTTTGGAGGCCCCCATGAAAATCGCCAGCGCCAACCTGCAAATGGCTTCAGCGCATACCAGCCTGCAGCGCCACGAGGTCAAGGAGTCTTTGAAAATGTGGGTCGGCCAGCGCCGTCCGGACTTTGCCGGGGATGGCGCCGCCGGACGGCGCCCCCAACTCGACTCGGTGACCCTGTCCGAAGCCGGCAAGGCCGCCCAATCGGCCGAAGCGACCAAGGATGCGCAGGATGCCGCGGTCGACAATGATCCGAAGATGATCTTGATCCGCTCGATGCTCGAGAAAATGCTCGGCCACAAAATCCACCTCTTCGATGCGGCCGAGTTGCAGGCGCGCATGGACCGGGTCGGCAGCGAAGCGAGCCAGGCAGCGACTCCTAGTCAACCGAGCGCAGCCGGTTTCGGGGTCGAGCACGACCGCCACGAGTCGTACACCGAAGCCGAACAAACCAGCTTTGCAGCGAGCGGCACCGTCAAGACGGCGGATGGCCGGGAGATCAGCTTCCAGCTCGAACTCTCGATGGCGCGTGCCTATTACGAAGAAAGCGACGTCAGCATTCGCCTCGGCGACGCGGCACGCAAGACCGATCCACTGGTTCTCAACTTTGCCGGCACGGCAGCCCAGCTGACCGACCAGCGCTTTGCCTTCGACCTGAACAGCGACGGTCGCGACGAGCAAATCAACTTTGTCGCGCCGGGCAGCGGCTTCCTCGCCTTCGATCGCAACCAGGACGGCAAGGTCAACAATGGCAGCGAACTGTTCGGGCCGGCGACCAACGACGGCTTTGCCGAACTGGCCGCACTCGACGACGACAAAAACGGCTGGATCGATGAAAACGATGCCGCTTTCAACAAACTGCAGGTTTGGACGCGCGACGCCAGCGGCAAAGACGAGCTCCAGTCGCTCACCGCGGCCGGAGTCGGCGCCATCGCGCTAAGCCGCATCGCGACGCCATTTGATCTGAAGACTAATGCCAATGAACTTCTCGGCCAGATCCGGACATCCGGGATTTTTTTGCAGGAAGATGGCGCGGCTGGCACAATCCAACAAATAGACCTGACCGCCTAATAGAATCGGCGGCAGTTACAAGGGGACATTAAATGCCGCGCTTTGCCGATTTGAAGATTTGGGTACGGTTAACCGCCGCCATCTGGCTGATACTGGCCATCATCTGGATAGGGGCCATCGTCTGGACGACACAGGTCAACCGCGACACCGCCATTCGTCAGGCACAGGATTTTTCGAAGAGCATTCATGAAATGACCATGGCCGGCCTGACCGGCATGATGATCACCGGTACCGTCGGCCAGCGCGAGGTTTTCCTCGACCAGATCAAGCAGTTGTCGATCATCAAGGACCTGCGGGTCGCCCGCGGCGACGCGGTGGTCAAGCTCTACGGCCCGGACACCAAGGACACCAAGCCGCTCGAACCGCTCGAACAGCAGGTCATGACCAGTGGCCAGGCTTACACCGCCGTCGAGTCGACGGGCGGCAGTTCCTTCCTGCACGTCATCAATCCGACCAAGGCCTCGAAGAACTACCTCGGCAAGGACTGCGTGCTCTGTCACCAGGTTCCCGAGGGCACGGTACTCGGCATCGTCAGCATGAAGGTTTCGCTCGACTCCGTCGAAGCCGAAGTCTCGGCCTTCCGCCTGAAAATCGCCGGTGTGGCCGTCGGTGCGCTCGGCGCATTGCTGGTCATCATTTACCTGCTGACCAATCACTTCGTCACGGTACCGCTCGAGCAACTGCGCAGCGGTCTGCGTGACATCGCCAGTGGCGAAGGTGACCTGACCCGCCGCCTGCCGGTCAACGGCAAGGACGAAGTTGGCCAGTCGGCGCTCGTCTTCAACGAAATGATGGAGAACTTCAACCAGTTGGTCCGCCAGGTGCGCGACTCGGCCAGCCAGGTCTCGGCCCGGGTTGCCGACCTTTCCGACAGCGCCGACCGCGTCTCGCAAAGTTCCCACCTGCAAAATCAGCAATCCAACGAAGCTGCCAGCGCGGTCGAGCAACTGGTCGCCAGCATTTCCTCCATCGCCAGCAGTGCCGAACACGTTCAGCATCAGTCGCAGGAAAGTCTGGCACGCGCCAACGAAGGCAACAAGACGCTCACCGTGTTGCTCGACGAAATGAATGTCGTCGAACGCGCGGTCAAGGAAATGGCTTCCTCGGTCAATGACTTTGTCCACAACACCGAGTCGATCACGCAGATGACCCGCGAGGTCAAAGATATTGCCGAGCAGACCAATCTGCTGGCGCTCAATGCCGCGATCGAAGCGGCGCGGGCCGGCGAACAGGGCCGCGGCTTCGCCGTGGTCGCCGACGAAGTGCGCAAGCTGGCCGAGAAATCCTCACGGTCGGCCAGCGAGATCGACACCATCACCGCCAACCTGAGCGCCCAGTCGGTAGCCGTCCGCCGCAGCATCGAAGAAAGCCTCGACCACCTGGCCAGCAGCCAGTCGGCCGTCGGCAAAGTCTCCAGCGTATTGCAGGCATCGAACGGTTCGGTCACCGAAGTCGATCACGGTCTCGACAGTATCGCCACGGCGACCGATCACCAACGCCGCGTTTCCGGCGATGTCGTAGCCAGCATCGAAGCGATTGCCGGCATGGCGCGCGACAATAACGGTACGGTCGAACAAACCGCCGGGGCCGCGCACGATCTGAAACAACTGGCCGAAGGACTGGCCTCGATGGTCGGCCGTTTCAAGGTGTAGGAAACGACACAGCCCAAATAAAACCGCCTCTAACGAGGCGGTTTTCACATCGGCGTCAGTTCCAGATCGAGACCGCCGCCCGGCCGGGAGCGCGTCAGTCCGCTGAGCGACCCGGTACCCGCTGGGATGGCCGGCTGGCCGAGGGCGGCGGCAATCTTGTTCACCTCGCGCAGACGGCGGATCATCCTCGCCAGCAGTACGTTGCGCATCCGCTCGAGCAATTCCTCGGAGGAGAGCGCCAATGCCGCGGCATTGATTTCGAGGAACAGCGTCGGCTCCAGCGTGACGACCGTGGCGTGACGCTGATCGCTGGCCGGGTGCAGGTAAGCCATCTCGCCGATCGGCTCGCTCGGCCCCAGACGGCAGAGCGCCCGCCCCTCGACCGAGACTTCAACGCAACCGGTGAGAATGATGCCAAACATCTTATTGCGCTCGCCTTCGCAAATGATCGCCACATTGGGCGAAACATTGCGCCAGACGGAAACGCGTAGAACCTCCCAGAGTTCGATATTTTCGAATTCGGTGAAGAAATCGAGCCGGCGCAGCATTTCGAAATGCTTGGTGTCCTGCGCCGTTTCGTCCTCTTCGAGGATCTGGTAGCGCACGGCGGAAAGATCCTTGGCGAACTCGGCGCCGTTCCGGTAACGGCTGTACAAATCCTTTTCCAGCGCCCGCCGCATGATCGCATTGAGGCCTTCCGGCAGATTCGGGTTGAGCGCCGTGATCGCCGGCGCGTCGGTATTGATGATGCGGTAGATCAGCGTCGCCTGATTGGCGGCCCGGAACGGCAGGCGGCCGGTGAGCAGCTGGAACATCACGACCCCCAATGAATAGAGATCGGTCTTCTGATTGAGCGGGTAGCCCTTGATCTGCTCGGGCGACATGTAGGCCGGCGAACCGACGCCCATGATGAAGGTCGAGTCGCGATCCAGATCCTTGTTCATGTTCAAGGCCAGGCCGAAATCGGCGATTTTCGCCTCGTCGTTGGCGGCGACCATGATATTGGCCGGCTTGATGTCGCGGTGGATGATGCCCTGCCGATAGGCGCTGTCGAGCGCCATGCAGCACTTGAAGATGATGCCGATGACCCGGTGCATCGGCAGCAGCTTGTCGATCCGGATGTGCTCTTCGAGACTGAAGCCGTCGATGTATTCCATCGCCAGGTAGGCAAATTCGTCCTCGACCACGGCATCGAAAACATGGACGATATTCGGATGGTCGAGGCGCTGCGAAACCATTCCCTCGTTCTGGAACAGCTTGCGCATACGACGCGACATCGCTGCGGAATCCTGCCCGAAACGGATCACCTTGACGGCTACCTGGCGCTCGGAATCCGGGTCATCGCAGAGGTAGACCGTAGCAGTCGCCCCCTTGCCCAGTTCGCGGACAACGCGATATTTGCCAATCGTATCCATGCAACGCCCTGCAGTTATTAATTTTGATAGTTTATCGTAGCACGCAGCTCATCGACGCGCAGTTGCGAAACAGCAAAGAATCTTTAAACGAAGCTCTTGAAATACGCCGCGGCACCCCAATCTGTTTCAACAGCTTTTTTGGAGAATGCACATGTCCAACCCCGAAAACGCCCAGGACAGCATCCTGGGTAATGAACCAAGCATCGAAACCGTCGTTGAGCCGGCTGCCGCCGAACACACCGACACCCTGCCCAGCGTCGAAGAACAATTTCGCCAGCTGGAACTGAAGGCGGCCGAGCACTATGACGCCTGGCTGCGCGCCAAGGCCGAGGGCGAAAACATCCGCCGCCGCGCCCAGGACGACATTTCAAAAGCCCACAAATTTGCCGTCGAGAAATTCGCCGGCGAACTGCTGGCCGTCAAGGACAGCCTGGAAGCGGCGCTGGCAGTCCAGGAGCAAACCGTTGACAGCTTCAAGTCCGGCGTCGAGCTGACCCTGAAGCAACTGGTCTCTGCCTTCGAAAAGAACGCCCTGGTCGAAGTCAATCCGGCCGGCGAGAAGTTCGACCCGCACAAACATCAGGCAATCGGCATGGTTGATTCCGAGCAGGAAGCCAACACCGTCGTCACCGTACTGCAAAAGGGCTACCTGATCGCCGACCGCACCCTGCGCCCGGCATTGGTCATGGTCGCCAAACCGAAGTCTTGAAATCAGGGGCGCCGCCCCCAACTCCAGAACATCACAAATTCATTTGTATTCAGTAAAGGAATAGAACATGGGCAAGATTATTGGTATTGACCTCGGCACCACCAACAGCTGCGTGGCCATCATGGAAGGCGGCCAGCCGAAGGTTATCGAAAACTCCGAAGGCGCCCGTACGACGCCGTCCGTCATCGGTTACGCCGAAGATGGCGAAATCCTCTCCGGCGCCCCGGCCAAACGCCAGGCCGTGACCAACCCGATGAACACGCTGTACGCCGTCAAGCGTCTGATCGGTCGCCGCTTCGAAGAAAAAGAAGTCCAGAAGGACATCTCGCTGATGCCCTACAAGATCGTCAAGGCCGACAACGGCGACGCCTGGGTGGCCGTGCGCGACAAGAAAATCGCCCCGCCGCAGGTCTCCGCCGAAGTGCTGCGCAAGATGAAGAAGACCGCCGAAGATTATCTGGGCGAGGAAGTCACCGAAGCCGTCATCACCGTGCCGGCCTACTTCAACGACAGCCAGCGCCAGGCGACCAAGGACGCCGGCCGCATCGCCGGTCTGGAAGTCAAGCGCATCATCAACGAACCGACCGCCGCCGCCCTTGCCTTCGGCATGGACAAGGCCCCGGGCAAGGATCGCAAGATCGCCGTCTATGACCTCGGCGGCGGCACCTTCGACATCTCGATCATCGAAATCGCCGACGTTGATGGCGAAAAGCAGTTCGAAGTGCTGGCCACCAACGGCGACACCTTCCTCGGCGGCGAAGACTTCGACCAGCGCCTGATCGACTACATCATCGACGAGTTCAAGAAGGAATCCGGCGTCAACCTGAAGTCTGACGTGCTGGCCCTGCAGCGCCTCAAGGAAGCTGCCGAAAAGGCCAAGATCGAGCTGTCCTCGAGCCAGCAGACCGAAATCAATCTGCCCTACATCACCGCCGATGCCTCCGGTCCGAAGCACCTGGCGCTGAAGATCACCCGCGCCAAATTCGAATCGCTGGTTGACGAGCTGGTCGAGCGCACCATTGCTCCGTGCGTCACGGCACTGAAGGACGCCGGCTGCAAGATCAGCGACATCGACGACATCATCCTGGTCGGCGGCCAATCCCGCATGCCCAAGGTGCAGGAGAAGGTCAAGGAAATCTTCGGCAAGGATCCGCGCAAGGACGTGAACCCTGACGAAGCCGTTGCCGTTGGCGCAGCCATCCAGGGCGGCGTGCTGCAGGGCGAAGTCAAGGACGTGCTGCTGCTCGACGTCACCCCGCTGTCGCTCGGTATCGAAACCCTGGGCGGCATCATGACCAAGCTGATCCAGAAGAACACGACGATCCCGACCAAGGCTTCGCAAGTCTTCTCGACCGCCGACGACAGCCAGTCCGCCGTGACCATCCACGTCCTGCAGGGCGAGCGCGAAGTCGCTTCGGGCAACAAGAGCCTCGGCCAGTTCAATCTGGAAGGCATCCCGCCGGCCCCGCGTGGCACGCCGCAGATCGAAGTGATCTTCGACATCGACGCCAACGGCATCATGCACGTCACCGCCAAGGACAAGGCGACCGGCAAGGAAAACAAGATCACCATCAAGGCCAACTCCGGCCTGTCCGAAGCCGAAATCCAGGCGATGGTCAAGGATGCCGAGCTGCATGCCGAGGACGACAAGAAGGTGCACGAACTGGCCGATGCCCGCAACCAGGCCGACGGCATGGTGCACATGGTCAAGAAGTCGCTGACCGAATATGGCGACAAGCTCGATGCGGCTGAAAAGGCCACCATCGAAGCCGCCATCAAGGATGTCGAGGACGTGCTCCGCGAAGGCGACAAGGAAACCATCGTGGCCAAGACCGAAGCCCTGAGCCAGGCCGCCCAGAAACTGGGTGAAAAGATGTATGCCCAGCAACAGGCTGAAGGTGCGGCAGCCGGTGCCGGCGCCGAAGGCGGCGCCCAGCAGCAGGCCCCCAAGGACGAAGGCGATGTGGTTGATGCCGAGTTCACCGAGGTCAAGGACAAGAAATAATCTGAGTCCACAGTTCGGCGCCGAGTCCGCGGAAAACCTCCGACGGCGCTCGGCGCCTTTGTCACTTGACGGCTAGGAAACATGTCAAAACGCGACTTTTACGAAATTCTCGGCGTCAACCGCGACGCCAGTGAAGAAGAAATCAAGAAGGCCTACCGTAAGCTGGCCATGAAGCATCACCCTGACCGCAACCCGGACGCCCCAGGGGCCGAAGAAAAGTTCAAGGAAGTCAAGGAAGCTTACGAAATTCTGTCGGACGGCCAGAAACGCGCCGCCTACGACCAGTACGGTCATGCCGGTGTCGATCCGCAGGCTGGCATGGGCGGTGGCGGCTTCGGCGGCGGGGCGGGTTTTGCCGATGCCTTCGGCGGCATCTTTGACGAAATTTTCGGCGGGCGCGGCGGCGGTGGTGGCGGCGGACGCTCGAACATTTACCGCGGCGCCGATCTTCGCTACAACCTGGAAATCTCGCTGGAACAGGCCGCGCACGGCACGGAAACCAAGATCCGGATTCCAACCATGGAAGTCTGCGAACCCTGTCATGGTTCGGGGGCGAAACCCGGCACGCAGCCGAAAACCTGTCCGACCTGCAGCGGTTCCGGTCAGGTTCGCCTGCAACAAGGTTTCTTCTCGATCCAGCAGACCTGCCCGAAGTGCCATGGCACCGGCCGCTACATTCCCGAGCCCTGCAAGAGCTGCGGCGGCGCCGGGCGCATCAAGCAGCACAAGACACTGGCCGTCAAGATTCCGGCCGGGGTTGATGAGGGCGATCGGATACGGCTGGCCGGCGAAGGTGAGCACGGCGTCAACGGAGGCCCACCGGGCGACCTGTACGTGCAGATTCACCTCAAACAGCACACCGTATTCACCCGCGACCACAACGATCTGCATTGCGAAATGCCGATTTCCTTCACCACCGCAGCACTCGGTGGCGAAATCGAAATCCCGACACTGGATGGTGCAGCCGGTATCAAGATTCCGGCGGAAACCCAGTCCGGGCGGATCTTCCGCTTGCGCGGCAAAGGCATCAAGGGCGTCCGCAGCCATACGCACGGCGACCTGATGTGCCATGTCGTGGTTGAAACACCGGTGAATCTGACCGAACGGCAGCGCGAACTGCTGCGCGAGCTGGAAGAGTCGAGTCGTGACAACGATGCCAAACACAACCCTCGCGCCAAATCGTGGATGGACAAGGTCAAGGACTTTTTCGCCGAGTGACTCCTGATCTTGTTACCATGTCCAGGATGCTTATGGACTAGCGGCTGCGTGCCCGTAACCCGCTATCGTTCCTGTCCCCTGCCCAGCAGAAAACCTGCCCGGCAGGGGATATTTCATTCAGATAAGTGTTAGCCGGCAGAATGGCCAAAGCATTACCAAAGTAAGAGATTTTCCTGTTCCCCGGATGCTGCTTCGACTGCTAGAATCAACGGATTACGAACGGGGGAGACTGAACATGCGAGTCCTGAAGTGGCTAGCCAGCGTTGGCGCAATTGTTTTTTCGGCCGTTAGTTGGGCGAACGAACCAGGCGTCACCGACACCACCATCACCATCGGCATGTCCGCCCCGTTCTCCGGCCCCAATGGCGCTTACGGCCTCGAGATGCGCCAGACCATCCAGTCTTATTTTGCGCAGGTCAACAAGATGGGCGGCATCAACGGCCGCAAGCTCGATCTGGTGGCGCTGGATGACGGCTACGAAACCGAGAAAACGGTCGCCAACACCAAGGCCCTGGTCAAGGACAAGAACGCTTTTGCCTTGCTCGCCTATTACGGTTCCAGCCCGACCACCGAGGCAATGAACAACGTCTTCGGTCCGGCCGGCGTTCCGCTGATCGGCACCATTTCCGGCGCCTCGACGCTGCGCGAACCGATCAGCGCCAATCCGAATTCGCGCTACATGTTCAATGTCCGCGCCAGCTACGCCGATGAAACCGACGCCATCGTCAATCAGCTGATTTCACTGGGACTGAAAAGCATTGCCGTTTTCTACCAGAACGATGGTTTCGGCAAATCCGGACTGGAAGGCGTCACGACAGCCCTCAAGAAACACAATCTGGCGCCATCCGCCGTCGGCACCGTCGAACGGAACTCGACCGAAGTCGGCAAGGCAATAGAGGCCATCGCCAAGGCCAACCCGCAGGCCG
This sequence comes from Dechloromonas denitrificans, assembly GCF_020510685.1. Lineage (NCBI taxonomy): Bacteria > Pseudomonadati > Pseudomonadota > Betaproteobacteria > Rhodocyclales > Azonexaceae > Dechloromonas > Dechloromonas denitrificans. The sequence continues at coordinate 3,642,961 of NZ_CP075185.1, forward strand.
TGATCATGGTCACGCTGTACAAACCGACAGCCGCCTTCGTCAAAGGGATGAAAAAAGCCGGGCAGAACCCGATGTTAATGACCCTGTCACCGGTCGGCACCGAACAACTGGTTCAGGAACTCGGGCCGGAAGCCCGTGGCATCGGCATTTCCCAAGTCGTGCCCTACCCCTGGAATGATGCGACGCTGGTTGTCCGCGATTATCAGAAGCTGTCCGTCAAATCCGGCAATTATTCGTACTACGGCATGGAAGGCTACTTGATGGCCCGCACCCTGGTCGAAGGACTGAAACGCTCCGGCAAGGATCTGAGCCGCGACAAACTGGTCACATCGCTGGAAAGCATGAACGGCGTGGACTTTGGCGGCTACCGCATCGGCTACTCGGCGAACAGCCGTGTCGGTTCGCGCTTTGTTGAATTGACCGTCGTCGGCCCGGGCGGCAAGATATTGAAGTAGTCCAGCCTTCGCAAACGCAGCGCTTCACACGTAAAAACGGCCCTTTCCAGGGCCGTTTTACATTCACCGTCAGACCTTCAGGCGCGCCGCCAGGTGGTGCCCTGGGCACTGTCATCCAGCGCGATGCCGGCAGCTTTCAGCACGTCGCGAACGCGATCCGCCTCGGCAAAATTTCGCGCCTTCTTGGCTGCCGCCCGCTCGGCGATCAGTTGCTCGATGGCCACCTCGTCCAGTCCGCCGGCCGCCGCATCGCCGCGCAGATAAACCATCGGCTCACGTTCCAGCAAACCGATCACGCCGCCCAGCGCCTTCAGCAAGCCGGACAATTCGGCACTGCGCTGACGATTGACTTCACCTGCCAATTCAAAAAGCACGGCAACGGCCCCGTGCGAATCGAAATCCTCGTCCAGCGCAGCGGCAAAACGGGCAGCGAAATCGTGGCTCCAGTCGATCTCGACAGCCGCCGGCGGCACATCGCGCAGGGCGAAATAGAGGCCGTCCAGACTGCGTTTGGCGTCATCGAGATGGGCATCCGAGTAATTCAGCGGACTGCGGTAGTGGGCGCGCAAAATGAAGAAGCGCACCACCTCGGCGTCGTAACGGGCCAGCACTTCGCGGATGGTGAAGAAGTTGCCGAGCGATTTCGACATTTTCTCGTTGTCGACGCGGACGAAACCGTTGTGCATCCAGTAATTGACGAAGGTGCAGTGATGCGCGCCTTCCGACTGGGCAATTTCGTTTTCATGGTGCGGGAACTGCAGATCCTGCCCGCCGCCATGGATGTCGAAATGTTCGCCGAGCAGTTTCGAGCTCATCGCCGAACACTCGATATGCCACCCCGGCCGGCCCTCGCCCCACGGCGATTCCCAGGCCGGCTCACCGGGCTTGGCATGTTTCCACAGCACGAAATCGAGCGGATCCTGCTTGGCCGACTCGACCTCGACCCGCTCGCCGGCCCGCAGGTCGTCGAGCGACTTGCCGGACAGCTTGCCGTAACCGTCAAACTTGCGCACCGCGTAATTCACATCGCCATCGGAGGCCTGATAAGCCAGGCCGCCAGCTTCCAGCTTGCCGATCAGGTCGAGCATTTCGGGCACGAACTCGGTCGCCCGCGGCTCGAAGTCCGGGCGCTGCACGCCCAGCGCATCGGCATCTTCATGCATGAAAGCGATGAAACGATTGGTCAGCTGCTGGATCGTCTCGCCGTTTTCTGCCGCCCGTTTGATGATCTTGTCGTCGATATCGGTAATGTTCCGAACATACGTGACGTCGTAACCGGAGGCCTTCAGCCAGCGGTAAACCAGGTCGAAAACAACCATCACTCGGGCATGACCGAGGTGACAGTAGTCATAGACCGTCATGCCGCAGACATACATGCGAACCTTGTTCGGTTCAATAGGGACGAAAACCTGCTTTTCGCGCTTCAGGGAATTGTGGATTTTTAGCATGCCGGGATGAATTCGTGGCGCCGCCGGAGCGCTTAAACCTATGGAAACATCGGCGTTTTTGGTAGAATCGGAAGATTGTATAACCTTGAAAATTATAGCATAGCGATGACCACCAAATCCCTGCCCAAGCCCCGTTTCCAGCAGCTCAAGACGCTGCGTGCACTGGCTATCGGCCTGGCGATCGGCTTCGCCGCGCCCGTTTTTGCCGACAACCTGCCGGAAGTTCAGCGACTGATCAAGCAGGGTCAGTATCCGCAAGCCCTCGAAAAGGTCGACGCCTACCTGAGCAGCCGCCCCAAGGACGCCCAGGGCCGCTTCCTGAAAGGCCTGATTTACACCGAGATGAACAAGCCGGCCGAGGCGATCAACATTTTCACCAAGCTGTCGGAAGACTACCCGGAACTGCCCGAGCCCTATAACAACCTGGCCGTGCTTTACGCCCAGCAGAAGCAATACGACAAGGCGCGCACGGCACTCGAAATGGCCATAAGGACTCACCCTTCCTACGCCATCGCCTACGAAAACCTCGGCGACGTCTATGCCAAGCTGGCCAGCCAGGCCTACGACAAGGCCCTGCAACTGGACAACTCGAATCCCGCCACCCAGAACAAGCTGGCGCTGATTCGCGACCTGATCACCACTTCCGGCAAGGGCAACGTCAAACCGCCAGTGCCGGCCCCGGTCGCTGCCGCTCCGGTCGCTGCCGCTCCGGTCGCCGCCAAACCCGCCCCGGTCGCCCCCCCCGCCTCCGCGCCGACCGCCAGTGTCGTCACCGCGACGCCGGGCGCCGCCGCCAACAACACCCCGGCCAAGCCGGTCGAAGCCAAACCGGCTCCGGCCGTCGCCGCCAATCCGCCGCCGGCCCCGGCGCCAAGCAAGGCCGACCCTGCCAGCGACGATATCGCCAAGGCCATCAACGCCTGGGCCAGCGCCTGGTCGCGCAAGGACATGAAGGCCTACCTCGGCGCTTACGCCAGCGACTTCAACACGCCCAAGGGAATGTCCCGCAAGGCTTGGGAAGCCGAGCGCGAAGACCGCATCGCCGGCAAGTCGGGCAAGATTTCGGTCAGCGTCGATAACCCGCAGATTTCGGTCAATGGCGACAAGGCCACGGTGAAGTTTCGCCAGAGCTACAAGGCAGGCAGTTTGAGCAGCTCGGCCAGCAAGACATTGATTCTCGTCCGCTCGGGTAGCAAGTGGCTGATCAAGGAAGAAAACGCGCGCTGATGTTGAGCCGCAAATTTGTCATTCTCGGGCTGGTCGGCTGCCTGTCCGGCGGCGCCCTGATTTACCGCCTCGCGGCACCTGATCCGGCAACGACCTTGCCGCTGGAGTCCGTGGAATCCGGGTTCCCGGCCGAAGCATCGGACGCCGCTGCGCCGGCCCGCCGGTCAGCGGCCGCCCCGCACGGGCTGTCGCCGGCAACCGTTTCCGACTCCGGCCCGGAGGCTCAGCTGACCTCGATTTTCAAGGAAATCGAGGCCAATCATCTGAGCAATGCACTGCAACAGACCGAGGCATTGCTCCGGCAACACCCGAACTACCGGCTCGCCAATCTGATCAAGGGTGATCTGCTGCTCGCCAGGACGCAGCAGATCCAGACCTTTGGCGCCCTGAACGGCGCCCCGGCCGACAAGGTCGCCGACCTGCGCGCCGAGGCCATCGTCCGCCTCAAGGGCTATCGTGAAAAGCCGGAGGCCAACTTCGTGCCGCGCTACCTGTTGCAGATGCAACCGGATCAGCGTTACGCCATCGTCGTCGACACCAAACGCTCCCGCCTGTATCTCTATGAAAACGACAAGGCCCATGGCGGCCGGCCGCGCTTCGTTGCCGATTACTACGTCACCCACGGCAAGCTGGGCGCCGAGAAACTGGCCGAAGGCGACAAGAAGACCCCGGTTGGCGTTTACCACGTCACCGCCAACCTGCCCCGGCAAAAACTGGCGGACCTGTACGGCAGCGGCGCCTTCCCGATCAATTACCCGAACGAACTGGACAAGCAGCAGGGCCGCAAAGGCAGCGGCATCTGGCTGCACGGCACGCCGTCCAACACCTTTGCCCGCCCGCCGCGCGCCTCGGATGGCTGCGTCGTACTGACCAACCAGGATCTCGATGCGATCGCCAAGAACCTGCAGGTCGGCCTGACTCCGGTGATCATCAGCAACTCCGTCGAATGGTTGTCGCTCGACGACTGGGCCCGCGAACGCGACGAATTGAACAAGACTATCAACAGCTGGCGTAGCGACTGGGAAAGTCGCGACAGCGAACGCTACATGCGCCATTACTCGAAGCGCTTCAAGTCCGGCGATCAGGATTATGACCAGTTCGCGGCGCAGAAGAAGCAGGTCAACGCCAGCAAGGAGTGGATCAAGATCAAGACCGACAACCTCTCGGTGTTCCGCAATCCGGGCAAGGAAGAAGTCGTCGTCGTCACCTTCGATCAGGATTACCGCAGCAACAACCTGAACAACCAGATGAAGAAGCGCCAGTACTGGCTGCGCGAAAACGGCAAGTGGAAAATCATTTACGAAGGAACTGCCTGATGCTGAAAAAGATCTCCGCCCTGGCCGCCGGCCTGCTGGCCTCCCTCGCCGTGTGGGCGACGCCGACGCTGGAAATGACCACCTCGCTGGGCAAGATCACGCTTGAACTGTATCCGGAGAAGGCGCCGAAGACAGTCGAGATGTTCCTCTACAATGCCAAGCACGGCTTTTACGAAGCGACCATTTTCCACCGCGTGATCAACGGCTTCATGATCCAGGGCGGCGGCTTTAACCGCGCCATGGAAGAAAAGAAAGTGATCACCCCGGCGCTGCCGAACGAAAGCCCGAACGGCCTGCCTAACGAACGTGGCAGCATCGCGATGGCCCGCACCCAGGACCCGCATTCAGCCCGCGTCCAGTTCTTCATCAACCTGAAGGACAACGACGCCCTCAATCACCGCACCACGGCCGACCCGCGCGGCTGGGGTTACACCGTGTTCGGCAAGGTGACCCAGGGCATGGACGTCGTCGACAAGATCGCCAAGGTGCCGACCGGCAGCGCTGGCTACTACCAGGACGTACCGACGACGCCAGTCGTCATCCAGAACGTCAAAATCATCTCGGAAAAATAAGGATACCCAATGATCAAGCTCACCACCAACCACGGTGTCATCACCCTCGAACTGAATGCCGAGAAGGCGCCGAAGACGGTCGCCAACTTCCTCGCCTACGTCGAGGCCGGCCACTACGACAACACGGTTTTCCACCGCGTCATCAAGAATTTCATGATTCAGGGCGGCGGCATGGAGCCGGGCATGAACCAGAAGCCATGCAACGAACCGATCGAGAACGAAGCCGCCAACGGCCTGAAGAACAAGCGTGGAACCATTGCCATGGCGCGCACCAACGATCCGCACTCGGCGACCGCCCAGTTCTTCATCAATACCGTCGATAACGATTTCCTCGACTTCAAGTCGCCGTCCGGCCAAGGCTGGGGTTACTGCGTGTTCGGCGAAGTCGTCGAAGGCCTCGACGTGGTCGACAAGATCCGCGCCGTGAAGACCGGCAACAAGGGCTTCCATCAGGACGTGCCGGCCGAAGACGTGATCATCGAAAAAGCCGAAATCGTTTGATCCTCTTCATTTCCGATCTGCACCTGTCGCCCCGGTCACCCGGGGCGACTTGTTTGTTCCGCCAGTTTCTTGCCGGGCGTGCCCGCCAGGCGACCGAGCTGTACATTCTCGGCGACCTGTTCGAGGCCTGGATCGGCGATGACGACCTGGCCGATCCGTTCAATGCCGAGATCGTCGCCGGCTTGCGGGCGGCCGCTGAAAGCGGCCTGAAAATCAGCGCCATGCACGGCAATCGCGACTTCCTGCTCGGCGCCGGCTTTGCCGCAGCGAGCGGCGTCAAGCTGGTGAACGACCCGTACATCCTGTCGACGGCCGAATGGCAGTTCGTGCTCTCGCACGGCGACGCCCTCTGCCTCGACGATACCGCCTACATGGCCTTCCGCGCCCAGGCGCGCAATCTGGAATGGCAGGCAGCGCTGCTCGCCAAGCCGCTCGCCGAGCGCCGGATCATCGCCGCCCAGATGCGCGAAATCAGCGAATCGAGCCAGCGCGACAAGGCCAATCCGTACACCGATTTGCAGCCGGCGGCGACCGACGATTTCCTGCGCGAACACGGCTACGCCACCTTCATTCACGGCCACACCCATCAACCGGCGATGCACGACCATATCGTCGACGGCATTCATGTCGAACGCTGGGTACTCGCCGACTGGCATGAAGAGCGCGGCGAATGCCTGGTCTGGGATGGCGAGGCCCTGCGCCGCGAAGCCATCCTGCCGGAAAAACGGTCGTAATCCGGTGGCGACCGCAACCATGAGCCAGTCGTCCGCACTGCAGATCCTGCGCGACGTTTTCGGCTACCCCGCCTTCCGAGGCGCCCAGGCCGAGATCATCGACCATATCGGCGGCGGCGGCGATGCACTGGTGCTGATGCCGACCGGTGGCGGCAAAAGCCTGTGCTACCAGATTCCCGCCCTGCTCCGCCCGGGCTGCGCCGTCGTCGTCTCGCCGCTGATCGCGCTGATGCAGGACCAGGTCGATGCGCTGACCCAGCTCGGCGTCAAGGCCGCCTGCCTCAATTCGACGCTCGACTGGCGGGAGGCGCAGGCCGTCGAGCAGGCCATTTTCAGTGGCAATCTCGACCTCGTCTATATCGCCCCCGAACGCCTGCTGCTCGACCGCACGCTGTCGATGCTCGACGCCCTAGACGAAGCCGGCAAACTGGCCCTGTTTGCCATCGACGAGGCGCACTGCGTCTCGCAATGGGGCCACGATTTCCGCCCGGAATACCTGCAGCTTTCCGCCCTGCACGAACGCTACCCGAACGTGCCGCGCATTGCGCTGACCGCCACCGCCGACCAGGCAACGCGCAGCGAAATCCTGATCCGCCTCGGCCTCGGCGAAGCGCGCGTCTTCCTGTCCAGTTTCGACCGCCCGAATATCCGCTACACCGTGGTCGAGAAGGACAATGCGAAGAAACAATTGCTCGCTTTCCTGGCCGGCCGCAAAGGCCAGGCCGGCATCGTCTATTGCCTGTCGCGCAAGAAGGTCGAGGAAACCGCCGAATGGTTGTCGGCCCAGGGCTACTCGGCCCTGCCCTACCACGCCGGGCTGCCGGTCGCGACGCGGGCCGCCAACCAGCGCCGCTTCCTGCGCGAAGAAGGGCTGGTGATGTGCGCCACCATCGCCTTCGGCATGGGCATCGACAAGCCGGATGTCCGCTTCGTCGCCCACCTCGATCTGCCGAAGAGCATCGAGGCCTATTACCAGGAAACCGGCCGGGCCGGTCGCGACGGCGAGCCGGCCGAAGCCTGGATGACCTACGGCATGCAGGACGTCGCGCTGCAACACTCGCGCATCGCCGAATCGGGCGCCGGCGAGGGCCAGAAAATCCTTGAGTCGCAACGCCTGACCTCGCTGCTCGCCTATTGCGAAGCCCCCCGCTGCCGGCGCCAGGTCCTGCTCAACTATTTCGGCGAAGAACGCGCGCCCTGCCACAACTGCGACGTCTGCCAGGACCCGCCGGAACTGTGGGATGGCACACTGGCCGCCCAGAAGGCGCTGTCGGCCATCTTCCGCACCGGCATGCGTTTCGGCGTCAGCCATCTGACCGACATCCTGCGCGGCAAAGCGACCGACAAGATCAAGCAGTGGAACCACGATCAGCTGCCGACCTTCGGCGTCGGCGCCGATCTCGACGAGCATGCCTGGAAAAGCGTCTTCCGCCAGTTGGCAGCGGCCGGCCTGGTCCATGTCGACATGGCCGAGCACGGCGCCCTGCAACTGACCGACGCCGCCCGCCTGGTGTTGAAGGGCGGCCAGCGCGTCGAACTGCGCCGGCCGGTCAAACGCAAGAGCAGCAGCCCGTCGCGCAGCAGCACAGTTGTGCACAGCGACCTGTCGGCGGCCGACGAAGCACTGTTCCAGACCTTGCGCCAATGGCGCAGCGATACCGCCAGGGAACAAGGCGTACCGGCCTACGTCATCCTGCACGACAAGACCTTGCGCGAACTGGCCGAAGTCCGTCCGGTCAGCCATGGCCTGCTGGCCGGCATCACCGGCATGGGCAGCGCCAAGATCGAGCACTATGGCGAAGAACTGCTTAACCTGATCCGCAACGAGGGCTGAGATGGACAACGGCAATATCCTCAAAGCCATGCTGGTGGCCATCGTCAGCGCCGCCCTGATCGTCTCCGGCATCGCGCCCTACGAGCGCCTGACCTGGCTCATGGAAGTGGCGCCGGTGCTGATCGCCCTGCCGCTGCTGCTGGTCACCCGCAAAAGCTATCCGCTGACCACCCTGCTTTATCTGCTGATCGCCGTACACGCCCTGGTCCTGATCGGCGGCGGCGCCTACACCTATGCCCGCGTCCCGTTCGGTTTCTGGCTGCAGGACCTGCTCGGTACCGTGCGCAATCCCTACGACAAGCTCGGCCATTTGCTGCAGGGCTTCGTGCCGGCGCTGGTGGCCCGCGAAATCCTGCTGCGCGGCGCCTATGTCAATGGCCGCCGGATGGCCGGCTTCCTGTGCATCTGCATCGCGCTGGCGATCAGCGCCAGCTACGAGCTGATCGAATGGGCCGCCGCGCTGTGGATGGGCCAGGGCGCCGACGAATTCCTCGGTACCCAGGGCGATGTCTGGGATACGCAATCCGACATGTTCATGGCGCTGATCGGCTCGAGCACGGCCATCGCGCTGCTCTCCGGCTGGCACGACCGCCAGCTGTCCAGGCTGCGCTCTGCGTAAGGCATGGGCCGGGTCGGCCGCCACAGCCCGCAAGGGGACTGCCGCGGCCGACTCGAATCAGATGCAGAGGGCGCCGGGATCGGCCCGCATCAGCCGCTTGTTCATCTTGCCGACGCTGGTTTTGACCAGGGTTTTGACGAAGCTCACCTGCAACAGCACGCCGTAGCGTGAAATGCCGGCCGTCTCGATGGCGTGCGCGGCGTAATTGCGCAGCGCGTGCTCGGTGATCTGGCCGACGAACTCCGGCTTGAGCAAGACCAGCGCCAGCGGCCGCTCGCCCCACTTGTCGTCGGGTACGCCGATCACGGCGACCTCATGCACCGCCTCATGCTTGGCGATGATGTCTTCCAGTTGCAGCGAGGAAGTCCATTCGCCGCCGGTCTTGATGACATCCTTGATACGGTCGGTGACCTTCAGGTAGCCGGCCGGGTTGATGTTGCCGATATCCGCCGTGTGCAAATAGCCGCCCGCCCACAGCGCTTCGGAAGCCTCCGGCGCGGCGACATAGCCCTGGCTCAGCCATGGCGCACGGACCACGACTTCGCCGGTCGTCTTGCCGTCGTGGGCGACATCGGCCATCTCCGGATCGACGATGCGCAGATCGACCAAGGGCAGCGGCCGGCCGGTCTTCGCCCGAATCACCGCCTGCTCTTCCAGTGAACGGTTGAGATCGACGCTTTCGAGGTGGGCCATGCTCAGCACCGGGCAGGTTTCCGACATGCCATAGCCGGTAAACAGATCCATGCCGAGCTTCTGGGCCGAAATGGCCATCGCTTCCGGCATCGCCGCGCCGCCGATGAGGATTTTCAAGCCGCTGAAATCGGTGGTCTTGGCGTGTGGATGGCTGAGGATCATGTGCAGGATGGTCGGCACGCAATGCGAGAAACTCACCCCTTCCGTGCTGATCAGGCGGCAGATCGTCTCCGGCTGATAACGACCCGGATAAACCTGCTTGATGCCCATCATCGTCGCCAAATAGGGAAAGCCCCAGGCATGCACGTGGAACATCGGCGTCATCGGCATATAGACGTCTTCGCGATGAATATGCCCCTGCCGGTTGGCGCCGCCCATCGCGGCGGCACAGCCCAGGGTGTGCAGGACGAGCTGGCGATGGCTGAAATAGACGCCTTTCGGATTGCCCGTCGTGCCCGTCGTGTAGAAGGTCGTCGCCTGGGCGTTTTCGTCGAAATCCGGGAAGTCGTAGTCGCTGGAAGCCGCAGCCAGCATGCTTTCGTACTCGGCCGCCATGCGCACCGGCGCTGCCGGCATCGCCGGCTCGTCGGAGAAAAGCACGAAAGTCTTCACCGTCTCCAGCTGCGGCGCGATCTGGGCCAGCACCGGGAAAAACTCGCTGTTGACCAGCAGCACATCGGCCCCGGCGTGATTCAGCGTATAGAGAATCTGCTCCGGGCTAAGACGCACGTTCACCGTCTGCAGGACCGCCCCCATCATCGGCACGGCAAAGAAACACTCCAGGTACCGATGGCTGTCCCAATCCATCATCGCCACCGTCTGCCCGGCGGCCACGCCAAGCTGCTGCAAACCGTTGGCCAGCCGGCCGATGCGTTCGTTCAGCGTTCGGTAGTTGTAGCGCAGCTTGCCCTGATAGGTAATCTCCTGCTCCGGCGCGATGACCAGCGGCGTCAACAGCAATTGCTTGATGAGCAATGGGTACTGGTAAGCCGAAGCGGTGGACTGAACGAGTTTGACCGGCATGTTTCTCTCCCTGAACGAATGTTATTTTTTGGCGTAACGACCGCCCTTGGGGATTTTACTCGTCGCCTGACCTCTAAGTGCGCCGACAGACAGACTCTTGTGGCCGGCACTGTTTCAATCGGGATACAGCGTCGCCGGTGCAACGCGGTGGCGCTGCCGGGGCGGCAACCAGCCAAGACTGGACGCTCGGATGACCGATAACGCCACGGTTCCGTGGCATCTGCCCATCTGCCGGACGATGCGACCTGTATCACCGGCATTACACATGGCTGCCAGGCAGCCTTCTCGAAGAACGCAAGCCCATGGTTTTATGCGATTTATTTTTCAGGCATGGCGATTGCGTAGCGGATGTCTCGTGCAGAGCATCGCAGCATTGATTCGGGAGGGACATCATGCACAGCCTGACCATGAAGGCCTTGGTTGTTTTGGCCGCAACAATTCCGCCATCATTTACGCCGGCCCTGAATGCGCAACACGACAATCTACAGATCCTCGCGACGCAGGCGGCCGGCGAGCTTCCGCCGCAGGAATTGCTCAGTACGGCAACCCGGGATTTGCTGGAGATCGCCAGCCATTACCGGGCCGAGCACGATCCGGCGAGCCTTGAGCCGCCAGCCGCCAGCCTCAGCAATGCGGTCGAAGCACGAATCCGCTCGCTGTTTGCCATCGATACGATGACCAAGCTGGTACTCGGGCGCAGCTGGCGCCAGGCTTCGCCGGAACAGCAGCAGGCCCTGGTCGCCGAGTTCGGGCATTTGCTGGTCCAGACCTGCGTCTCGGCGCTCGCCAACGCCCACCAACCGGCAATCACCTTCAAACAGCTGACGCCGGTGCCCGGCGACGATGGGGTGACCGTTCGTTCATTTGTCACGCGGCCCGGCAGCAAGCCGTGGACCATCGATTACGACATGGAAAAAACGCCCGCCGGCTGGAAGGTGGTCGATATCAAGATGGATGGACTGCGGCTGATCACCATCCATCGCGATGCCTTTGCCGAACTAGTGCGTGACGACGGGATCGATGGGCTGCTGACCTCGCTGGCCGCCTGGAACCAGCGCAGCGAATTGCCCGCGGCGGATTCGCGGCAACACCTGCCGGCCGCGCTGATCCTGATGCACATTGCCACGCAACGCGGCTTCATCGGCGGCGGCTGAGCGCCTGGCCGAGGCTGCCGGCAACTCTGCCGGCAAAATTGTTCTCGATCATTTGTGCCACGGAGGTTTCCCGTTAAGCTGGCGGGATGATAGTTACCCGTCGGCAGTTTCTCCTCGGCACCGCCTGTCTGCTCGGTGCGTCTACCGTCATGGCGGCACCGGTTCGCCCCAAAGTCGTCATTGTCGGTGGAGGCTGGGGCGGACTGGCTGCCGCCCGGCAGCTGGCGAGCCAATGCGACGTGCTGATGATCGAACGCAATCCGGACTTCGTCTCGCTGCCGCTGAGCAATCGCTGGCTGGCCGGCCTCGATGACGGCCGCCGGCTGCGCCAGGATTACCGTGGCGCCGCCCAGGCACTCGGCTATCGTTTCCTGCAGGGCGAAGTGCTCGGCATCGACCGCGGAGCGCGCCGGGTCGACACCAGCCACGGCAGCTTTCCCTATGACTGGCTGATCGTCGCCGCTGGCATCGCCGAGGCCGATCCGGCCCTGTTTGCCGGCGACCAGGCCGCCGCCCGGCATACCCGGGAGCATTTCCCGAGCGCCTATACGGCCGGTCGCGAACTCGACGTCCTGAAGCAGAAACTCGCCGGTTTTTCCGGCGGCGAATTCCTGATGACGCTGCCGCTCGCCCCCTATCGCTGCCCGCCGGCGCCCTATGAACGCGCCGTGATCATCGCCCAGGCGATCAAGACGCGCGGCCTCAAGGCCCGCCTCACGCTAGTCGAGCCGAACGCGCCGTGGCCGGCCTATCAGCGGGTGTTCAGCGAGGTCTATCGCGACCAGGTGAATTACCTGCCGAATACCCGGCTGCGCCAGCTCGACCCATATCGCCGCATCGCGACGCTGGATATCGACGAAATCAACTTTACCGATGCGCTGATCATGCCGCAGCAGCAGGCCGCCGACATCTGCCGGCGCAGCGGACTAGTCGCGGCCGATTCGGCATGGGCCGCCGTCGATCCGCGAAATTTCGGCGTCAGCGGAGATGAGCGGCTCTTCGTCATCGGCGACAGTGTCGGTGCCGTTTCGTCGCTCTTCGGCCACTATCCGAAGACCGGCGAACTGGCGAGCCGGATGGGGCAGATCGTCGCCACCGAGATCGCCGGTCGCATCGCCGGCCAGCCGCCCGTCCCGGCACTGCCGGAAAGTACCTGTTTCGCCTACGTCAATCTGGCGCCGGCCGCCTTCACGCGCATCGTCACCCGCTACCGCCTGCGCGGCGATGGCCTGGTCGCCCAGACGATCAGCCAGACCCGCGAGAACAACCCGCAGGGCGAAGACGATGCCTGGCTGGATGCCCGGCACGGCGAGCTGTTCGGCCCGGCGGCCCGGCGCTGAGCCAGGCTAGTGGCGGGCGTAGATCGAGGTATCGCCGTCCGGCTTGACGAGCAGCGTCTCGTATAGCTCGCGGCGGACGCGGCCCTGGCCGGTGTCGCCATCAAGCACGGTGCAGGCGGTATCGCAGGTCGGGCTGGAGAATTCCCGGCCCGGCGCGCCGAGCGGCAAACCGGGAACGGACAGGCCGCGCGCCTTGCGCTTCTCGCGCAGCAACTCCTTGATATCGTCGGCCGGCACATGGCCTTCGACGAAATAGCCGGCGACCGTCGCGGTCGGTTCGGCCTCCAGATGTTTCGGCACTTTCAAGCGGCGCTTGACGGCGGCCATGTCGTCGCTCGGCACCAGCTTGACGGTAAAGCCGTTGTTGCGCAGATGTTCGGCGTAATCGATACAGGCCAGGCAAACCGTCGGCGCATACACGGTAACCGGCGGCAAGGGCGCATCGGCGAATGCGGCGCCGGCCAGCCAGCCCAAGGTGATCAACGTCATCCGCTTCAGCATGGCTTGCCCGCCTTGCAGCCCTTGAGCATCCACAGCGAAATCACGCCGGCGGCCTCGTCGGCCTTGACCTTGCGCGCCATGGCGGTAGCGTCGCGCCCCTGGTTGTTTTTCAGCAAGGGATCGGCGCCGCCATTGAGCAAGGCCAGCGCATGCTGTGCGCGGCTGGCATAGGCAGCCATGTGGATCGGCGTCGAACCGTCGAGATCGCGGGCATTCGGATCGGCACCGGCGGCGAGCAGAGCGGCCATGGCACTGAGATCCGGATTCATTGCGGCAAGATGCAGAGGCGTCGAGCCGAGCGCCGTGCGCACGTCGCGCAGGCTCGGGTCGGCCTTCAGCAGACGGGAAAGTTCCGCCCCGCTGCCCTCGCGCGCCGCCTGATGAATCGGCAACTCGACCACGCCGCTCTGGGCCGAGGCCGGTGGGGCCAGCAGACAAAATATGGCGAATGCCATGAATATGGAACGCATGTTCTTCTCCTGATTAGCCGGCAGATTATCGGGGTTTATCAGCCGACTGCCTGAACTTCGATCAAATGTAAAAAATCAGACAACAACATAACGAAGATGTTGCTCGGCAACGGCAACAAGTTCCGACACATGGGTGGGCGTGGCAGCATACACCAGAACGGAAGATCGCTTTTTTGCACGCCGCCTCCCCCAATTCAAACCGGGCACATGAAAAAACGGCGACTGTTTGCACAGTAGCCGTTTTTTGGGGCCGACAAGTCGGCCAGCCATACCTGATCGACTCTCCTTCCTCGCCGTCCAAACGCCGAAGAAGGAGGCGGAAATCAGCGGTGGCGACTGCCCGAGCGATGCTGCGGCGGGCTGCCGGCGTTCTGGGCCGGCCTTCTCGCCTGCGGGCCGCCCGGCTGCTGCGGCTTGCGCCCGCCGCGCGGCGGCTGTACCGGACGCGGTGCAGCATGCGCCGACGGCTCGAAGCCTTCGATGACTTCACGCTCCAGCTCGCGCTTGATCAGTCTTTCGATATCGCGCAGGCTGCCGCGCTCGTCGTGACAGACCAGCGAAATCGCCTCGCCTTCCATGCCGGCCCGGCCGGTCCGGCCGATCCGGTGCACATAATCCTCGGCGATATTGGGCAGCTCGAAATTGATGACGTAAGGCAGCGCATCGATATCGAGACCGCGCGCCGCGATATCGGTGGCAACCAGCGCAACCAGTTTGCCTTCCTTGAATTCGGTCAGGGCCCGGGTGCGGGCGCCTTGCGATTTGTCACCGTGCAGCGCGGCCGAGCGGATGCCGGACTTTTCCAGCGTCTTGGCCAGCGCATCGGCCCCGTGCTTGGTCCGGGCGAAGACCAGCACCTGATGCCAGCCGCGCGTCGCGAACAGGTGGCACAGCAGTTCCTTCTTCTGCTCCCGATTGGTTTCGATGACGCGCTGCGTCACCGTTTCCGCCGCCGTATTGCGGGCGGCGACATCGACCGAGACCGGATTGTGCAGCAGGCCGCTGGCCAGCTCGCGGATTTCCGGCGAGAAGGTGGCGGAGAACATCAGGTTCTGGCGTTGCTTGGGCAACAGCGCGATAAGCTTGCGAATGTCGCGGATGAACCCCATGTCGAGCATGCGGTCGGCTTCGTCAAGAACGAAAATCTCGACTTTCGAAAGATCGACGGTGCGTTGCTGGACGTGGTCGAGCAATCGGCCCGGCGTCGCCACCAACACATCGACACCGCGGCGCAGGTTGGCGATCTGCGGATTGATGCCGACCCCGCCGAAAACGGCCAGCGAGTTGATCGGCAGATGCTTGCCGTAGGTGCGCACGCTCTCCTCGACCTGGATCGCCAGTTCGCGGGTCGGCGTCAGGACCAGCACGCGCGGCGTCTTGGAAACGCGGGACACCTGGGCGTTCGGGCCGGAAGTCAGGCGGTGCAGGATGGGCAGCGTGAAGCCGGCGGTCTTGCCGGTGCCGGTCTGGGCCGAGGCCATCAGGTCGTGCCCGGCCATCACGGCGGGAATCGCTTGTTGCTGGATCGGGGTCGGCGTGTCGTAACCCTGCTCGCTGACAGCGCGCAGGAGTTCGGCCTTAAGGCCGAGTTCGTTGAATTGCATGGAAAACTCCGGAAAATGGGAGGAACGCCGCATGAGCGGCGAAGAAAATCAGTGAATGCCTTCGATGTAGTAGTCGATACGGCCGCGTGGCGCCAAGTATTCGACTACCTCGACCGGCAGTTTGGCGGGGCTGATCGCCGCCTCGATGGTGGACTCGGCCTCACTCAGGTCGAGCAACAGAGCCTCGTTGCGTGGCACGCTCGGGTCGTGCAGCATGATCAGCGGGTGCAACAGGTCGTTGCTGTTGGTTTCAACGACCAAACCGATACTGCCATCGCTCAAGGTCACGAAGCAGCCGGGCGGATAAACCCCGATCTCCTTGACGAACAGTTGCAGCAGTTCCGGATCGAAATTGGCCTTCTCCTGCTTGAACATGAAGGCGACCGCTTCGGACGGTGTCTTGGCAGTTGTCAGGTCGAAGGGATTGCACAGGTTATCGTAGCGGTTGGCAATCGCCGCGATACGCGCCAGCCGGGGAATCTTGGCGCCAACTAGGTGGTTGGGAAAACCGTTGCCATCCCAGCGTTCGTGGTGGCAGGCGATGACATTCCTGACCGGCACCGGCAGGTCGCGAATCGCCGCCGCATACTTGATGCCGTAGCCGACATGCGCCTGGTAAAACTGTTCTTCGGACGGCGTGCGCCGTGAATTGCGCAGCACCCGGGCCGGCACGTCGGCCTTGCCGATGTCGTGAAACATCGCCCCCAGGCCCAGCCAACGCATCTCCTCCTCGCCCAGCTTGGCCGCCTTGCCGAGCAACAGGGCGAGCACGACAACGTTCATCGCGTGATGCGCCGGGCCGGTCTCCTTGACCTTCATGTTGACCAGATGCACGGCCACGCTTTCGGCATCGAGCAGGTGATCGACCAGACGGCCGACCGTCGACTTGGCACGCCCACAGGATTCGTTGGGGCGCGCGCCGAGATCGCGCAGAATTTCACCGATCCCCGTCGCTTCCTGCTCGAACAAGCGTTCGCAGCGGGCCAGGCCTTCGCGCTGCTGGCGCACCCGCTCGGTGCGCTCGCGTTTGGCATCGAGCATCGAATGGAGCACGGCCGACGAGAAATCGACTTCCTCACCTTCGTGGCTGTTCTTCTCCGGCAGCGGCTGGGCGGTGCTGCGTGCCGGATCCCACGCCACCGTCTTCAGACCGAGGCTGCGCAGAACCTTGATCTGTTCTTCACTGGACAGGCGAAAACGGTTGAGCAAAAACGGATGATCGAGCCACCGCACCTCGTCGATCGAGATGAAAACGCCGGGCTGCAGGAGATCGACCGATACCGTTTGCTTCATCAGCCGATCAACGACAGGCCGCGCTCGAGATCGGCCTGCAGATCCTCCGCCGCTTCGAGACCGACGGCGATGCGCAGCAGCACTTCGCTGATGCCGGCCGCCGCCCGCGCTTCCGGAGAAATGCGGCCGTGCGTGGTCGAGGCGGGATGGGTAATGGTGGTCTTGGTATCGCCGAGGTTGGCGGTAATCGACAGCAATTTGCAGTTATCGACGACCTGCCAGGCCTGCTCGCGCGCCCCCTTCACTTCGAAGGAAACAATCGCCCCGCCGCTCTTCTGCTGGATTTTCGCCAACTCATATTGCGGGTGCGACGGCAGGCCGGGGTAGAACACCCGGGCTACCTTGGGGTGGGCTTCCAGCCAGCTCGCCAGGCGCAGGGCGTTGGCGGCCTGCGCGTCGATGCGGATTTTCAGTGTTTCGAGACCCTTCAACAGCACCCAGGCGTTGAAGGCCGACAGCGTCGGGCCAGCCGTGCGCAGGTACTTGAAGACTTCCTCGGTGAGTTTCTTGGCCCCGCAGACCGCGCCGCCAAGGACACGTCCCTGACCGTCGAGAAACTTGGTCGCCGAGTGGACGACCAGGTCGGCGCCCAGTTCGAGCGGCCGTTGCAGGATCGGCGTGCAGAAGCAGTTGTCGACCGCGACCAGAATGCCCTTGCCGTGGGCAATGGCGGCCAAGGCCCGGATATCGGCGATTTCGGTCAGCGGATTGGACGGCGTTTCGAGGAAGAACAGCTTGGTTTCCGGGCGGATCGCCGCTTCCCAGGCCGCCGGATCGGTGTGCGCAACGAAGGTCGTAGTGATCCCGGTGCGCGACAGGATGTTGTTGAACAACTGCACGGTGGCGCCGAACAGGCTGTTCGAGGCAACGATGTGATCGCCCTGCTTGAGGTGCGCCAGACAAAGCGCCATGATCGCCGACATGCCGCTGGCCGTGGCGACGCAATCCTCGGCGCCTTCCAGCGCGGCGAGGCGCTCCTCGAACATGGTGACGGTCGGGTTGGAGAAACGGGCGTAAACATTGCCCTCTTCCTCGCCGGAAAAGCGCCGGGCGGCATGCGCCGCACTGTTAAAGACGAAGCTCGAGGTCAGGTACAGGGCTTCGGAATGCTCGCCGAACTGGCTGCGCTCCTGGCCGGCACGGACGGCCAGGGTTTCCGGGCGATAGGCGGCGTCCTGGTCGAATGCGCTCATCAGTCCTGGGCCTCCGAAGCCAATTGCAGCACCAGTTGCTGGGCGGCATTGCCATCGCCATCATCGTCGTTCTTGCCCGCCTTGCCGCCGCGCTTGCCTTCGACGGCATCGAGGTAGTACTCGTCGATATCGCCGGTGATGTAGCAACCATCGAAACAGGAGGCATCGAACAAGGTCAGGTCGGCACGCAGCTTGGTCACCGAATCCTTCAACGCGTCGAGATCCTGATAGACCAGCGCATCGGCCCCGATTTCGCGGGCGATGCCCTCGCCATCACGGCCGGTGGCAATCAGTTCGGAGCGGGTCGGCATGTCGATACCGTAAACATTCGGGAAGCGCACCGGAGGTGCCGCGGAAGCGAAATAAACCTTGGTCGCCCCGGCCGCCCGGGCCATTTCAACGATTTCCCGGCTGGTCGTCCCGCGGACGATGGAATCATCCACCAGCAGCACGCGCTTGCCCTTGAATTCCTGGCCCACGGTATTGAGCTTCTGACGCACCGATTTCTTGCGCATCGACTGCCCGGGCATGATGAAGGTCCGGCCGACGTAGCGGTTCTTGACGAACCCTTCGCGGAACGGGATGCCCAACGCCTGCGCCAGCTGCATGGCCGACGGCCGGCTGGAGTCGGGAATCGGAATGACGACGTCGATGTCCTCGACCGGAATGTGCTTCTTGACCTTTTCGGCGAGCGCTTCGCCCATGGCCAGACGGGCTTCGTAAACGGAAACGCCGTCGATGACCGAATCCGGCCGGGCCAGATAGACATATTCGAAAATACACGGCGCGTAGATCGGCTGTTGCGCGCACTGGCGGCTGTACAGCTGATGATCGAGACTGACGAACACCGCCTCGCCCGGCTCGATATCGCGGACCATCTCGAAGCCCAGCGTATCCAGGGCCACCGATTCGGAAGCGATCAGATACTCCGTTCCCTCGGGCGTCTGGTTCTGACCATACACCAGCGGCCGGATGCCGTACGGGTCGCGAAAAGCGAGCAAGCCGTAACCGGCAATCAGGGCGACCACGGCGTAGGCGCCGCGGCAACGGCGGTGCACCCCGGCGACCGCCTGGAAAATGCTGTCGACATCCAGCTCATAGCCGTGCGAAGCCGATTGCAGCTCATGCGCCAGCACATTGAGCAGGACTTCGGAGTCGGAATTGGTGTTGATGTGCCGGCGATCGAGACGGAACATCTCGCCCTTCAACTGCTCGGCATTGGTCAGGTTGCCGTTGTGACCGAGCACGATGCCGAACGGCGAATTGACGTAGAACGGCTGGGCTTCGGCAAAGTTGTAGGCCGAACCGGCGGTCGGGTAGCGGACGTGGCCGATACCCCAGTTGCCGGGCAGAGCCCGCATGTTGCGCGTGCGAAAAACGTCGCGCACCAACCCCGGCCCCTTGTGCAGGTTGAAGGTATTGCCTTCCGCGGTAGCAATCCCGGCCGCATCCTGTCCGCGATGCTGAAGCACCATCAGACCGTCGTAAAGCAACTGGTTGACCGGCGATGTCGCCACCACACCTAAAATCCCGCACATAGTTTTTTTCCTGCCTAACTAAATCGAATTCGTTTTGCCAAATCGTCCGGCAACCATTGTCTGGCCACCAAAACCGCTGTTTCCAACGGCGGCGAAAGCGTCGCTTCGCGCCACCATGACTGCTTCGGAGCGGCGGTCATGCCACCCAGGCCAACCAGCACCATGGTGACCAGCACGCCCCGCACCAAACCAAAAATCATTCCCAACAAACGGTCCGACAGGCTCAAGCCAAGCGCCTTGACCATGCTGCTCACTGCCCAGCGGACCAGCGCCATCGCCAGCAACACGCCGACAAAAATCAATACACAACCGGCCAGCGTCCGCACCGATGGGTCGGCGATGCCGGTGAACACGGTCTGCCCGGCCGGGCTACCGAACTCGACGGCGGCAAACACGCCAAGCACCCAGGCGCCCAGCGCAATCACCTCGCCAACCACGCCGCGCCACAGCCCGAAGAGCAGCGACAAGCTGATGATGCCGATCACGACATAATCGAACGTCGTCATTGTTTTGCTGCAACAACCCCGGAAACGCCGATACGCTGCATCTTCGCCGCCGCCGCCTCAGCCGCTTCCCGACTGGCAAAAGGCCCGGCCCGGACGCGGATTTTCTTGCCCTGCGGCGTATCGAGCGGCTCGCTGAAGACCTTGATGCCCTGCTCGCTCAGCTTGGCTTTCAGGTTTTTGACATTCGCTTCGTTGGAAAATGCCCCGATCAACACTAAAAATTCTCCGCCCTTGGCCGCCGGCTTGGCCTCGGCACCCTGTCCGGCAAGAATCGCCGCGGCTCGCTTGGCATCGTCATTCTTGACCACCGGCTTTTCGACGGGTTTGTCCGCCGCTTTGGCAGCCGGTTTGTCCACCGGTTTCTCGGGCGTCTTGGCAACCGGCTTCTCGGGAGCCTTCTCGGGCTTGACGACGGGCTTCTCAACAGCCTTGTCGGCCGGCGCTTCCTTGACCACTTCGACGACGCGAGCGCTCGGCGCCACCGCAGCCTTGGGCTCCGGCACTTCGGCCGGCGGCTTGGCTGCCGTGTCGACGGGTGCGACAGCGAATTTCGGGGCAAACGGCTTCTCGTCCTGGCCGGGAATGCGAATCTCCACATCCTGCACGACCTGCCGCGGTTCGTTATCCATCACCAGCGGCAGCACGATGGCCACCACCGAAACGAAGGCGACCGCACCCACCAGCCGGCGACGGGCGCGCTTTTTGAGTTGCAACTGGGTATCGTTGTCTGCCATGTACTAGGGTTTCTTCCGCAACGCTTGAAGCGCTCCGGCTACCGTGTAGAACGAACCAAAGGCCAGGATTCTATCACTTTCGGCGGCCCCTCCCTTCGCTGCCTGCATTGCCGCAGCGGGTGAGGCATGGCAGACGATCTCACCGCCCAGACCGGCATCGACGATGACGGCGGCCAGGGTTTCGGCTGTTGCGCCGCGCGGGCCGGGCAAAGTCGCCAGATGCCAGATGTCAATCTTGCCCTTCAAAGGCAGCAAAGCCCCGACGATATCCTTGTCCTTGAGCAT